>JBJKPN010000147.1:0-32301 GCA_046706365.1 Candidatus Kryptoniota bacterium | reverse complement strand
TTGTTTGCCGTCGTAGAAGCGGTCTTTATGCGACAGTGCGTAGACATAATTTGCGAGATCCCATCTCTGTTTGTCCGTCAGTATTTGAGCATAAGACGGCATCGGAGTTCCGTTCAGCCCAGTGCTGAAGATCAGATAAATCTTCTGCGGGCTCCTCCCCATTTTGATATCCCAGTAATGAGTCAGGTTTGTGGGCTGGATATGATTTCCCTGGTCGTCTGTAACGGTAGGTGCCGCGGGACCGTTCCCTTCGCCGGTGATTCCGTGGCAGCTCCAGCAATGCATGGCCAGGTATACCTGCCTGCCGCGTTCGATACTGTTCAGCGTGTAGGGCACGGGAGTGGATATCCTGACAGTATCCAGCGGGTACTGCGTCGAATCACTGAAGAGCGGGGACAACGTTTTAATGTATTCTATGACCGAATACTGATCCGCAATGCTCATCTGTGAAAATGAAGGCATGGCAGTGTGATGAATGCCTGAGTTTATGGTTCTGAGCAGGTCGTACGTTGTCGGGAGCTCTCCGGAAGCAGTGCTCCTGAACTTATAAATTCCCAACTCGAAGTCTCTGGGCTTCGTGGTGAGTGAAACCGAGACCGGCCCTCTCCCGTCTCCGTTGTCTCCATGGCACGGCGCGCAGGCCTCGTGATATACGGCCTTTCCCCGCGCCAGACTTATCTGGTCCGAGCCGTTGTAGCTGGTGGAGCAGGAATAAAGGGCAAGTGACAATGAGAAAACCGCCGCCAGAACCGTGAAATTTCTAGTGTTCATTTTCATTTTCGTCCCCTTTTTTCAGAATCCCACCAATACACCGAGAGTGGAAAGCGTGGTTTGAGTGTCCGTCTGCACGGCGGGCGTATTGTCATCGAGAAAACTGAGCTCGGCATATGCTCCCACGTTCGGCGCAAAATGGTACCGAATGCCTCCGGTCCACTGGTTCTGTTTTTCACCGGTTTGGCCGACGTTCGCAAAATCATATCTGCCGTAGATGAAAAACTTTTCGGGGACGATCAGGACGTTCAGCCCGAGAAAGCCACCGTCCATCGTCATAGCTGAACCGGCAATGTTGTCGTCGGTTGCTTTCATGTACTGGAAAGACAGATCGAGCCTCTTTGTCCACGGATCGTTAATCTCGACTGCGAAGCCGTACCTTTTCATGTTATCGGACAGGCTGTTCGCTGTGAGCTCCTTTCCGCCGTAGTAGTAAAGTCCCAGCCTGAATGGCGCGTTATCGACATAGGCCGTCTGTTCGAGCATCAGGAACTCCGCTGAATTCGAGCTTAGCGGATCACCGCCGTCTGTGCCGTCGCTCAGTGCTGCTTCGTACCGGAGTCCGTCCAATAGTTGCGGGAAGAAGCCGTATACCGAGGCAGCCCATTGAGGTTCTGCAATTTGCAGAGTTCCCCCGCTGGGGTTGTAGTCGTAAATGAGATAGTCGGCGGATTCCACGATCGTCGTATTGTCGGGGAACGTGTTCCACAGGCGGTAGCGTCCGAACCTGAAATTAAGATTACTCTGTCCGTCGGGCCCTGCCAGGTTGTTGAACATGATGCTCATCGTTTCGATGGACGGTGAGTATTGTCCCGGACCTGTTATGCCGATAGGCGCCGCGAGGAAATAGCTCAAATGCTTCGCGATAGTACCAGCTGTAAAAAGGTCCAGGCCGCTTGGCTCAAAACTCGACTCAGTGGTTGAGGTCTTTGTGTTTCCCGTAGTTATTACGGTATGGTCGGATACGAAAGAAGGGTAGAAGACAAACGAAAGTGACAACGGTTCCTGTGCCCATATAGGCGTCGATTCGTCCGTTCCGGGGAGCTGGTATCCGTTGATCTGGAACCTTCTTCCGTAATCGTTAAGAACGGGCGGGACTGTGTGACATCTGAAACAGCTTACATGATATTTTCTTGCGAAAAGCGGAATGGCGCCGGCCTGGTTTGCACTGACTGCAACGATGGTCAGCACCACTCCTATTGTAAATGAAGAATAGATGGGAGCAAGTCTCACGATACCCTCCAGCTAATTTGTGCTTAAACTAAGAGCGCATTCTGATGGTAAATGGGATAACCCGTGTTCATCGTCATTTCAGTGTGAAATTCACCGTCGTGCTTTTTCCGGCGGTAACCGTCACTTCCTGAGTTTCCTCAACCGGCTTGGAGAATTCCGGCTTGCCACTTTCTTCCTTGACGCCCCATCCCTCATGCCACATGACAATCTTGTACTTGCCGGCAGGCACACCCTCAAGGGTATAGTCACCTGCAGCGTTTGTTGTTGCTGCAAAGCCGCCTCCGGACACGTATACGTAGCAGTTCATCCATGGATGTACATCGCATCTCATCATATACATCCCGGGTTTCCTCACGTGCTGTACGACTTTCATTCCCTGCACAGGTTCTGCGATATTGAATGCGGTCTCGTTGTTCGAAGCAAAATAACCGTGGACGTTATGAAACAGCGGGTCGCTGTTCGCGACGGTGAAAGCATTTCCGTGATCCACAACCAGGACATGCGGATGATAAGAACAGTGCTTCTGGTCCACAACGTATTTTGACGGCGATACCTTCTCGGCTTTTGCCTTTGCGCCTTCGATATAGATCACGGCATATTCGACTCCGCCGTCCTTCGAAACAATAAGTCTCTCAAGAGAGGCTTCGTTGCCGCAGACGTTGTTATTGTAAGTCACTTTGTACGGTTTAATCGTTGGAACAGGGCCGGAGAATTTCACGGTTCCCGATATGGTACCTGTCTGGCCGAAAGCCAGCCCGAAGCTCAGAAATAACGCAAACACTGACGCAATAATCTTGTCGGATTTCATTCTAGGTGCTCCTTGTTCTAGTTGACGTTTTTTCAACAGAAAGCCAAAGTATATGAGACATAATGAAACTGCCCGCCGATTAGTTCCTCGACGGGGTAGATTCTCGCCGTAACCGATTGAGCCGTGGAAGGTTCGCTTCTTCTTCTCCGAACCTGTCGGCGGCCGCTGTCGGCATCGGATGAGGCGGATTTGAGCTGTGATGCGCGTCCCGCTTACCGCACCCTAATTTGAATTCGCGCGCCCGTTCCGCAAGAGACGTTGGAAGGCAACGTTTGATATTCAGATGGCGCAGCAGCTATTGGGTCGTCGACTCCGATGTAAAGCGCGGGGAGAACGCAGTGAACAAGGATTGAAAATGGGAAGAATTTCGGATCTGAGTGGCCGAAAGGGCGTGGTTCGGCCCGATAGCCATTGGCGGTCAGCCGATGTCCTGAATATGGGAGATGAAATGGAAAAGGAAGAGCCTGGCGTTCCCGTTAAAATCTTGACTCCGACCGTAGGTCTTGATCATCCATCATACTGCGTGCATGACCCGGCGAGAGGGGATCCCGGCAAGACCGGGGTGGTTACTCTTCTTCGCGAAGTGACCGGTACTTTTTCAACTTTCCTTCAACTACTGCAGCAAGGAGTTCCGGGTCGACGGGTTTTGTGAGATAGTCGTCGACGCCGAGCTGGATTCCCGCTCTCACGAAGAAGCTTTCGTGCATCCCGCTTATCAGTATAAAAGGAACCTTCTTCAAGTGCGGAATCTTTTGGACGCTTTCGTAGAATGAAAAGCCGTCTCCTTCAGTTCCGGAGAACAAGACATCGGAGAGAATCAGATCGACGTGTGTGGACTGGAGGAGCTTCATAGCGGCGGATGGGCTCTCCTCTTTTAGAACGCCGTATCCATAGCTTTCAAGCACGGAAGAAATGCTTTCGAGGATCTCCTTGTCGTCGTCGACGAGCAGTATGACAGCCTTCAGAACGGCTCGCTGAAACGCTGCGAATATATAGGGCTCAAGTCTGGAGGCTTCCTCCTTCGTGATCTGATACTTGGCCTTCAGTTCTTCGAGGACTCCCCGTTCGTCCGTTTTTATACGCCCGTTCTTAATCTCCTTTTCCACTTCGGCCGTATAGGCCTGAAGTCTGACCTCGCCTTCGCACGCCAGATGATCTTCGAACGTCAGCTGCAGCACGTCACGGAGCTGCATCAGCTCCTGCGCGGCGGCTTCGCTCAGCGGCGCTTTCGACCATGCGGTCCTCAGTCGTTCGCTGTAAATTTTGAGTTTCTCATCGCGAGTGCCGGGCAACTTGACCCCGAGCAGCTTGAGCCTTTTCTCCAAGCCGGACTCAACGGAACTCCTGACTTCCGCGAGTCGGTTCTCAAATTCCTTCTCCATCTCGGCTTTCAAGGACGCGCGCGTTTCGTTAAGCTTGCGCTGCTCCTTTTCGACGACGCTCTTTCTCTCGCTTTCCAGTTTCGCCTGTCGCTCGCCGATTTCCCGCTCCAGTCTTTTCTCGGTCTTTTCACGTTCAGACGCAAGCTCAGCGGTCAGCTTTTTCTGGTACTCAGCTTCGAGTTGTTTGCGGATTTCAGCCTGCTTGGTCTCCAGCTCCTTCCGTTCATTCTCTTGAATCTCATCCAACCGCTTCTTCAGCTCTTGCTGCGATTCAAGTTCAAGCTTCTTTATCTTTTCCTGGTACGAAGCCTCCAGTTTATCTTGCTGCGCCTTGATTCCGGTCTCGATATTGGTCTTGTCCGACTGCCATTTTTCATCGAATTCCTTCTGGAGTCTTGCGCGGATCTCTTCGACAGTCCGATCTTTCTCTTTCGACTGCTCCGCTATCGTGGAAGCCTTTGCCTTGTTGATCTCTTCGGAGAGCTTCTGCTTGAAATCGGCTTCCATTTGTTTCTTGCTGTCTTCGATAGCCTTCCGCTGCTTTTCCATCAGGGTCTGCTTCTCTTTGACGGAAGATTCTCGCAGCTCCAGCATGGATTTTTCGTATAGAGAACTCATCTCCGATCGGGTTTCTTCTTCCGCTTTCTTGCGCTCACTGGCGAGCTGTTGGCGGAAAGCGGCCTCCATCTTCTCGACCTCTATTTCGAAATTCTGCTTGGACTGCTTTTCCAGCTGTTTTCTGAATTGGTCCTTCTCTTTTTCAAGGCTGGTAATCAGCGATGCGCGCTCTGCCTCCTGCCATTCGCGCTCCTTCTTCAGTGCGTCGGCAATTCTCTGTTCGGCTTTTCTTATCTCGTCGGTGAATCTCTTGTTATATTCGGCTTCGAGTCTCTTTTCTACCTCGGCCCTGATTGCGTCTTCGTCTATCTGCGGCCTGTTATCCTTCGGTGGAGTCTCGACATCCTCAGGGGGATTTTCATCTTCTGCCTTTGGCTGGACAGCCTCGCCGGCGGGTTCGGTGCCGCCCTTTTCAAGAGCCTGGCGTCTTTCCTCCAAAGCCAACGCGTATACATTGTTAGGCTCGGTCGCCCTGACTGCATCAAGCTCCTCTTTGGCTTCTGTGTACTTGCCCTCCCGTATCAGTTTGTCTGCCATTCGCAAATGAGTAGCGATTTCCTGCTTTGCGTTGTCGGTCGGTGTGGGGTTGGCCTGTTTTGGCCCTTGATTCTTCTTAAACAACATTCTCTTTCTGCAGGATCCTTATTTGAATTTCGACGAATTGAGCAAGTATCCGTGCCGCCGGCGGATTTGCCGGACAAAGTCGCCCGAATTTTTTGACGGAGAGTTCACGATCGGCCACTTCGGTCATCCGTTGTCTGCAGCATGGTGTTTTATTATTTTCGCATCCACGAGAAACACTACATCTTCGGCTATGTTGGTGGCATGATCCGCGATGCGCTCTATATGCTTCAGGGCAACTATCAAGTGTGCCCCCGGCTCCACGAAATCCGCATTCTTCTTCATCTCACCTATAACAAACCTGAATTTCTGGCGGTTCATTTCGTCCACGACGTCATCCTTCTTGCAGATGCGCCGTGCCAGTTCGGCATCCGCATGTATGAACGAATCTATACTGTCGTGAACCATGAGCCTTGCGACATCTCCCATTTCGAGTATCGCCGTCTCCCGTACCAGATCGCTGTAATTCTTCAAAGGCTCGACGCGCTGCGCGATGTTCACCGCGACATCGCCGATTCTTTCAAGTTCGTGATTTATCTTGATGGCCGAAACAACCAGTCGCAGATCGGTCGCTACCGGCTGCTCAAGGGCCATTATTTCGTCGACTTGTTGGTCGAGAAGATTGTCGAATTGGTTTACCTTCTTTTCGCTCTCATAAACCTTTTCTGTCGCCGCAACATCGCCGTCGTGAAGGGCGCGAAAGGCCAAATCGAGCTGCGAGTCCACCAGGCTGCCCATCTTAATGAGATTCGACCTCAACTTCTCCAGCAAATCCTCGAAATGCCTGTGCATATGATATTCTCCTTAGTCGCGTGACAGCAGCCTGTCTACGCCGTTAATATTACGCTTTATTTCTTTAAAAAAAAGCTGAACTCGGAGCCTTTTCCAAGCTCGCTTTTTACTTCGATTTTACTTTTATGAGCTTCTACTATGTGCTTGACAATCGCAAGTCCCAGTCCGGTCCCGCCGACTCTCCGGCTTCGGTCCTTGTCAACTCTGTAAAATCTCTCGAATATCCTGGCAAGATGCTCTTCTCCTATGCCCGTGCCGTTGTCGTTGACAAAAACCCTCACTTGGTTTTCAAGTTCCGTAAAACCCACCTCTATCTTTCCCCCGGCGTCCGTGTACTTTATGGAATTATCGATCAGGTTTGAAAGGGCCTGTCTGAGCCTGTCCCGGTCGCCCAGCACGAGTACTTCCTGTGAATCGGAGTTGTTGATAATCTCAAGGCCTTTCTTGCGGGCGATAGGCCTCATCTCTTCCGCAACATTCTTCAGAAATTCAGATATGTCGAAATACCGGAAGCTCATCCGCATCTCTCCGCTCTCGATCCTCGATATTTCGATCAGGTCGTTGAGCAGATTGTTCAACCGCTCGGAATGCTGGTAAGCCCGTTTAAGAAAATCCCTGTTCACGCTTTCGTCATCAACGGCTCCATCGATGAGTGTCTCTATGAAACCCTGAATGCTGAAGATAGGTGTGCGCAATTCATGGGAAACATTTGCGAGGAATTCGCTTCGTACCCGCTCCAGTTTCTCGAGCTTGGCAATATCCTGTTTCAGATTGCCCACAACCTGGTTCACCAGTTTGCCTATGTGGCGGAGCTCTGCGGTGCCGGTCTCCGGAAGGCGGACGGAAAGGTCGCCGGCGCTTATGCGTTGAAGGGCATCCACTATAGTATTAAGGATTTTGGTCTGACGATTTCTGAAGGAAATGAACACTTCCTCAAAGATATAGAACAAAGACGCGCCGACTATAGCCGATATTATCAAGTGATTCTCGAGGAACGTCGCCTGAAGGGAAAAAATCTCCTCCATCAAAAGGAGAAGCAGGTAGACAATTACCCCTGCTGCGGCTGCGACTGCTATCCTGGTCTTGTAATTGGAAAAAAGCTTGTTCATTCAGCTTTGAATTTGTACCCTACACCTTTTATAGTCTCGATCATCTCGGCGTGATCGCCCAGCTTCTCGCGTATCTTCCGGATATGGACGTCCACTGTCCTGTCCCCTACATATACATCGGAGCCCCAAACCCTGCTTAAAAGAGTCTCACGGGATATAACCTTGCCTTCATGGGAAGCCAGGTAATATAGTATCTCGAATTCCTTCCGGGGAAAGAATACCTGCTCGCCGCCTATCTTGACGAGATAGCTTGCCCTGTCTATGACGACTTTCCCGAAATCGATATTCTTGCCTTCTTCGGTCTTGACCCCCTCATATCTCCTGAGAACCGCGCGAATCCGCGATATGAGTTTTCTCGGACTGATCGGCTTCACGATGTAGTCGTCGGCGCCGAGCTCGAGGCCGAGGACTTCGTCAAACTCAGCGCTCTTCGCAGTCAGGAAGATGACGGGGATGTCCACGGTTTTCTCGTTCTGATTCAATGCCTTGATGACTTCGTATCCATCTTTTCCCGGCAGCATTATGTCGAGGAGGATGACGTCGGGCCGCACTTCTGCCGCCTTGAGCAGGGCGCCATCCCCTGTAGTGGCAGACTCGACTCTGAAACCTTCCCGCTCGAGGTTGTAGCGGATAAGTTGGACGATGTCGTTTTCATCGTCGACAACGAGGACGGTTTTCATCTAAGACTCCTATGCTATAGTATGTGGGGCAAGAGGATGGGGCTCTTTGCACGACTTCTGACCCGTGTGCGTGCAGTATACATTTTCCGTGTAAAAGAAGCGCATTTCGCCATCGTACCCGGCCCGTCCTCTCCCGTGGACACACGCCGAGCTGATTTCAGGAAATGCCACTCCAGTCGAGGCGACGGGCGGATTCGAACCGCCGCATAAAGGTTTTGCAGACCTCTCCCTTAGCCACTTGGGTACGTCGCCGTCAAAAAAAAACGCCGTGTACCGCGTCCCGCGACGCGGGATCGGCGGGCTGAAACATCCAGACTTCACAAAGTTCTTGCTTCTTGAGCGGGAAACGGGACTCGAACCCGCGACATCAACCTTGGCAAGGTTGCGCTCTACCAACTGAGCTATTCCCGCAATGTGTAAAAATATAGCCGCAGCACGTAGAAAAGTCAAGAAGGGGATTAACCATTTGAGCCGGACCGCCGGGTGGCCGTGCTCTATATCTGCCTTTGAAGATATCGCTATCCGGTGCCGGGGAGGCAACCACGCCGATTAAGCGCGACAATACCGTCCCGTCCTCAATCCGTGGGTTAACTCGCGTCACCATCCGGATTGAACCAGGTCGGCCCGGCGTGTAATGCGGCTCAAAGTGTATTTTTCCCGCAGAGGTTTGGATGGCCTTGTATCATTAGAAGGAATCGCCCCACTTTCGGCTTTTGGGGCGGAGGGATTCTCCCGCAGGCCTGTCCCTTTGGGAGATCCCTCGAAAACGCGGAAGCGTTTTTGAGGGAGAACCCTCGACCTCCTGGTCAGCACGGGGTCGTGAACACTGAGTGGGGGGATTGCTCAACTAATCTGGGTTTGAATGTGTCGGGGCGGAGGGATTCGAACCCTCGACCTCCTGGTCCCAAACCAGGCGCTCTAACCGGACTGAGCCACGCCCCGGAATGCGAAAACAAAATATAATCCAGGAGGACTTAAAACAGCAAGGCAGGAAAGGCTGCGATTGGCGTTGGAAATCTCTTGAAGGCGTGTGCGGAATTATGCAGCTATTTCGCGGTTTCATTGCATAAAAAGAGCGGTTTTCTTAACTTTTGAATTATTAAATCTTCAAAGGAGATTTCAATGGCTTACCAACCTAAACCACCTGAAGGATGGCTTAAGACCAATTTAAGGTATTATAAGCATTCCGGAAGCTGGGCCTGGATACTTCACAGAGTGACCGGACTCGGCCTGACGGCTTATATCTATGTGCACATTTATGCTTTGACCTCGCTTACTCAGGGCCCGGCAGCTTTTGACAATGAGATGAAACTCTTTGAGACCCCGGTCTTCAAGGTACTGGAGTGGCTGCTGTTCTCGCTCGTACTCTACCATGCATTCAACGGCGTAAGGATCGTTCTTGTCGATTGGTCCAATGGCGCGAGAAGTCACAAAAAGATTCTAAGAGTCGTCTACGGACTCGGAGTAGTTCTCTTCATCGGCATGGGTGTTTTGATGTTCAGAGAACCGCTTGCCAATATGTTTGCTTCAATAAGGTGAGGTGAGAAATGTACAAACACACAGGATCTCGCGGAAGCGGCGCACCTTCATGGGTGCTGCAAAGAATTACAGGACTTCTGCTAGTTGTCGTCGTAATCGGGCATTACTTCGTCATGCATGCCAATCCGGCGAGCGGCCACACATATGCCGCCGTTCTTGAAAGAATGCATCAGCCATTCTGGAAAATGTTCGACCTGACTTTCATTACCGTGGGATTATGGCACGGGCTCAACGGCACGTGGGGAATCTTCCGGGACTATAAGATGAAACCTGCCGTCAGCCTGACGATCTACGGCATTCTCATCTTGTCGGGAATCGCTTTCTGGGTTCTCGGCGTAAACACGATTCTTTCTTTCTAATATTGAAAAGGAATTTGTAATGACCACACATCAATACGATGTATTAATAGTCGGGGCAGGTGGCGCTGGGTTGCGGGCAGCCCTCGAAATTCCTGAGGGTTTCAGCTGTGCCGTCCTATCCAAGGTTTTCCCGACCCGCTCTCACACGGGAGCCGCACAGGGGGGTATCGGCGCGGCCCTCGGCAACGAAGAAGAGGACAGCTGGGAATGGCATATGTTCGATACCGTCAAGGGGAGCGACTACCTCGGCGATCAGGAAGCCATTGAAATTATGACGAAGGATGCCAGCCGCGCGATTATTGAGCTGGAACATATGGGAATGCCTTTTTCGAGAACTCCGGCAGGCAAGATTGCCCAGCGCAGATTTGGTGGACACACGAGGCCGGAGGATCCCGCGGATCCCGATTCCAAGCATATCGCGGTCAAGCGGTCATGCTACTCTGCAGACAGGACGGGACACGTCATGCTTCATACCCTTTATGAAAACTGTCTGAAGCAGAAGGTGCATTTCTTCCCGGAATTCTACGTCACCGACCTCGTCATGTCGGGGAATTCATGCGCTGGAGTGGTGGCGATGGATGTCGCCAACAGTGATGTCCACGTTTTCCATGCCAAAGCGGTGATGCTCGCGACCGGCGGGTACGGCAGGGTGTTCAGGATAACTTCCAACGCCCATGCCGGCACAGGTGACGGGTTCTCTTTGGTTTACAACAGCGGGTTGCCGCTGCAGGATATGGAATTCGTACAGTTCCATCCTACCGGGCTCTGGAAGCTTGGGATCCTGATTTCGGAGGCGGCTCGCGGTGAAGGCGGCATACTCTTGAACAACAAAGGTGAGCGCTTCATGGAGCGATATGCTCCCACGGTGAAAGATCTTGCGCCGAGAGATATGGTGTCCCGGGCGATTATCACCGAAATCCGAGAAGGGCGCGGCTTTAAGGGCAGTGATGGAACTCAATATGTCCATCTCGATGTGTCGCACCTGCCCAAGGAAGTACTTAACGATAAGCTCCCCGAGATAACCGGTTTCGCGAGGACATACCTCGGAGTGGAACCGACCAGGGAGCCAATTCCCGTTCAGCCCACCGCTCATTACGCGATGGGGGGAATTCCCACGACTGTAGATGCCGAAGTGACCAAGGACAAGAAGAGCACCAAGGTTCCCGGCCTCTATGCCGCCGGTGAAGCGGCGTGTGTCTCGGTACACGGCGCGAACAGGCTCGGAACGAATTCGCTTCTCGACCTGATAGTCTTCGGTCGAAGAGGCGGAAAGGCGATTGCCAGGTTCATCAAGGACGCTGAGTTTGCTCCACTTCCTGCCGATGCGGCGGACAGGACGCTCGCCAAGATCGACAAGATCATGAATTCGAAGGGAAGCGAAAAGGTCGGCGCTCTCCGCACGGAGCTACAGGAAAAAATGATGGAAAAGGTCGGGGTTTTCAGGAATGAAAACGAACTGAAAGAGATGACTTCCGAGATAAAGAGTTTGCATGAGCGATACGAGAACATCGCCATCGACGACAAAGGGAAGGTCTTCAACACCGATCTGATCGAGGCTATAGAGCTCGGAAATCTGCTGGACACGGCAGAGCCGATCATCTACGGCGCTTTGGTCAGGCAGGAATCGCGCGGCGCTCATTCGCGCGAGGATTTCCCCAACCGTGACGACAAAAACTGGCTCAAACACACTCTTATCTTCAAGAAGGATGGCACACCCAAGGTCGATTACAAGGTCGTGTCCATCACCCGTTTCCAGCCGAAAGAAAGAAAGTATTGAAAGGAAGGCGGAAGAAATGAAAGTCACTCTTCGAATACAAAGATATAACCCCGAAAAAGACTCGGAACCGTACTATCAGGAGTTCGTTCTTGAGGCGGGCGATGAGAAGGAGAGGATTCTGGACCTTCTGCATCAGGCCAAATGGAAACATGATGGTACGCTGACATTCCGCCGTTCGTGCGCGCACGGCGTCTGCGGCTCCGACGGAATAAGAATCAACGGCAGAAACAGGCTTGCCTGCTCGACCCTCCTTCGGGACGTCAACTACAAGAAGCCTATCGTAATTGAGCCACTTCCTTCGCTCCCGATCATCAAGGATCTGATCGTGGACATGGGAGACTTCTACAAGAAGTACGAGGCGGTTAAGCCGTACCTTGTAAACAACTCGCCGCCGCCGGAACACGAACGCTTCCAGAGCAATGAAGATGCGGAGAAGCTCTTCGAATCTGCTAAGTGCATTTTGTGCGCCTGCTGTACGACCTCGTGCCCGTCCTCCTGGTCCGACGAGAATTACATCGGGCCGGCCGCGATGCTGAAGGCGTACAGGTTCGTCTTCGACACCCGCGACGATGCATCGGACGAAAGGCTGGACATCATAGATACTCCCGACGGAGCGTGGAGATGTCACACTATATTTAACTGTGTCGAGGCCTGTCCCAAAGAAATCAACATTACCTGGCACATTTCCCAGCTGAAGAAACGTCTGGCCCAGCGGGAGATGTAGCCGGACCGGGCGGTTTTTCCCTTTGCCGGCGGGCGCAAACCCGTCCGCCGGCGTTCTTCTCCAATCAGGCTGATCTTTCCAATATCACGGACCTGAATTCTATTCCGCAGCCGTGTGCCTGGTCTTTCCCACCGCAATACCCGGACGACCGGTCGGTGTTCGGCAAATGAGTACAGGCGTGGATTGGACAGGCGTGAAACATTACGTTTTTTTCACACGTCTGTTTTTCCCTTTCTCGTTCCTGTTCAAGATTTTATATTTAACCATGTTGAGAAAAATTACGTTCGTATTTGCCCTCACGGTGGTAATCGCTCCTGTTTTGATGGCACAGGAAAACCAGGCCAGCTCCGACCTGCAGTTCGGGATGGAGCTTTACAAAAACAAGATGTACGATCTTGCGGAGGAACAGTTCAACAAATTCCTGCAGCAGTATCCGGCCTCGCAATCTGCGTCTCAGGCAAGATACTATCTGGCCATGTCGCAGCTTCAGGAGAAGAAATATGCGCCGGCGGCGTCCAACTTCCAGGCCTTCGCGGTCCAATATCCCAACGATCCGCTTGCACCGACTGCCTGGATGAGTGCCGGAGAATCGTTCGCAAAGGTGAAAGAGTATTCCAATGCTGGACTTGCTTTCGAACGTCTGCGGGTTTTCTATCCGCAGGATATTCACGCGCCCGGGGCTCTGCTCGACGCCGCAAAGTATTTCAGACTTGCCGGTGATACGGCCAGGGCCGAGAATTCACTGCTGACGGTTGTCCAGATCTACTCGTCGACTTCGAGCTACTTCCAGGCAACCCTTCAGCTCGGCGACCTGTATTTCGACTCCGGTCAGCTTCTGAAGGCTGAGAACCAGTACAGGTCTCTCCTGACGGCCAGCAACGATTCTGTCCGCGTCATGGGCCTCCTCGCACTCGGGAAGCTGAACAGAATGCGCGGCATGACCCAGCAGGCAGAGACTTATCTTAGAGACGCGGCGCAGCTGAATATTGCTCCCCAGAGTTCCGATGCGATTCTCGAGAGCATCGGCATAGATCTCGATGCGGGAAATTTTTCTCTTGCTCTTCAGCGGGCAGAAGGGCTTGACACGCTTAACCTGACGCAGGATCAGAAGAATCGACTTGTTTATGAGAAAGCGTATTCACACGCAGGTCTTGGAAACTCGAATGCAATTGAAAACGACCTCGGTGTTCTTCAAACTCTTCCGGCGGACTACAGAATCAAGCTTGCCTCCTTTTTGTCCACCAGGATGATGTACGGTGACGGGATCATGCTGCTGAAGGATCTTCCGCCCGCGCACGTGACTGTAGAGACGCTTAACCTTTATGCAGGTTTGGCATTCGATGCCGGTCGGGTTAAACTGGCAGATTCGCTCCTGACTCTTTCCATAGGGCGCTCGAAAAAACCGGAAGCCAGAAGCGTCGTGAAACTGCTCGATATCGAAAGCACTTACCTCAGGAATCCGGAAATGGTCCGCATGACGTTCACCCGGTATCAGGATGTCTTGAGGAACAGACCTGATGCGTACCTGTACTATGAAGCTCAAATTGACGAGGGTGACGGAAATTACCGGGATGCACTCAGGGATCTCAACGAAATGCTGAAGAATTATCCCTGGTCCGACTATGCCGGTGGGGCGGACAGTCTTGCGTCGTATATTGCGGATTTCAAGAACGTAGACTATAAATCGGCCATTGTCACACTGGCCGACATAATCTCGGGTCAGGCTCTCACATCCGGAAGTAGGATTTCGGCATTGATGCATCTCGGGAATCTTTTCCGGAATGAATTGAAAGACTACGGTCGCGCGGGGGAGATTTATAGAGAACTCGCTTCCATTGCCACAGGCGATACCGAGAGAGTCGCTGAATACCTCCTCGCCAAAACACTTGAGATATCCTCGAACGGAAATAGTGGTGAGAATTCGGCCTCGTACCCGATCTTCCAGAAATTAGCAGCCGGATTGGTTAATGACAGTGTCTCCGAAAACTCGCTTTTCCAGGTAATCCGCCTGCAGGACGCATCGGGCGATTCAGTGTCGGCCGAAAGCTCCGCGCTCGATTTCCTGAAACGGTTCCCGAATTCCGGGCATGTACAGGAAGTCTACTACGTGCTGGCAAGAACATTATACAACAGCGGAGCATATCACGAAGCAATAGCTCAGGCCGCACTCGCTGCGTCCCTTCCTGAAGCCCAGCTCATCATGGCGCGCTCGGAAATCGGTCTCGATTCTCTTGGTGCGGCGCAGGCGACTCTCCGGGACATGCTCTCGTCGCAGCCGGGGAAAAAGTACCTGATTGAAGGGCAACTTCTCTATGCGCACCTGCTGGCGCAAATGAATCTGGATGCCGGGCAGACTTATTCCGAACTGCTCGGTGAAGTCGGCCCTTCCCGGTACAAAGACAGAATCGCTGCCCGGTTTGCAGACTACCTCTATACAACCGGGAGGTTCGATAGCGCCTATTCGATCTATGCTTCTATCGGAACGGACCAGTTATGGCATAAGTCCGATATTTCTATAACGTTCAGGATGGCGAACTGCAGGTTGAAATCCGGAGATCTAAAGGGTGCAGAGGACCTTTTCGAGGAGGTGGCCACGAACTCCGGTGATTCTTCGCAGGTATCGGAATCCTACTTTCAGCTGGGGAAAATCTATGCGGCTCTCGGAGACAAGCGGATGAGCGCGTCGTTTTACGAGAAGGCGGGCACAGGCGACATGAACGGTCTCATCGATGCGGGGGAGACGTATTTCAAAGCTTCCGACTATGCCGACGCGAAACGGGTTTACGAGCAAATACAGGCGGCCGCGACGGTCGACACGCTGAAAGCGTTTTCGGCAGCGCGTCTTGTCGATATAGCCTATCTAACGAACAACGTCAAGGATGCGGACATCAAGGCGGCCGCATTCAGGCGGGCATACCCCGATGCCGGCGACAGATTTTACGCCCGGTTTCTTGTCGACAAAGCTGAATACCTGATCCGTGTCAAGAGTTACTCCGAGGCAAGGCGGCTGCTCGAGAGGGTGAAGAGCGATTACATGAACACACCTGCATATCCTGTTGCTCTGTTGGATGAATCGAAAATCCTAGTCGAGGTCGGCGACCTGACACGGGCTCAGCAGTCCCTACAGGATATGCTCAAGAAGTTCCCGTCGAGTCCGGTTTCTTCAGAAGCCCATCTTCAACTGGGAAACATCTTCTATGCTCATGAAAAATACCAGGATGCGATAGACAACTTCAGGGCGGTTTATATGGACTCACTTGCCGATCGGACGGTCCTGCGGGACGCGATGGGCAGGTTGATAAGTTCATACGAATCCGTCGGGATGTACGAGGGAGCGCTCGAGGTCGACAGGAAATTTATTGCCATGTTTCCCGAGGATCCGTCCATAATGGATAAGAGAATCCAGGTCGGAATCCTTTACGAGGAAATGAACTATCTGGACCAGGCACTGCTTACATTCCAGACACTTCTGAAACAGGCCAACCGTGATAATCAGGCGGAACTTCATTATTATGTCGGAGCAATCTATGATGACAAGGGAGACTACGCCAACGCCATTCTGGAATTCCTGAAGGTCCCGTACCTGGTGCGGCCCAACCCGGCCGTCGATTGGGCGGCACAGGCGTACTATATGGCCGGGAAATGCTATGAAAAACTGAACAAGCCGAATGAAGCCATCGCCATGTATGAGAAGATTGTTCATAAGCCCAATACGGATGCGACTTTTATAGCCGGAGCAGAGAGAGAAATAAACCGAGTGAAAGCACTGTTGAAATAATGTTCGAAAAAGAGATTTCCAATTTCGCATTCAACATCACGAAGCGATACACGGGCAATCGCGTCCCGCTAAGTGCATTGATGACCGATGTTGAAATCCCCGAGAGTTTCAGAAAATATGCCGAGGCCGAGGTCAAGGAAGTCATCGACAAGGAGGACCTCGAAAGAAGCAGAACCGGCAAGTTCGATTTTTCCAGGCCCGAGATCAAGAGTCTGCTCAAGGAGGTCCGGCACGTCCTGAAGAGCTCGTTCGAGTTCTCCAGGGAAGAGTTCCTCGAGCTGACAGACAGGGCGTCGAAATTCATTTTCAATTATGTGGTTCGTCCAAGGTGGACAATTGAGAAATTCCTTTTCAGAGGCGAAACGGAGGCAAGCAGGGATAATGTGGAGAGGGCAATACGATTCCTGAGCGACTACTCCTATTACTCGAAAGGCATTCTCGAGTACATGGATTTTCAAAAGCATAAAGTCCTGGAAATGGAAGCGTGGAAGCAGCTGCACACGAAGATGGACGAACACCTTCTCAGCGGCCTGCCGTCAAAGGCTCCTGAACTCACCTCTTCGATCTTCGACCTGTTCGCCTTCTCAACCGGGAACGATTGGGTCCCGACTGACGCTTTGATACTCTTTTTCCGGGATAAAGCCTCCGCAGAAGTCGTCGACAGACTTGAGTTTGCCAAGGAACTCAAGAACATCAAGACTCTTGATAGTCCTACCCTGCGATTGATTCTGGAAGCGACTTCGAGGGATGTCGACGAGAAAATTGCCGTCTTAAAAACACCGGAGGAGCCTCCAAAGGCATTCAGAACATTCGAACGGCAGACTGTAACGAATCCTTTCCTTCCTCCGGATATGGGAATCCCCGGGCCAAAGGAAGGGAAGAAGGAGCCCCGGGCGAGCAACGTGTCGAGCCAGTTGCAGCCGATCGTGGATGATGCGAAGCCGATGGATCAGCAACTTTCGGAAGTTCCCATGCCTGCGCCGGTCAAACAGCCGAAAGTGGCGGCGCCCTCAATCAGAACCAGCATATCGGAAAAAGTTGAAGGCAAAATAGTGAAGAAGGTCTTTCACGGGAGCAGGTCCGGTTATCAGGTCGCGATGCACAAACTCGATGAAAGTCAGAACTGGGAGACAGCTTCGAAGCTTCTGGAGGGTATCTTCATCGACAATGAAATCGATCCTTTTTCAAAATATGCGGTTGCCCTTACAGACGTCGTGAGCGCCAAGTTCCGCCAAAACAGGGCACCGGGCCTTAAGTTCGAGTAGCCGGACGGGGACATGAGGAAAGGGCGGGAGGCAAAGTGATCCGAGGGGACTCGGGAAGACAGATGGAATCCAACCCCACATCGGTTGTTGAGCCTTTGGCTGTGCGGCCGGAGATGCTATGGCACATTTCGTAGACGAAGCCGTAATTCACGTCAAGGCAGGCGACGGAGGAAATGGATGCGTGAGTTTTCGGAGAGAAAAGTTTGTCCCGAGGGGGGGACCCGATGGCGGGAACGGCGGCAGGGGAGGGAGCATAATCCTCGTCGGAGACAAAAGCCTGACCACTCTGCTCGATTTTCATTACCGCGCCTCATTCAAGGGGGCGAGGGGCCAGCACGGCCAGGGATCAAATAAATTCGGCAGGGGGGCCAATGATGTGGTGATAAAGCTTCCGGTGGGCACGCTGGTTAGAGATGCTGAGACCGAGGAGATAGTTGTCGACATGGTTGAAGATCAGCAGGAGTTCGTTATTGCGAAAGGTGGAAAGGGCGGCAGAGGCAACGCTGAGTTCGCCACCTCGACAGACCGGGCCCCGAGGCGCGCGGAGCCCGGAGGGCTTGGGCAAGAAAAGACTCTCAAACTCGAGCTGAAGCTTCTCGCGGATATAGGTTTGGTTGGGTTTCCAAACGCGGGGAAATCGACTCTCCTTTCCGTGATTTCCGCCGCCAAACCGAGGATAGCGGATTATCCGTTTACGACGCTTGCCCCGATTCTCGGCATAGCGAAATACAGAGACCGATCTTTCGTTGTCGCAGATATGCCCGGCTTGATAGAGGGAGCCAGTCATGGAAAAGGGCTTGGAATATCTTTTCTGAAACATATCGAGAGGACAAAGGCCATTGCCGTTCTGATAGAATCTTCTTCACAAGACCCGGTTTCTGATTTCGGCAAGCTCATTGAGGAATTGCGGACTTACAGTGCGGACTTGCCGGCAAAAGTCAAGATGATAGTCTTCACTAAAACAGACCTTCTCGATCCTTCCTCATTGGCGGCCGTGAAGAAAGCCGTGTTTCCCCGAAAATATAAAAGGCAGGACATCAGCGCCATAACCGGAGATGGAATAGACGAGCTTCTCGGTATGTTCTTTGCCGCGCTGAAGACTTAGGAATTCCACCCTTTGCCTCAGTGCTGCGGCAGTAAATAATCTCATCTCCAATCGAAGTATTCGGAAAATTGTATTCGGGAAGTCTCCTCCCAGTCAATATTATGACCTACCCGTCTGAATTCCGATGGCGGGAAAGTCGGATCGACGGCTATTCCCATCTGTGTTTTTGCGGCCAATGCTTTGCTCGAAACACCTGAAGTACCATGTTCTTATGCGCGAGCACTCAACAACTCACTGCTTCTAAACTTGCTTTTGCAGAAAGACACAGGTAAATTCATGCGAAGCTTCCGATAGTTCATTGCTGAGTTGTGTCGTGCGCGGTTGATCGACATTCAGACTGTCATCCGCAGACATTCCCTTCCGAAGCACCTTCTTTACTTTCAGAATCCCGCCGTAACGACGTTATCGTGGTCTACAGCCCGTGAAGCACGAGTTCGACGACGAATCGGTAGGCTACGAAACGGACTGGCCCCGTATGTTGACATATGTAAACTTTCCGGAATCTGAAAACGGACCTTCGAAGGGAGGCGTCGATGCCATGGATGAGAATGGAGGTGTACTCCGTCTCCGTGAAGCCTTGATCCAGGTTGATCAGGGCCTGGTCGGAGTTCGCTCGCGCGAGGAGGTGCTTGAGCGAGTCTGCAGGGCGATGGTTCAGGAGGCCGGGTACATAATCGCCTGGATGGGGTGGCTGAATCCAAGGACACATATCGTTGTCCCTGCCATGTTTGCCGGAGAGCCTGCCGCAAGGTATCTGTCGGGATTGAAGATAACTGTCGAAGATGATGAGTACGGAAAAGGGCCGACAGGGGCTGCACTTCGCGAAGGGAAGCCGTTCGTCAGTAACGACTTCCAAACGGATGAAAGAACGCGGCCCTGGTGGGAGGCCGGAAGGCTGGCAGGCATACGGTCATCGGCAGCATTCCCGCTGATCTGCGGTGGAGAAACATGCGGGACGCTCAATGTTTATTCAGCCCGGGTCAGCGCTTTCGGCCCGAACGAAATCGCGATTCTTGAGAATATCTGCGAACATATTTCAGCCACTCTGAATCGGATCCAACAGAATAAGAAGCGGCAGAATCTGGAGCATCCCGCATCTGAAGCGGAGGAAAGGTTCCGTGGATTTGCCGAATCCGCGGAGCAAGTCTTCTGGATAAGCAGCCTGCATCCTGAACTGATCCTGTATGTCAACCCTGCTTTCGAGCGGGTGTGGGGAAGGAGTGCCGCCGACCTCTACCGCAGTCCGCGCTTGTGGACCGATTCGATTCACATAGATGATAGGAAAAGAGTCCTTGAGAGCTACTCGAACTGGACGGAGGGCATCCCGGGCTCCCGATACGATGTGGAGTATCGCCTGCTCAAACCGGGTGGTGAAACACGATGGATTTCCGATCGTGGATTTGTGCTTCGCTCTGAGGAAGGCAGAATACTTCAGGTTGGAGGAATAGCCGAAGACATATCGAACCGGAAAGAAGCGGAGGAAAAACTCCGGAAATCTGAAGAAAGATTCAGAAAGGCCCTCGACAATATGATGGAAGGCTGCATGATCATCGGCTTTGATTGGACATACATATATGTAAACGAAGCTGCAGCCAGGCATGGTCGTCAGCGGAGGGAGAACCTAATAGGGCACAAGATGATAGACATATATCCGGGCGTTGAGGATTCGGAAGTATTCTCGCACTACGTGAGCTGTATGCTCGATTCCGTTCCTCAGAAATTCGAGTCGAAGTACGAATTTCTTGACGGGACTACAAACTGGTACGAGTTCATCGTCTACCCGGTACCAGAGGGGATTTTCGTCCTGAGTCTCGACATAACCGACAGGAAGAACGTAATGCAGGAGTTGATGGATAGCGAAGAGACATTGAAGGAGGCTCAGAGTCTCGCCCGTCTCGGCAACTGGCGCCTCGATTTGGTCACAAACAAGTTTACGTGCTCGGAAGAGATCCTCAATATTCTGGAAATCGACGCGGCGAGCTTCAGCGGCACTTTTGATGAATTCATCGGCATGATTCACGGGGATGACCGTCCGCTTGTCGACAGCGCTTACCGGAGATCATTTGAGGAGAGATCGTCGAGCCAGGTAACTCACCGCGTGCTAACAAGGCGCGGCAACCTCAGATTCGTATCGCAGAAAATCACGACCCTCTGCGATCCGGAAGGACGCCCGGTTCGGTCCATAGGGACACTGCAGGATGTTACCGATCCCGAAAGAGAAATGGAGAGACAAAATGAAAACGCCTGAGCGGGCGAATGGCAGGTTCCCGTCATTCAGCTATCGAGGATTATTTTCAGCTGTTCCATTGAAGGTCAAGCTCTACGTCGGTTTCGGCGCATTAATCGCACTCGTTGTTGCATTAGCAGCATCCGCATACTCAGGGATCCAGGAGATGCGTGTCTCGGAGAGAGCCCTGGCGGATGAGATTCTGGTGAATCTAACCGACCTTCCGAGTTTGAGAGCGAACATAAACGCAGAAAGGCTTGATTTGGCGATGCTTCTGGAAGCAGATTCTTCGGATTGGGAAACGTGGGTTGAGAATCTCAGGAATCGAACAGAAAATGATTACGCGATCATAAACAGGCTGATCCTCAGGCTTCGGTCCGACCCGTACGAGTCGGCGAAACTGGGTGAATTCATAGATTTGCGGGACCAGTATCAGGCGGAACGCGACAGACAGCTTTCGTGGATTATGGAGCAAAATATGAAAGAAGAGGCAAGGCGCGCCTTTCTCGGGATTCAGGAGACACGATACCAGAAGATGCGCGCCATACTTCACGAACTTGAAACCAACGAGACAGCCCAGGCGAAAAGTATGGTGGCTGCAAATGAAGAAACGATCGACTCCCGGATTAGTATGTTCGCAGGGTTCGGTATCGGGATCCTGGTGCTGTCAGTTTTTCTGGCAAGCCTTATGAGCAGGAGCATTTCATCTTATATTTCCAGAATGGAGCTTGAGGAGACGGCTCTGTCGCGTGCTAATCGTTCTCTTAAGATGATTCTTGCCTGTCACAAGGCTGTTTTGAAGGCGACGAACGAATCAGAACTGTTGAAAAACGTATGCCATTCAATCGTGGAAATCGGACAGTATAAACTTGCATGGGTAGGTTATTCTCAGTGCGATGGAGCCAAGAGCGTAAAACCCATGGCATATGCCGGCCAGGATGGCGAATACGTGGGGCGAACGGAAATTTCCTGGGATGAGACCGAAAGGGGATTGGGACCGACAGGTATTGCCATCAGAACCGGGAAACCGGTCGTTGCTCGAGATCTGAGAACGGAGCCGGGTTTTGAGCCGTGGCGATTTCATGCCCAGGAAGAAGGGTTCCTATCCTCTGCAACCTTCCCGCTTAAAAACGAGGAACGAACATACGGCGCGCTAATGGTCTATTCGGACAAACCAAATGCATTTGACGGTGAAGAAGTCCAGCTGCTTGAGGAGTTTGCCGGGTTTATGTCATATGCTACCATTCCGTTGCGCGGCGGAACTTCCCAGAACCAGGATGATCTCGACCCGTAAAAATTGCCCCGGGCGTAGTTAGAGCCCGATTTGACCAAGAGAATTCTTCCGATCCCTATACTCAATAAACGAGGAAAAGCCGCAGCCCGGGTTCGCCCGAACTGCGGCTCAACAAAATGCCGATCCGATTTACACTGAAATCAGTCGGGACTCATCTCTGCAAGTGACTTTCTTATTATCTCCACTCCATCGTCGACCTCAGACTTGCTGAGATTGAGCGGGGGCCTGAAGCGAATTGTTCGCTCACCGCACCCGATCAACAATAAATCTCTTTCAAAGACCCTCCTTCGCAGCTCCATCCTCTTTTCGAATGATGGTAGATCGAACGCGCAGAAGAGCCCGAGTCCGCGCGAATTGAAGACGAGCTTCGGGAATTCGGATTCGATTTCCCTCAATTTTCCGAGCAGGTAAGTGCCGACGTTTGCCGCATTGTCGACCATCTTCTCTTCGTCGATAATCTGAAGGAATTTGCTGAAGCGCACCATATCGACCAGGTTGCCTCCCCACGTGCTGTTGAGCCTGCTTGGTGTGTTAAAGGCGTTTTCCTGCACTTCGTCGAACTTGTTCCCAGCAAGTACGCCGCATACCTGTGCCTTCTTACCGAAGGAGATCGCATCGGGTTGAACAAAATGCTGATGCGCCCACATCCTGCCGGTCAATCCGATTCCAGTCTGGACTTCGTCCATTATCATGATTATGTCGTTTTCGGTGCAAATCTCCCGCAGGCGGACGAAAAACTCTTTTCGAAAATGGTTGTCGCCTCCCTCCGCCTGAATCGGCTCGACTATGAGTGCAGCGATGTCCTTCCTGAACTCCGCTATGGCCTGTTTTATTTGATTGATGGCTATCTCTTCTTCCTGCTTCACAATTTGAAGATTCTCTGCGTTGAGCGGAAACTTGACTGCGGGATTATGTACCCTCGGCCAGTCGAATTTCGGATAGTACTTGGTCTTGGTGGGATCCGTGTTCGTCAGGGAAATAGTATACCCGCTTCGTCCGTGAAAAGCCCTCTTGAAGTGGATGACCTTCATCTTGTTCTCATCCCTTTCGGACTGGTAGTACCCGCTCTCGAGGTTCTTTCTCATTCTGTAATCGAAAGCCGCCTTCAAAGTGTTCTCAACTGCAAGGGCGCCTCCCTCGATCAGGAATGCGTGGGGAAGGTACTCTGGAATGGCAATCCTGGAGAATGTGTCCATGAATTCTGCCATCTCCACGGTGTAGGAATCCGAGCTCGACGGCTTCGACAACGATACGTGGGCGAGCTTCTCCATGAACTCAGGTGTGGTCATCTTCGGGTGGTTGAATCCTATGGGGGACGATGCAAAGAAAGTGAAGAAATCGAGGAAGTACTTTTTTCTCTTCGAATCGAAAACGTATGATCCTTTACTCTTCCTAAGGTCGAAAACCACGTCAAATCCGTCGACCAGCATGTGTTTTCTCAGCACATCCATGACCTGGTCAGGCTTAATCTGGGATGAATAAGCAAGATCACCGGTGCTCGTTGTTCTTTCCTTTGTTTCCTGAGCTTTAATTATTGTCATGATTCACCTTAAGAGATTTTAGTTTGTGGTCCCTTTCGGATCCTTGTAAGTATCGATTTGAGCTCGCTGCAGGGTATCGCTGTAATCGACGTAGACTGTTTTTATTTCGGTAAAGAACTCGAATGCTCCGGCCCCGCCCTCGCGGTGTCCGTTGCCGGTCTGCTTTACGCCTCCGAAAGGCATATGAGTCTCGGCTCCGATGGTGGGTGCGTTGATGTACGTAATGCCGGCTTTAATGTCGCGGATTGCCTTAAATGCGTGGTTTATATTCTTAGTGTAGACTGCTGAGCTGAGTCCGTATATCGTCCCGTTCAGCAGCTCTATGGCATGATCGATCGATTTTGCCTTCAGAACTGAGAGTACAGGGCCGAATATCTCTTCGCGTGCAATAGTCATCTCTGCCGTTACGTCCGCAAAGATAGTAGGTTTGTAAAACCAGCCCTTGTCGAGATCGCCGCCTTTTGCAAATTCGCCGCCGGTCACCAACCTCGCGCCTTCCTTTTTGCCGATCTCGACGTAGGAATGGACTTTCTCCCTCTGTGATTCGTTGACGCAGGGACCGACCTCGACTGTTTCATCCAACCCGTTGCCGAGCTTCAGGCGAGAAGTCCTCTCAGCCAGCATATCGACGAACTTGTCGTATATCTTTTCGTGCACGATCAGCCTGCTTGTCGCCGTGCATCGCTGTCCCGTCGTTCCGAACGCACCCCACAGGACTCCATCCAGTGCAAGTTCCAGGTTGGCATCGTCCATTACGATCTCGGCGTTCTTGCCGCCAAGCTCCAGAGAGACGCGCTTCAGCGACCTAGAGGCGATCTCCGAGATCTTCTTACCCACCGCCGTCGAGCCGGTGAAGCTGATGAGTTCCACGTCAGGATGTTCCACAATCGAAACGCCCACTTCGTTCCCCCCGCCGTGGACTATGTTTATGACTCCTTCGGGCACTCCAGCTTCGACCAGGATTTCGACCAGTGTTGCAGCGGTCTTCGGCGTGTCCGAAGCGGGTTTGAAAACGATGGTGTCCCCGGAAACGAGGGCAGGGAAGATCTTCCAGGTCGGTATCGCCATGGGGAAGTTCCACGGGCTGATTACGCCGGCGACTCCAACCGGCACCCTCATCGACATAGCGAACTTATTCTGGAGCTCGCTCGGTGCCGTTACGCCGAACATTCTTCTTCCTTCGCTGGCAGCGTAATAGGCGGTATCGATTCCCTCCTGGACGTCGCCGCGTGTTTCGAGGAGGACCTTTCCCATCTCTCGCGTCATTTCGCGGGCGAGCTCTTCCTTGCGCGCGACCATAATATCGCCGGCTTTCTTCACGATGTCGCCCCGTTTCGGGGCCGGATAAAGACTCCACTCTCTGTATGCCTGCTTGGCGGCTTCTACCGCAGCATCCACGTCTCGTTTATCGCTCTTCGGGAATGTGCCGACAACTTCGTTCCAGTCGGCAGGGTTTCGGTTCTCAAAGCTTTTTCCCGATTCGGCGTCCTTTTCCTTTCCGCCGATTAGATTCTTGAAAACTCTCGCCATAACGATCTCCTAATTTGGGCTGAAGAACAGAATGATTGACAGAACTAAAATTAAAATTGGCAGCAGGGAGAAGAACAGCACGTAATGCAAAGGTCGGCTCAGGAGCAACTCATCCTCGTGAAAAAGATGTTTGCTGACCAGGTGAGACCCCGCCACAGACGAGCCCCCGGCAAGCACGATCAGTGTTATCGATTTTATCGGACCGAGTGAGAATTTCAAGAAGGTGATCTGCGCCGCCATTGCAATGGTCAAACCGGCAAGGAGCCCGTAGAAACCGCCGAGCCATACCAGTAACGATTTGTTTTGCAGTAACGACGAAGCCTTCACTCTTTCAGTCCCAATGTCTTGTATATGTATTCTACATTCTTCAGTAGAGAACCGAGGTCAAATACCTTCTTGAGCTCGTCGCGAGTCACTCTTTCCGCCACTTCACGATCGTTCATGAGAGCGGTCAGGAAGTCCTCACCGGTTTCCCAGCAGTGCATCGCGTTTCTCTGTACGAGGGCATACGCCTGCTCTCTCGTAAGTCCGGTACCGATAAGCTTCAACAGGACGTCTTCAGAGAAGAAAAGACCGTGCGTGATATCCAGGTTCTTTTTCATCTTTTCGGGATAGACAACGAAGCTTTTGAAAATCTTCTGAGACTCTCTGATCATGAAATCGAGCCCAAGGGTCGCGTCGGGGAAGATGACCCGCTCGACGGAAGAATGGGAAATGTCGCGCTCGTGCCAGAGCGCCTGGTTCTCCAGTGCCGACATCGCGTATGACCTGACGAGCCTTGCCATTCCGCAAATTCTCTCGGCATTAACGGGATTGCGCTTGTGAGGCATCGCGGACGATCCCTTTTGGCCTTTTGTGAAGGGTTCCTCGGCTTCCAGGACCTCTGTTCTCTGTAAGTGGCGGACTTCCAGTGCCATCTTTTCGAGTGTTCCCGCAATCACAGCCAGAGTGGTCATAAACTGAGCATGGCGGTCGCGCTGTATCACCTGGGTGGAGGCAATAGAGGGTTTGAGGCCGAACTTGGCGGCGACGTATTTTTCGACTTCGGGAGAAATATGCGAATACGTGCCGACAGCGCCGGAAATTTTCGCCACCGATATCTCTTCGTTGGCTGCCTTCATGCGTTCGACGTCTCTGCCCAGTTCGTCGAACCAGACCGCCATCTTGAGTCCGAAAGTGACAGGTTCGGCATGAATTCCGTGCGTCCGGCCGATCATCGGAGTGTCTTTATACTTAACCGTCAAATCGCCGATCATCTTTCTGAGATCGACCAGATCCTTTAATATGATATCCCCAGCCTGTTTAAGCTGTATAGCCGATGCGGTGTCGAGTACATCCGATGAAGTCATCCCCAGATGGACGAACCGCGCAGCCGGGCCGACGTTTTCGCTGACATTGGTCAGGAAGGCGATTACATCATGTTTTACGGTTCGCTCGATCTCGTCGATTCTCCCGACATCGAATTTCGCCTTCTCCTTGACCTCCTTAACCGCCTCGTGTGGGACCCTGCCTAATTCGGCTTGCGACTCCATCGCGGCTATTTCCACGTCGAGCCAGATTCTGAATTTATTTTCTTCACTCCATACGGCGCTCATCTCCGCCGGCGAGTAGCGTTTAATCATCGGTTATTCTGTGCCTTTCTTCCAACTGTCAGTGATAGCGTAATTATTCTGTTTTTACGCAGAATTTCGAATTCGACCTTTTGCCCGGGTCGCAGATCGTCCAGAGACGAGCGCAGCGCGTTGGCACTCCGCACCGGCATCCCCTGATACTTCAGAATCAAATCTCCCGGTTTGAAACCGCTCCGCCCGGCAGGACTATTCTCATCCACGTTGCTGACAAGAGCTCCCGTGGGATCGCTTAGGCCGAAATACTTCGCCAGCTCCCTGTCTATTCTTTGTACCTGCAGGCCGATCCATGCATCATTTACAACCCTGCCATACCTTCTCAGCTCCCTCACGATACGTCTTATCTTGTTTACGGGAATGGCGAACCCGTAGCCTATGTAAGAGTTGCTCACACCGCCGGTATAGATCATGGTGTTCATGCCGATGACCCGCCCGTTCGCGTCGACGAGTGGTCCTCCGGAATTGCCCGGATTTATCGCCGCGTCAGTCTCGATCATGTTGTTGTAATTTCTAGAACCGATCTTGGCCAGATTCATACCGAGTGAGCTGACGACGCCGACGGTCACGGTTGGCTTGTCGTTGATATTGAACAGACCAAACGGGTTGCCGAACGCAACGACCCATTCTCCCACGAGAATGCTGTCGCTGTCGCCGAGTTTGCAGTAAGGGAGCCTGTCTCCGTCAATTTTCAAGAGCGCGATGTCTGCCTGGCTGTCGTGGCCGATGATCTTCGCGCTGCGCTTGCTCCCGTCCGTCATCGTCACAATAATCTTTGTCGCATCCTTAACGACATGCTCGTTTGTCACTATGTAACCGTCGGGCGAGATTATGAATCCTGAGCCAAGGCTTTGAATCTCGATTTTCTGCGGGCCGAGAAGCTGGTTCAGGAGTGGATCATTCCCGAAGAACTGCCTGAAGAACGGATCGTTGAAGCCCAGCGGACTTTGCTGTTCCTGGACAGCAGTTACATTGATTCCGACCACGGCCGGACTGATTTCCTCAACGGCCTTCGTAATTGCATTTCTACGGCTGGCCGTCGGGTCGCTGTCCCGCGAGTCGCCGGATTGGGCCATGGCAAGGTTTGCACCTGCGACTAGAAACATTATGAGGAGCGTGGCGGCGACGATGCGCCCCACAAAGGATTGAACAAACGTAATACCCCCTATCCTGCAGAAATCTCCAGCGGATTGATTTTCTCCGAACATATTCAGATTCGATTCTCTATTTAGTTTGGGATATTTTCACGATTTTAAGCATTAAGTCGGATTGGAGCTTGTCTCCGCACACCTGCAAATGTTGCAGCAATTGGTGCCCTGCAGTACCGCTGCCCGAAAAAGGCGAAAGGGCTCCGAGACCATTCCGGATGCGAGTTCACTACCCATTCCCTTGATCACTTCTCCCGAATGCAACCGCCGTTTTCTGGCAAGATGAATCATCGAATAGCTTACCGATGTACTCCGACAAGTATTAGTGTATCATCACAGCTCTCGCTGCTCAAGTCCACTCGCCTGAAGCCGCTCGAAGATACCGGAAAATCATCTTCGCGATTGAGCGGAGCCCGTTCGTGTGCCATCCGGAAAGGAAGAGAGGACTTGGAACGATGGCAGTGGTGAGACTTGATACCAATCAGTATAGGCAAAATCCGCCACAGTTTCAATAAACCAGGCAGTGACAAGGGAAGGCAGCGTGGCGTGAATGGGTCAAAAGCTGCGATTTTTATCCGTTTTGCCCGCTTCATAGAAAAGGGGACCTTGAGGAGAGGGTCAGATGTGAGAGCCTCTCTGGGCGAAGGCGCTCGCTCTAGTAGGTGACCTTGATTGCGTAATTTCCGGCGTATTCACCAATAGAAGCGCCCTCTGTGCTAAGCGAGCCGCCAAACCAAAGGTAAAGCGTACCGTCCCGGCTGAAGGACACCGTGCCGCCGGTGACGGCAGGGAACTCCTTCTGACCGGTGGTTTGGGAGTTGGTGACATTCCAAATCGGGGCTACCGGGGTGAAAGTCAGGTTATGGCCGTTAGCGTCACGGAGCTCGACAGTACTTGGGAAAGTCACAGTTACATTTGAGCCGGACTGACCGGAAATTGCAAAGGATCCTGCCCCCGCCTCGGTAGGGAGGATGGTCCATGTCCCGCTTCCGGTCACAATTGCCCCAAAAGAGAGGTCTGTGGAGGTTTCCACCGATATTCCC
Source organism: Candidatus Kryptoniota bacterium (assembly GCA_046706365.1). Taxonomy (GTDB): domain Bacteria; phylum Bacteroidota; class Ignavibacteria; order Kryptoniales; family JAKASW01; genus JAKASW01. The sequence continues at coordinate 3,332 of JBJKPN010000147.1, read as the reverse complement.
TTAATGATGGTCACGTTAACTGTTGCATTTACGTAAACCGGGGAGCTGGTCTGAGAAAAACAGTCCAGCTGCATAATCATCAAAATAGCGACGCACGAAGAAAATCTGACCAACAATCCTCCCTCGCGACGTACCTGTAAACGTTTCACGGACGAGACTCTGCCTCCGGCATAATCTCTCGAAAAGGATTTGAAATGGTTCTTGTGAGCGCCTCAAACCGCTGCGGGAATCCCGAAAGAAATCAGGTAATCTACCTCACACCCGTCATGAAAATTGCAGAGCTGTTTCTCCCTGACACATACCTGATCGGGGTTCAGTAGTATTTACTAACATGGGTCGGAAGATGCAAGTTCCTTGTGCACGCGATGGAGAATTCCATGTGACGTGGGGTCAGGTGGTTCACTACGCCAGTCCCGCACCGACTTTTGTTTGCGTTTGGAGAGGGAAGCGGAGGCCTTAAAAATTGAGTAGAATCTTGTCGTTGGAAGGATATCTCCTGACAAGCTTGAGCACGTTCTGCATTGCATCCCGCGAAGACATGCGGGCAATCGACCTGCGTAATTGTTGGTGCTGCTGCACATCCGAACCGAACAGCAATTCCTCCCTGCGCGTGCCGGACATGGAAAGATTTATCGCCGGGAAGATCCTCTCGTTCGCGAGGTCCCGGTCGAGCACAAGCTCCATGTTACCCGTACCCTTGAATTCCTGGAAGATGAGCTCGTCCATCCGAGAATTTGTGTCGACCAGAACGGTTGCAACGATTGTCAGTGACCCGCCGTCCTCCAGCTTTCTTGCAGCGCCGAAGATCCGTTTCGGAATTTCGAGCGCGCGGATGTCGACTCCCCCGGACATCGTGCGTCCGCTGCTTTTCTGGTGAGTGTTGAACGCCCGTCCGAGTCTCGTCAGCGAATCGAGAAGGAGGACGACATCCTTACCGGTTTCCACTTTTCTCTTGGCGTACTCGGGAACGAGCTGTGCAAGCCGCACGTGGCTCATGTGGTCGCTGTCGTTCGAGCTGGCAAATACTTGTCCGTTAATAGACCTTCTCATGTCGGTTACTTCTTCGGGTCGTTCGTCGATCAAGAGCACGATCAGCTCTATTTCAGGATAGTTGGAATTTATCGCCTGTGCGATCTGCTGGAGAAGTATCGTCTTTCCCGCCTTCGGAGGTGACACTATCAACGCCCGCTGTCCCTTCCCGAGGGGACAGAACAGGTCTACCACTCTCATTGCCGGGTCGGAACCAGGGCCTTCAAGTCTTATGATCTCGCTCGGTGAAACCGCCTCGTGGCCGGAGAACTCCCTTAAGTCCTTCCATTTCTCGGGGTCCATTTCGTTTACCCGCTCGATCATTCTGACCTCGGGACTCTTCTTGTTCTGGTGCGGCTTGCCCTGGGGTGGGATCGTTGCCGTGCCGGACAGGAGAGTACCCTGTCTCAAATTGTACTTGCTTATGATTGATGGTGGAACAAAAACGTCGGTGTTTGTGGGATTGAGTGTCAACGATACTGTTCTGACGAACCCGTGTTTTCGCCCGCGTAACCCCCGTTCGAGCCGTGGCTGCTCTATCTCAAGAATTCCTGAAAATGAGGACATAGTCAGATGCTTACTCTGTGATTAGTTAATATAATTTGGGTGCACAGCTCAATAGCTGCGTTTGTAAGAAGAGAACTGCTTATGATTGTTGCTCACCCAACTGAGCTACGACGCCCTGTACTCTTCAATCATTGAAAATTTACCTCAGTTTGAAGTCTATATCAAGCCAGTTTTGCTGACTCATTCTTGAACCGCCCGGAAGCTATCCTGACGAAAACCAGCACCTTCCGGTCGGAGCGCTGCGGGGGCCGGAATTGTTGCAAAGATATCCGGAGGAGAATAATTTGTCTGATGGAGTAAGAAGCCGGGGTATTTGAAGCCGCAGAAGAGGACCTGATTAGGAAAGACCCCGAGCCGGCCATTGTTTCTGATTACCGAAAGCGAGGCAGACGTGTATAAACCGGACGAAAACAGATATGAAAAAATGAAATACAATCGCAGCGGCAAAAGCGGGATTCAACTCCCTGCGATTTCACTTGGACTTTGGCACAACTTCGGGGGAGTGGATTCCACCGAGAACGCCCGAAAGATGTTGTGCCGTGCCTTCGACCTGGGCATAACTCATTTCGATCTTGCAAACAACTACGGACCGCCGTACGGCTCGGCAGAGGAGACCATGAGGGATGTGATGGAACACGACCTCGCTCCGTATCGTGATGAGCTCATTATATCTTCGAAGGCCGGGTATGATATGTGGCCCGGTCCTTACGGGAACTGGGGATCCAGAAAATACCTGATGGCAAGTCTCGACCAGAGTCTCCGAAGAATGGGGCTCGAATACGTGGACATTTTCTATCACCATCGACCGGACCCGGACACGCCGCTCGAAGAAACGATGGGAGCTCTCCACGATATAGTCAGGAGCGGCAAGGCGCTGTATGCCGGTATCTCGAACTATCCACCCGAGCTCACTGCACGTGCAGAGGAGATTCTGAACAGGATGGGAATTCATTGCCTCATTCACCAGCCCAAGTACAGCATGTTCGAACGTTGGGTGGAAGACGGGCTCCTCGATGTGCTGCGGGATAAGGGCATCGGGTGCATTGCATTCTCGCCGCTGGCCCAGGGATTGCTGACGGACAAGTATCTTGAGGGAATACCTGCCGGCTCACGGGCGGCAAAGCCTACCGGCTTTCTTAAAGTGGAGCAGGTCACGAAGGACAATGTCGAAAAGGCGCGCTTACTGAACGACATTGCGAAGGCCAGGGGGCAGTCACTTGCACAGATGGCACTGGCATGGGTACTGAGTCGCCGGGAGGTTACGTCGGCATTGATCGGTGCGAGCAAAGTCGAACAGATCGACGATGCCGTAGGCGCGATCAAGAACCCGTCGTTCACTTCTGAAGAGCTGAAGAAGATAGATTCGATTCTCAACTGAAGGATTCAGATCGGTGCGAAAACGCTTGCCATTGTCAGTACCCGTTATTAGCTTACGTCAATTAACGGGTTGTTCATTTAGATACATCGAGCTCGATAGAGGGAATTGGTGGTAGATTTCATCCCGCGGCCATACAAGCTTCATAATAAGGTCCAACACTACGATTGGGGGGCGAGAAACGATGATGCTCTTATACCAAAACTCCTAGGAGCCAGAGCCGAGCCGGAAGTTCCTTATGCCGAGCTCTGGATCGGCGCTCATCCGAAGGCACCTTCTGAAATTGAGCTGCAGAACGGGCGCCTGCCTTTAAATGAAGTTATAAACGAATACGGGGTGGACTGTCTCGGAAAATATGTCC
>JBJKPN010000146.1:0-25914 GCA_046706365.1 Candidatus Kryptoniota bacterium | reverse complement strand
TCCATTTAGGATCAAATTCACCACAAGCCGCATGTTTGGTTGTTATAGAATCTATGTTATGTTACTTAGTGTTCCAACCCACCAAACCCTCTCAGTTAGTTAGCCGTCCACCGTCTCTCCCGGCCGTTGACTTTCCTTCCCTGTCGGGATCACACTCAAGATCGTTCATTCCATATTGTGTTATGCCTGAAGCACATCAAGTGCGCCTGGAATTTCCTTCACCGGACCTGCAGCAACTCCCGAGGTCGGCTAACCTTCTACCGGTCTTCTCGCACTTGCCTTCCACATAGTCTCACTACGAGGCGCGTGTCGCTGCGCATAGCCCTACTTACGTCTCCGTTTGTTCCGTGGTCGCTCAATCTGTGGGTAGCCCTTGCTTTCGATACAGCCGGAAGCTAAATTCTGGCTGTCCGTTAGGGGTGCTGCTCCTGTTGTTCGGAGCGGCTGAGAGAAAACCCTACGAACCTGATCTGGGTAATACCAGCGTGCGCGTCTTTGATGCGCATCTCGCGACGCCGAAACACGGCCGATATGCGAGAGAGGAAAATGGACGAGACTTCTTCAAGTTGCCGTTTCTATTTCTGACTGCTGGGACCCGGCGCAGTTGGATTTGGAAACGGTTTATTTGTTTATGGAGAAGTCATGAAGATTGCTGTTGTTACAACGATCCTATTTATTTGTTTTCTTGGCAATACCTATGCTCAGCAGAGATATGAATTGAAAGGGGCTGTTCTGGACTCAACAGAAGAGACGAGAATAGCAGGTGCAGAGATAACCATTTCAAACCTTAGTCTCACGGCTCGTTCGGATTCCGATGGAATGTTTAGTATTCCCGGACTCGAACGAGGGAGCTATCAGCTTCGCGTGACGGCCGCAGGTTACGAGCCGAAAAGCATCGACGTTAGAATCCCGACCGAAGAGTTGATGATTTACTTGAGCAGAAAGACCTATAAACTCCAGCCGATAGTGGTTACGGCCCAGATAGCTCAGAGTCGAAAGACCCCTGTGACGTTCAGCAATCTCTCCGAGAAGACAATTCACGCACAGTACGCAATCCAGGACGTACCTGTGCTTTTGTCCCAGCTTCCGTCGATAACGGAATACTCGGAGAACGGCGAAGGGATCGGCTATTCATACATCACAATGCGGGGTTTCGACCAGCGCAGGATCTCGATAATGGTGGACGGAATTCCGCAGAACGACCCCGAGGATCACAACGTTTACTGGATCGACATGCCGGACTTGCAGTCAAGCATAGCCACCATCCAGGTCCAGCGCGGCGCCGGTACTGAGTTCTACGGTCCGCCGGCAATCGGAGGATCAATCAACATAGAAACCACAAATCTTGCCAACCGGAGGGAACTCAATGTTACTTTCGGTGCCGGCTCAACCGGTTCGCCCGGCGGGATAGCACAAAGATATTCAACAACTTTCAGCTCGGGACTTGTGGGAGGCAAGTATGCCTTCTACGCCCACATGGCCAGGAATATGACCACGGGCTACCGACAGGATTCGTGGGTCAATCTCAACAGCTACTTCCTGAGCGCTTCGCGTTACGACGAGCACTCCACAACTCAGCTCGACATTTACGGCGGCCCGATTTCCGACGGTCTTTCATATCTCGGACTCCCAAAATTCGCCGCTCTCGACCCGAACCTCAGGACTGCAAACTGGGATGACTGGAACACCGACAGCACGATGGTCAATTACTCGCCGCACATGACGCGATTCATTTCGAGCAACGGCCTGGACACCGTGTATGCGGTTCCGAGAAGGAACACAGAGATAGAGAATTTCTCCCAGCCTCACTTTTCACTTATGAACGAATATGAAATATCGCCCGTCGTCACGCTTAACAACACCGTCTTCGCCATCTTCGGCTCCGGGTTCTACAACTATGACGGTTCCTGGGCGGATACGAGTTATTTCAGGATTACATCTCAGTACGGGTTCAATCCGACGGGAAATCCCAGCGACGCGTTGATACACGCCTACGAGGGGCTTCAGCAGTACGGCTGGCTTCCCCGCATCACGATTCACCATACGGACGGTACGCTGGTCCTCGGCACCGAGCTCGACCGCAGCTATTCCAATCACTGGGCAACTATCGACTGGGCAAACAACCTGCCGGTCGGAGTGTCTTCAGACTATATTTATAACCAGTGGCACGCAAGGACCGACGTCGCGACTGTCTATGGCCACGAACTTTACAGCATAAACCCGCAAACGACACTCATGCTGGACCTCGAGTATGAATTCAAACAGTACAAGTTTTACGGTGAAAAATTTGTCGGAACTCAGTTCATCGTCCCGTACCACTTTCTCAACCCGAGATTAGGCGTAAACTACAATATCTCTAAAACTTCAAATGCCTATTTCAGCATTAGCCAGACTTCACGAGAGCCCCAGCTCGCGAGCATTTACAACGCTGACGAATCGAGCGGCGGAGAGACTCCGAATTTTGCGCTCAACTCCAATGGCACTTACAATTTCGGCGAGCCGCTCATAAAGCCGGAGACTCTCGACGACTACGAGCTCGGTTATCACTTCAACGACGGACGTTTTACTTTCGGTGCCAGCGCGTACTGGATGGAATTCTACAACGAATTGGTGTCCAACGGCCTGCTGGACCAGTATGGTCAGCCGATCACTGGCAACGCGAAGCGCACCAGACACATCGGACTCGAACTCGAGACGAACGCGATTATCTCCAAAAACTTCGCTCTATACGGAAATATCTCCGTAAGCAGAAACAAACTCATCGACTACACGAGTTATATAAACACCGCAGGCAATACCATAGACAACGGCATCTCCCTCAATGGAAACACGCTGGGCGGCTTCCCTGAGCTCCTCGGCAATGTCCGGGCGACTTACGCCACCGACGATTTCTCCGTAGTTCTCCTCGGCCAATACGTAGGCTCACAGTACACAGATAATTTCCAGCTGGCTTCGCGCGAGATCAGCCCATATTTCATCTTGAACGGCTGGCTATCATACCGGTTCCACAATTTTCTGTCGCTTTCTTCCGTCAACTTCAAATTGTATGTAAACAATCTCCTGAACAGGCTTTACATAGCTCACGGCGAGGGCATTTACTTCTACCCCGCCGCCACCAGGAATTTCTTCATCAGTTGCTCCGTGGAGCTGTAATAGAGTGAACTTCAGAGACTTTGCACTTCTATTCTGCAACGGCGTCCCTCCTTCGGCCGCAAGGATCAGGAAACTGATGCCGAATCCTAAACTGATAGTCTGCGCGGACGGCGGCGCCAACAAGGCGAAATCAATCGGCCTCGAGCCCGACCTCATTGTCGGGGATCTCGACTCGCTCCGGGCATCGGACGGAGATTTTGCGAAGGCGGAGATCGTTAAGATTCCTTCTCAGGACAACACCGACTTTGAGAAGACACTCGACCTTCTCATTCAAAGAGGCGTGAAAGAGCTTCTCATAACCTCGTTCAGCGGCGGCAGGATAGACCAGACGCTTGCAAATGTCCAGATAGCATATGAATACTCGAGGCAATGCCGCATCGCGCTTGCAGACAATGAATATTTGATCTTCCCGACTACTAACAGTTTCGTGGAGCACGTTTCTCCAGGCACGCTCATATCGTTGCTGCCGATGGAGGACACCACAGTAGTGAGCACGAGGGGCCTGGCTTACGGGCTCGACCACAGCACATTTACGCGGGGCGGACACGGAATAAGTAACATCGCCTCGGATGAACAAATAGAGATTGCCGTGCATTCCGGCGGTGTACTTGTCTTCATGAAGGACACATGACAGTAAAGTTTTCAATTGCCGACTGGCTCGTCATAATCGTCTATTTCGCATCCGTAGTCTTTGTCGGCTTCCGGGCGGCCAGAAAGTCACACGGACACATAGACGAATACCTTGTGGCTGGACGCACTCTCACTCTCCCCATATTTGTTGCGACCCTAGTCTCGACCTGGTACGGCGGCATACTCGGTGTGGGAGAGTTCTCCTACCGTTACGGAATCTCGAACTGGTTCATATTCGGTGTACCGTATTATTTCTTCGCTATCCTATTCGCAATATTTCTGGCACCTCGGGTCCACAAGGCGAAACTTCACACCATTCCCGACAAATTGCGGGAAACTTACGGCAATCCAACCGGAACGATGGGTTCATTCCTCACTCTTTTCATCGTAACGCCCGCACCGTACGTTCTGATGGTCGGAATCATTGTCGAAATGCTTTTCGGCTGGAGCCTGGCAGCCTCCGTCATATTCGCAACGGTTGTATCCATAGCCTATTTATATTCGGGCGGATTGCACTCCGATGTCAGAACGAACACCGTCGAATTCATACTGATGTACATTGGCTTCGGTGTAATCCTTCCATACTGCTACATACACTATGGCGGGCTTTCGTTCATCGAGACGCACGTTCCGCCGGGCCATCTCACTTTGACGGGCGGCAACTCGTGGCAGTACATCATCGCATGGTTTTTCATAGCGAGCTGGACGTTGATAGATCCGGCATTCCATCAGCGATGCTACGCGGCCAAATCCGGGTCAGTGGCGAGATACGGGATACTCACTTCCATCCTCTTCTGGCTTTTCTTCGACTTCATGACTTCCACGACGGGCCTCTACGCACGTGCCATCGTACCACACTTGAGTCAGCCGGCAATGTCTTATCCGGCGCTCGCTGAAGTCGTGCTGCCCACTTTCGTCAAGGGGCTGTTCTATGTAGGGATGCTGGCGACCATAATGTCGAGCCTCGAGAGCCTCACGTTCATTTCTGCCGTCACAATAGGCAAAGACATAATGTACCGCCTCCGTCAGAATAAGATTCAGCCCGACGACTCGAGCAGGAAAATACTGAGGTATTCTCAATTGGGCATCTTCATAACGGCGCTCATTTCGATCGCGCTGTCGCTTCTCATCCCATCCGTCATCCAGATCTGGTACGACCTCGGGACGATATTCATCCCCGGTCTTCTCATACCTCTGGTGACCAGCTATTTTCCAAGACTTCACGCCCCGAGGAAGTATATTTTCATTTCCATGACCTCAGGCTGGGTCACTTCCCTCCTGTGGCTTATGTCGGGGATTGTCGGACACAGCGTCATGAATCCGAGTTATCTCTTCGATATTCAGCCGATGTACCCCGGGTTGTTCCTGTCGGTGGTTTTTTACGCGCTCGGGCTTGTTCGAAAGTCAAAGGAAGTTTCGGACATCAGCGCGGAGATTGCAGGTACAGCGGAAGAGGAATAATTCTTACAGGCTAAACGGCCGGCAAAATCAGAATCTGACTCTGAAGTTCAGGGCGACGGCTGTGCCAGCCGGGGTTGAACTAAGATTCGGCGAGACTTCAAACCCTGACAGTTCCGCGTCGACGTAAGCATCGACCATGGAGAGCAAATACACTCCGGCCATATACCAGGCGAACGAGTCCCGCTGATCCCTGTACGCGTCCCGAAGGCTCATCAGATTCAAGTTGCCGTTGGGAGGATACGTTGAGATGGAGTTAGTGTATTGCGTGCGATAATACTCGTAGCTCTTATTATTGGAGAGCCATTGAGTTACGAAGTACACCTGGGCTCCCAGAATGATCGGCACTTTCCAGTAGCTGCCGTTATAGACCTGGCCACCACCAGGAACGGCCGCAGAAAGTAACACGGCTATGAGTGGAGACTTGAGCTTGGGATTAACCGCCGCAGTATCGGCTATTTTTTCTGATTCAGATCTATCGGAATCGGGAGCAGCGCATCCCAGACCCAATCCAGTTCGAAGCGATGCGAAAGAAAAGTCTTTCGCTGGTGGAAAGCCCTGACCCCGGGCAAAATTGGGTGTAAGCATCAAGGTTAAGAGGAACAGGGCGCCCCCCATTATACCCAGCGACGGCTTACTTATGTGCAATAACTTCAATCTCGATTAATGCATTTCGGGGCAAGGATGCGACCTCCACCGTCGATCGGGCCGGCGGATTCTCCTTGAAATACCCGGCATATATCCCGTTGAACTCAGAGAAATCACCCATGTTCTTCAAATAAATCGTGGACTTTATGACATTTGCCAGCGTACATCCTGCCGATTCGAGCACCGAGACGATGTTCTTCATAACTTGATTGGTCTGATCGGCCAGTCCTTGAGCCAGTTCGCCTGTCTCCGGACTAATGCCGATTTGTCCGGATAAGAACAGCAGCCCGTCTATCTCGACACCCTGGGAATAGGGCCCTATCGGCTGCGGCGCACTCTTGGTTTTCAAAATTCCCATGTCGTTTCTTATTCACTCCTTTCGATCGCCGAGGATTATATCTATAATCCTTTCCAGGTCATCATCGGCGTAGAATTCTATTTTTATTTCACCCGATCGTTTGTCACCATAGTTTATCTTCACCTTTGTCCCCAAATGCCGTCTCAATTTGTCGGTCAGATCCAGGATTGCCGGGTCATCAGAGATGGAATTGCCCGAACTGCCCTTCTTCGTTTGTGAGAACGGTGAGCTTCCCCCTCTACCCTGAAGCCGCCTTACTTCCCTTTCTACCTGACGAACACTCATGTGGCGTTGAACAGATTTTCTGAACACAGCAAGCATCGCCCCTTCATCGCTCACCCCCAGCAAGGCCCTGGCATGGCCGGCCGAGATTGTGCCGGAGATCAAGGATTTCTGAATTTCAGCAGGAAGCTTGAGCAAACGAATGAAGTTTGCCACCGTAGCCCTGTCTTTTCCCACCCTCCCCGCAACCTGTTCCTGAGTGAGGGAACACTCATCTATCAGCCTTTGATATCCGGCAGCTATCTCTATGGCGTTCAGATCCTCCCTTTGCAGATTCTCGGTCAGCGCAAGCTCCAGCATCTTCGTGTCGGAATCGATCTCGAGCACGTAGGCTGCGACTTCCTGCATGTTTAACTCTCTCATGGCACGGAGCCGGCGCTCGCCCGAAATCAGTTCGAACATTCCGTTTTCCACCTTGCGCACAGTAATCGGCTGAATGAGGCCGTTCTCTTGTATCGAGGCCTTCAGCTCATCAAGACCGTCTCTGGAGAATTCCTTTCGTGGCTGGAACCTGTTAGCCTTAATCTTGACAACTGAAATCCTGGAAGTGGAGCCGATACCCTGGTCCGAGAGGCCATCTGGCGACACGGATTCTCTTTTAATCAACGCGTCTAAACCACGTCCCAGCCGAATGTTAGATTTCATAGTTCGGAGTTTTCCTTGCGTTCCAGCGGATCGTCAGGAGCAGACCTGCTTTCGTCAGATGGCTTCTGGATCGGAACCGGCGTATTGCGCTCCAGCAATTCTCTGGTCAGTTCCATGTAATGTTTCGCTCCGAGCGAACCGGCATCGTACAAGATTATTGGCTTCCCAAAACTCTGCGCTTCGCTCAGCCTGACGTTTCTTGCAATAACGGTCTTGAAGACCCTGTCTTCAAAATAGCGCCTCACTTCGCCCACTACCTGGTTCGAGAGTTTCAGGCGGGAATCAAACATTGTCAATAGCACTCCCTCAAGTTCGAGATTTTGGTTGAGGCTACGCTTTACAATCGCAATCGTGTTAAGAAGTTGCCCAAGGCCTTCTAGCGCAAAATATTCGGTCTGGACTGGCACCAACACACTGTCGGCCGCTACCAAAGCGTTTACCGTCAGAAGTCCAAGCGAGGGAGGACAATCAATGAAAACGTACTCGAAGTTTTCTTTTATTTGCGCAAGGGCGCTTCGAAGAAGAGATTCTCTGTTTTCTATCTCAACAAGCTCCACTTCCGCTCCCACCAGGTTTATGTCAGACGGCATAAGCTTAAGGAATGAAAGTGCCGTGTCTTTGACGGCATTGCCGGGTTCAGAAGATCCGATCAGCACATCATACGTGCTGAGATGCGATTGTTCTTTGTCGAAGCCAAGCGCGCTCGTCGCATTCGACTGAGGGTCAATGTCAACAAGGAGGGATTTGTGCTCCAATGCCGCGATACATGCGGCGATATTAACAGTCGTTGTGGTTTTGCCCACCCCCCCTTTTTGGTTCGCCACAGCTATTATCTTGCCCATTATGCAGCTCTTTCAGTGTGTCCTTTGAACAAAGACACAAGTTGGAAATTCAACTCGTCGACTAAATTGCGGTAACGTTCACGGACTTCCTTGAACGCGAACGAGTTATGGGGCAAAAATGCCACAAATAAGTCCATTTGCACTGAATATAAATTCAATCGCTCAGAATTTCAACAATTGAAGCCGTCTGTTGAGCCCCAACGTGAATCGGCTTGCCGAATGAAAAATGATGGAGATTTCATGTAATTCTTGCAACCAAGTCCTCCTCCTTGAATGTTTGCCAAACAGTGTGCTCAGATGTATCAAAGGCCGCTACTTTCTATCATCACGGTTAAAAATCAGAATGCGCTTCCAAACTCCATGAACCGTGTCGATGCTGATGTCCTGGTGACTCTGTCGAGGTTCAGCGAATCTGAATTCTAGTCCCCGTGACGAGTTTCGATTCATCCGAAGCCAGAAACACAAACGCTTCGGTAATGTCGTCCGGAAGTTTGTAAACCGACGGGTCAATCTCAGGAAAAGCTGATTTTATCATGTCCGTGTTCGTCCGGCCGGGATCGATCATGTTTACCCTGATGCCGGCATCCTTAACCTCTTCGGCAAGCATCAACGTCATCCCCTCAACGGCAAATTTGGAAGGGAGGTAGGCCCCCCACCTTGGATAAGGTCGCCGGACAACTCCTGAGGTAAGATTGATTATTGAGCCTGAATTGTGCCGCATCATTTCCCTGGCCGCGAGTCCGGACAACACGAACACTGCCTCCACGTTCACTTCGAACACGTTTCTCCAGTCGTCGAGGTCGAGCGAGGTGAGGTCTACCCTCTTCCCCAACAGTCCGGCATTATTTACCAACACGTCTATTTTCCCGCCCATGTGCAATGCTTGTTCAATGACTTTCTTGCACTGGAATTCTTCGGACACGTCGGCTGAAATAATCGAGCATTTATGTCCCCTTCGGTCAAGCTCATCGGAAAGTGAGTGAAGGTCTTCCGCACTTCTGGCAACTGCAACAACGTGGGCACCCTCTTCGGCGTACCTGGCAGCCACGGCTCTTCCGATCCCGCGAGATGCACCTGTAACGACAGCTATCTTACCTTGTAGTCTCATGCATTGAAGATAATCTTGCCGGTGAAACTCTTCAATTGATTGTGAGGATACATGAAGATATATTTTTAGAAATCAGGTGGTGATAATGAGAACAATCGTCTTCCTTCTCCTTGTTGTTGCGGCGTTGGTGTTCTTTTCCTTCAATGTCAGACGTCTGGTCGGTTACCTGAGAGTCGGGAAGTCGGAAAAAAGATCGGGACGGCCGGGCAAGCGGTTCGGAAATGTACTCTCGGTGGCTTTCGGACAGAAGAAATTATTGCGCGAACCGCTCGCGGGGTGGATGCATTTCTTTATCTTCTGGGGATTTGTCATTCTCCTCACAGCAATACTGGAAACGTTTTTGCAGGGATTCGGACACGGCCTGTCCTTCCGCTTTCTCGGAGCACTCTATGGACCTCTGGTTTTTCTACAGGACGCATTCGGCCTGTTGGTGGTTCTGTCCGTCATTGTCGCACTTTACCGCCGAAATGTTGCCCATATAAAGCGGCTTACTTTCTCCAAGCATTCGAAATGGGACGCGAATCTCATTCTTGTTCTCATCCTTCTGATAATGATCACCATGTTTCTTCAGAATGCGGCTCACATCGCCACCGAGGCCTCGTTACCCGGCAGGCCGGATACGCTCGATGCAAACGCGAGGTTCCTTTCTTCATTCCTGGCCGGTATGTTCGTTCCTGCTGCGCTGCCCACGAAGGAGTCCCTCTTTAACATGTTCTGGTGGGGACATGTAGTTCTCGTTCTGGGATTTCTGAACTATCTTCCCTACTCGAAGCATCTCCACATCGGTTCATCCTTTTTCAATGTATACTTCGCAGACTTGAGACCGAAGGGGGAGCTCAGGCCGCTCAATCTGGAGGCGGAAGACATATCGAGGTTCGGAGCGGGTGACATCGAAGATCTTACGTGGAAACAGTTGTTGGACGGCTACACATGCACCGAATGCGGCCGCTGTGATTCAGTTTGCCCGGCGAACCTGACTGGAAAGCCGCTCTCTCCGCGGAAGATAATGACCGACATTCGCCACCGCACTATGCAGAAGGCGCCGCTGATGGCATCGGGCAAAGACGGCGATAGTAAGCACCTCGTGGACGATTTTGTGACCGAGGACGAGCTCTGGGCCTGCACTACCTGCAGGGCATGTATGGAAGAATGCCCTGTCATGATAGAGCACGTCGATTCAATAGTGGACATGCGCCGATATCTCGTGCTCAACGAGTCGCGCTTCCCTTCCGAACTCGCGGCGGCGTACAGAAACCTGGAGAACAACTACACGGTCTGGGCATTCAACTGGAGAGACAGGGCGAAGTGGGCCGAAGGCTACGATGTACCCATCGCGGCAAACATCAACGACGACTTCGACGTGCTTTACTGGGTGGGATGCGCCGGGAGCTTCGACATGCGGTATCAGAAGGTGGCCCGCGCTTTTGCTCAGCTCATGAACAAAGCCGGAATCAAGTTCGCCATACTCGGCAACGAGGAGAAATGCACGGGCGATCCGGCGCGCCGAAGCGGGAACGAATATCTTTCACAAACACTCATAAAAGAGAACGTAGATACACTGAACAAACACAAAGTGAAAAAGATTGTTACTACCTGCCCTCATTGCTTCAACTCTCTCAAGAATGAATATCCCGATTTCGGGGGGAAGTACGAGGTGATGCATCATACGGAATTCTTGAATGAACTGATCGACTCTGGAAAACTCAAGCTGACAGATGCTCAGAAGTCGCGCATCACCTACCACGATTCGTGCTACATAGGGAGGTACAACGGGATATATGATGCACCAAGAAAGGCGCTTGCCGGAATAAAGGGTGTCGAGCTGAGGGAAATGAAGAGGTCGAAGGACAAGGGACTATGCTGCGGAGCCGGCGGAGCGAGAATGTGGATGGAAGAAAAAAACGGCAAGAGAATAAACATAGAACGAACCGAGGAAGCTCTTGCAACCGGTTCCGACGTAATCGCCTCAGCATGCCCGTTTTGTATGACAATGCTGACGGATGGAGTTAAGGCGAAGGAAGCGACAGGAGTCGAAGTTAAAGACCTTGCCGAGCTGATCCTGGAAGCGTCGGGCAATTAACGAGTCTTCACATGCGGTCCCGGTTGAAGATGACAAATTCGCACATTGCAGCAAAAGAACAGCACCAAAACCACAACTAACTTAAGGGAGGTAATTTGAAATCACTTTTTGCAGCAATCGTTACCGTATTGCTGATTAATGCGAGCGGCTTTTCGCAATACAAACTGGAATACAAGGCTTCCGGTTCAACACCGCTTCATTACAAGGCACACACCACATTTGAGACGACACAATCGATGATGGGGCAGTCGGCCAAGATGAGCGTCACTTCAGACCAAATGATCTCGATGTCGAGTAAGGATGCCGGTCGCGACTTGGTGTTCCTGATCAAAATCGACTCGAGCGAGAACGTCGAGGTTCTGCCTAACGGGGATACGACGAGATCGTCCTCTCCGGCTCTCGGTCAGCTCAAAGAGACCCGGATTCACCGTGACGGAGACGAAATCTCATCAAGGTGGCTCGACAGCGCTTTCGCAGTCTCCCGCGCGGGAGAGACGAAGAATTACGGAAGCTTCTTCTTCAAGCTGCCGGTCGGGAAGGTAAGCAAAGGTTCTACGTGGAGTCAGGACAAGGTAGACACCGTCGGTACTCCGGGAGCGGAAGGATCGATCGTGATAAACACCAAGACGGGTTACAAGCTTGTGGACGAAGAGAAGTTTGAAGGCACGCCATGCGTGAGGATCAAGTTCACGGGAAAAGTTATGCTTAACGGGTCGACTGTTGCCCGGGGAACGGAAGTCGCTATCAAAGGCAACGGCAAGATTGTCGGTTCTGCGCTCTTCGATTACACCAACGGCAGAGTCATCTCAATGAAGGGGACATCAGATCAGGACGTGACCATGTCGTCGTCCGGGCAAAACGCCATGTCGGTACCGATGAACCAGAAGACGGCTTACGATCTGTCGCTGATCAAGTAGTTGGTGTAGATGTCTCTCAGTGCCTTCCTCAGGTTGTCGGGAAGCATTGAACTTACGGTGTACACCTGATTGTTGACTGAGTTCACAAGACATACCTGCGAAAGGGATCCTTGGGACTCAGCCAACTTGAAAATCTTCCCGGTTATGTGATCCCTGTTCGAAAGCGTAATGCCGAAGTCTACCTGCGTCTGCGACTCGTTCACCGTGGTGTCGATGAACCCGATCGCCGAAGTTCCGACGAGATCGGAAACTATGTTTTCCGCGGCCGACTGCGGAATATCCTTTCCATTTACCTTCCACACGGTATCACGGTGAAAGAAATGGTACAACGTGTCGCCAAGAGCGAAATCGGCCACCGATATGTCGGATGCACGGATATTGAAGATCTTCTTGTCGCGCCAGTTGGAAAGGGACTGCCCTACCAGGATCCTCAGGTTCGTGTTGAGTTCAAGTATTTTCCTCCCTCCGCCGACCTGAATGTAGCAGCCTGCAAAATCGGAGGTCACGTCTCCCACCCTGACGGACAATGTCTTTCCGTCGGTTTCGGATATCCGCAGGAGAGGCGAGGACGGATTAAGCCCATATGCCACGCTGTCAGCAGGATCATCGGCTACAACGGTTGCCGACGGGTCGGAACCCAACCGGGACAGGAGCAGACTCATTTGCCCTGGAGCCGCGGCGAAATTTACCGGCGAAGTGATTTCCCACGCTTTATTGTTTTTCCGGAAGACTATGTTCTTATCGAAGTCGATCGTTATCATTTCAATCTTCGCTGTATCGATGTCTGCAAATGGCTTCGAATTTTGAGTAGTGGAATTCGTTGAGGTGACTCGCTGGATTGCATAGATTATCCCCAGCACAACCAGAATGCCGGTAAGAATCTTAGTCGACTTGCTCATTCTCTGCTTCACCTTCTTTGTTTATGCTGTCGCGGTACGCTTTTCGC
This sequence comes from Candidatus Kryptoniota bacterium, assembly GCA_046706365.1. Taxonomy (GTDB): domain Bacteria; phylum Bacteroidota; class Ignavibacteria; order Kryptoniales; family JAKASW01; genus JAKASW01. Next base: position 12,847 of record JBJKPN010000146.1, on the reverse strand, counting down.
CGCCTGCCGGTTCTCCGCCAGTAGAAGAGCCCAAACGCGAGAACAATTAATGGTGGAAGCACGACTATCATATCCTTGGTTGTGGAGCGGGTGCCTTCGGACACCGGTTTCAGCGGAGGAGGCAGGAAGGACTTCGACCGGATTGAAATGAGCCCGATATTGTCGGTAAGGTAGTCGACAGTGTTCATGAAAATGGAGAGGTTTTCCGGATTGTTCAGGAACATATCCTGGATAAAATTTCCGTCTCCCATCACGACAATTCTTTCATTGCCGCTCGTCTTGCGCCCGGGATCAGCTTTGGCAAACCTGTTGGTATCAGAGATTGCCGAAAAGATTCTGCCGCTTATCGCTGCGCCGAGCAAAAGGTGATGCTGTTCGAACATCTCACGCGTGAAGTGCGCCGCCGGATTGAGATTGTACGCTCCCATACCTCCCGCAATCCCGCTCCGTTCGCTCGAAAATGCAAAAGGGGTGACATTTAAATGAAGCGAATCTGCCGACATGGTGTCGACTTCGCTCGGGAACGGTAGTATTATCTGGTGGAGATCCTGCGTCAGAACGAACGACTTATTCAGACCGCTCACGATCGGGATGTAAGGGTTGGGCACCTCGGTCTGCAGCGTCAGGCCGCCCTCCTGCTGCATCATCGAAACCGATGCGCACACTGCGTCCCGAACCAGATTCTTCCTGATTTCAAACCCGTAACTGTTGAAAAGTCTCGAGAGGTTGAGAGAAAGGTTCATGGCAAACTCGCTCTGCATTGTCGCGTTCACCATGCTCATGAGGAATGCCGCCCTTCCCCTTGTCATCATATACTGGTCTAGGTTGTAGACCTGCGAATCGGAGAGAGCGCTTGTTGGTTGTATCATGATCAAAGCGGAAACGGAGTCCGGAACCGGCATGGAAAGGTTGGTGGGATAAACGTTGTACCTTGTGGACAGGGCCTGCTGGGCTTTCTGAATCTCCTGGAATGTCGGCTCTCCGTTGCCGACCACGATGGCAACGGTTTTCTTGTTGGGTTGTATCAGGCGTTCGATACGCGAGGCCATTTCGTATTCGAAGTTGGAAAGATTCTCGATGACCGGGATCTCCTGCCGCCTCGCCTGATATTCCATCGTGAGGCCCATGAAAGCCCGCTTCACTTCCAGCTTGTCGTTGTTCACGACCTGAACCTGTATCTGCGGTATTCCCACGGAAGTCGCCTGTCTCACTTCCTTGTCCGTTGTGGGATTCTCTATCTTGTATTCCAATTTTCCGCCGGAAATGCTCCTGAACTCCTGAAGCATGTCGACCAGTGCCAGACGATTCGCGTTGTAGGGTGAAGGGAGATCTGAATTGAAATATACCGTGACAATAAGGTGGTCCTTGAGACTTTCCAGCAGCTTTTCTGTCGCCGGCGAGAGAGTATTGACCTTGTCTTTTGTCAGATCGAGTCGAAAAAACCATCCGCTTACAACGATATTCGCCAGTACTACGAGGACGAAATAGAGGACGGACTGCAGAATCACATCGCGAGTCGACTTCTTCATTTGAACTTCAGCTCCAGCCATTTTGATGTCAAACTCGAAAAGAACAACGTCACTCCGCAAAAGTAGACGACGTCACGAAAGTCTATCGCCCCTTTATAAAAATTGGCCAGATGGAAATCTGAGCTCGCATACTGAAGTATGTATGCGACGTTCCCCGTCGTAAGGGCCGTCACCTTATCGAGGATGAAGAAGATAAAAAGTATGAAAAGCGCGATGATGAACGCGGCCACCTGGTTCTGCGTCAGGCTTGAAGCAAAGACTCCCGCCGACACATAACCTGCGGCCATGAAGAGGAGTCCGAGATAGCCCGCGAAGGCGGTGCCTCCGTCGATATTCCCGAGGCTTGACACCACGATGTAGTAAAAGATCGTCGGGACAAGTGCGGCCACCACGACGATGAAATTGGAAAGCCACTTCGCCATCACGAGTTTTCCCCTGCTGACAGGGTGCGTGACAAGGACTTCGAGTGTACCGTTCCTGAACTCTTCCGAGAACGACCGCATCGTCAGCGCCGGAATGAAAAAGAGAAACAGAATGCCGGTCAGCGTGAAGAACGGTCGAAGAGTCGCGACGTTAGATAAGAACAACCCGTCAGCAAACATATAGCCGGTGATAAGCAGGAATACTATTATCATCACGTAGGCAGCCGGGGTCTTTACCGAGATAAGTAACTCCTTTTTCAGGAGAACCGTCAGGCTATTGTTGTCCTGTTTCATCTGATCCAATCGTTAGTTCTCTGAATAATTGTTCCAAATCAGACCCGGAACTGCTCAACCCCAACATCTTGAATCCATTCGCGACGCAAGCATCGAAAATCTTTTCTCTCACTTCGTTGTTGTCCTCGACCGAGAGCCGAACTGAAATCGTGCCCTCTTCCTCCTTTGCAGTCGATATCCTGGCTGGCGCAACCGCATTCCGAAAGGCGGCTGCAACGGCGCTCTCGTCCGCCCCGGCTTTCAGCGACACGACAACACTTCCCGTCCCGCTGTGCCTCAGCTCGTCCGAAGTCGCATCGAGAACAAGTTTGCCTTCGTTGATGATCAGCACGCGGCCGCAAAGAGCCTGGACTTCAGAAAGGATGTGTGTGGACAGAACGACAAATTTCTCCGTCGCCAGCTCCTTGATCAGTTCCCTTATTCCCAGGACCTGGTTGGGATCCAACCCCGAAGACGGCTCATCCAGTACGAGGATCTTCGGGTCGTGGATGATCGCCTGAGCAAGGCCGACTCTCTGTTTATATCCTTTCGACAGCCTGTAAATCGGCTCGAAGAGAACCTCCTTCAATCCGCATCTTTCCACGACGAACTCGAGTCGCTCTTTAGTGCGCTTGGCCGAGAGACCGGACAATTGTCCGGTAAACTTGAGATACTCGTGAACTTCCAGCTCGGTGTAAAGCGGATTGCTTTCGGGCAGATAACCGATTTTCGAACGAAGGGCAACATTGTCGGCGCCGACGTCTTCGCCGTCGATCACCACTTTTCCATCGGTAGGCGCGAGAAAACCGGTGATGACTCGCATTGTCGTGGTCTTCCCCGCCCCGTTAGGACCGAGGAAGCCGACTACACTTGGTTTATCTATTTCGAACGAAACATTGTCAACTGCTTTCTTATCACCGAACGATTTGGTGATTCCCTCTACTTTAAGACTCATAACGGTTGCAAATTTATCTCGGTTGAACAAAATTATCAACACTAAAAATATGAAAAACACAATGAACCGCGCAGACTCAGTTTCGTCTATTTCACAGAAGTCGAATGATAGGCGAACTGCAGAAAAACAGCTCATTGACCGTGCTCTTGAACAGGATGAATCCGCATATTCGGAGATCATCAGCCTGTACAAGGGAAAGGTCGCTGCGACGGTTTACTCGATTCTCGGCAGAGAGTACGTCGAGGAAATTGCACATGAGACCTTTATCCGTGCATTCAACTCGATCAGGCAATACAGAAGGGACTCTTCATTCTACACTTATTTAATAAGGATCGCGGTCAATTTATGCCGGGACGAGATAAGACGAAAGCAGATAAAGCGCATCTTCAACTTCACCGAAGTCTTCAACAAAAACGAAGAGAATGATGCTCAGGAACAAATACAGACCGGAGCTTCAAGCGACCCGATCAACATCTACGACTCGACAGAGACCGTGGAGATAGTGAGAGAAGAGATGAACAATCTTCCTCCCATACTCAGGGTTGCCGTTACTCTTCGCGAAGTCGACGAGTTGAGTTACAACGAAATATCCAAGCTGCTCAGGATAAGCGTGGGTACGGCAAAGACGCGGGTATTTCGCGCGCGACAGATTTTACGTGACAAACTAACTCTGAGGCTGAACTATGGAAAATAGTTGCCGTTTTTCAGTTTACGTCGATGACTTCGTTCATGACGGATTGGACCAATCGCAACGGGAAACCTTCAGGGACCATCTTCTTGCATGCAGCGAATGCCGGCAGATGGTCGGCGCTGCTTTAAAGCTGAAGGAGTCCATGGCGGTTTCCTATCAGTTGAATCTTGACGAGACATTCAATTACAGAGTGATCAACACTCTCCGCAACGACAAGCACTTCGAGCGCGGAAAGGAACTGCGCGTCGCGCTTGAAGACATCGTGATCAGCCTCGCGACTCTTCTCGCCATTGTGCTGCTGGCGATTCAAATGTTCCGGACGCCGAACATCACCACAGCGGATATGGTAGGGAGGCTGACAAACATAGAACGCAGCTCCCTGAACCAGCAGACTCTTTCAAACGATCAGGTGCTCGAACTTGTTATGAGGAGGAAATAATTGATTACAAAGAGAACTCTTTGGGCAGCGATAATTGTCTCGATGATTATCGGCGGGATTGCAAGTTTCGCAATCTACAAATTCGAATCACAGCCGGACTCCTCTCACTTCGGGAAGACCAGGTTCGTCAACTATATGACGAAGGAACTTGATCTTACGGCGAGCCAGCAGAAACAGCTGGACTCAATCGTTACCTACGTGCACCCGAAATTCCAGACAATAAGAAAGAATTTCAGACTCAGGCTGGAAAGTCAAATCGATTCGACACAGGACATGATCAAGTCCATCCTGACTCCGGTCCAGCGTGCGAAGATCGAAAAGATCTATAACAGGAACAAATCAGGAAGCAACAATCAATAGGGCAGCAAATCTATGAGCAAGAACCGAAAGAGGGTTTATTATATCACTGCGGGCACAATTATCATTCTTGCGGTCTTCGTCTATCTGAGGCTGCGAGCGAACGCCGCCGACGCGGCAAAAGTCCTCAGACCCGTGCCGACGGTCGAAATCGATGCGCCCCGACACGGAACAATAGAGAGAACGCTCTCCTTCACCGGCGACATCGAGGCAAATCAGGAGGCCACCATTTTCCCACGAGTCAATGGAAACATAGAGGACGAGTATGTCAACATCGGGAGTTACGTGACAAAGGGCCAGATACTCGCGCTCATAGACACGTCGGTATACTCCCAGAATGCCCGTCAGGCAAGGGGTATCTACCTCCAGGCCAAGGCCACACTGGAAAACGACAAGCTCACGTATGAGAGGAACAAGAGCCTGCTCAGCCAGAATCTGGTGGCGAAGCAAGACCTCGATAATTCGGAAGCGGCATATAAGGTGGCGCTTGCGCAGGAAGAGGCCGCCGCAGCCAGCCTGAAGAATGCCGAGATCCAGCTCGGCTTCTGCCGGGTCGATGCTCCCTTCTCCGGATACATTACCAGAAGGTTTTTCGATCCGGGGACGTATGTTACATCCTCGACCAATTCCTCAAGCTCGACCCTCTTCTATCTTGCCGATATAAACAGGGTAAAAGTGCTCGTCAATGTGCTCGAGGAGAACATACCCATCCTTCCGAAGATAGAAGACGTCCAGATAACGGTCGATGCATATCCGGATAAAGTATTCCACGGAAAGCTCACCAGGATCAGCCAGCAGCTGGATCTGTCAACCCGAACGATGCCCGTTGAGGTCGACATCAACAACCCGCAGGGACTGCTGAAGCCTGGTATGTTCGCGAACGTGAATTGCGTCTACGACAAATCGGACAACTCGATCCTCCTCCCGACACAGGTCGTGATGAATGATGAATCGGGAGACTACGTCTACACTCTCGGGCCGGGCGATATCGTTCACAAGAAATATGTCAAGGTCGGCGTCACCCATGACAATGAGGACCAGATCGTTTCGGGGTTGAACGACAGCGATAAAGTTCTGCTGATGGGTTACAACATGGTCCACAACGGGATGAGAGTCAGGGTGGCGAGATAATCATATGTGGTTAACAAGACTAGCACTTAAATACCCCATCTCCACGCTCATGGGGTCCATAGCGATCTTCGTACTCGGCCTCGTCTCCTTTTTGCAGTTGCCGATAGACATGCTGCCGAGCATTCAAATACCGGTCGTCTCGGTAATAACTTTCTACAATGGCGCGGCTCCCACAGACATGGAACAATCCGTTACCGTTCCTCTCGAGCGTGCGGTCAGCAGCACTAACGACATAAGTTACGTGCAGTCGCGCACCCGGGAAGGTATGTCCCAGATAATGGTCTATTTCAACTGGGGAACCAATACGGACGTCGGTCTGGTGGACATCATTCAGAAGGTAAACAGGGCGCTGGAACTTCTCCCGCCCGGCGTTTCCCAGCCGGTGGCGCTTCAGTTCGACATAAGCAATGTGCCGGTATGTACTGTCGTGCTGAGCAGCAAAATGGACCCTCGCAAGCTCTACGATCTCGCTTATAACGTCATAGAGCCGCAACTGGAGCACCTCCCGGGAGTCGCCCAGGCGGCCGTAACCGGAGGCGAGATCAGGGAGATTCATCTTGTTATCAACCGGAACAAGCTCGAGGCGCTGAACATTCCTATCGAGACCGTTACTCAGGCCGTGGCAAATTCCAACCTGATCCTTCCCTCGGGCGATCTGAAAACCGGCGTCTACGATTATTCCTTGACGACAGAAAGCCAGTTCAGCCTTGTGAAACCGATGGCGAACATCGTCGTCAAGGTCGTCAACGGTCACCCCATAAGAATCAGCGACATCGGAAGAGTTGAAGATTCCTTTCAGGAACAGACTGAAGTTCTCAGCGTGGACGGACAAAACGGCGTCGTACTGAGAGTTCAGAAGTCACCCGATGCGAATACTGTACAAGTTGTAAAAGAGGTTATGCAGGAGCTGCCGAAGCTTCAGGGAGTTCCCACATCGGTCAAGTCGTCGGTGGCGTTCGACCAGAGTACGTACATTAAACAGTCGATCAGCGGTCTTGAGCAGGAAGCTGCACTTGGAGCGCTCCTCGCAACGATAGTGATTCTCCTTTTCCTGAGGGATATGCGGAGCGCCCTTGTTATCTTCACGGCAATTCCACTGTCAATACTCGTGACATTCATATTTTTCAGGTTCAGCGGGAATTCGCTTAACATAATGACCCTGGGGGGACTCGCGCTCGGGGTGGGAAGGATGGTGGACGACTCGATCGTAGAGCTGGAGAACATCACCCGTCACTTCAACCTGATGGGCACCTCCGGAGTGAGTAGAATACAGGCGACCCTGGATGCGGCGCTCGAGGTTGCGGGCCCGATTTTCATATCGACCCTGTCGACCGTCATAGTATTCCTTCCCGTCATATTCCTGTCGGGAATTGCACAGCTGCTGTTCCTCCCGCTGGTGCTTACGATTACGGTTGCCCTGTTCGGTTCGTTCTTCGTTTCCAGGACCGTGACTCCCCTGCTCTGCAATCAGGTTTTGAAACCGGAAAGGGAAATCGATCCTAATTCGACGAAGTTCATGGACAGAGCGAAATTGAGTTCCAAGAAATTCTTCGACGGTCTTGACAACGGCTACCAGCGTTTAATCGGAATCTCTTTAAGGCACAAGATGGAAGTCATCATCGGCGTGGCGGTTTTTGCAGTCTTGTCGTTTATGTTGTTCAAATTTGTTGGAACAGAATTCTTCCCCGATACAGACGAGGGACAATTTACCGTTACACTGAAGCTGCCTGTGGGTACGCGCATCGAAGAGACGGAAAAATACGTGTCCAAAGTCGAAGGGCTCGTGTGGAAATATGCACCCGAGACTTCAAAAATCATTTCGGATATCGGAGTGCCTAACGAAAAAAGCGGAAGCCTTTTCAGCAGGAACCCCGGAACTTATGCAGCCAACATTCAGGTTCAGCTTGTCGATGCAGCAGAAAGACAACGGTCAGAGAACCAGATTATGAATGCGCTTCGTCCAAGGCTGATGGCACTTCCCGGTGCACAAATCTTCCTGGCACCCGGCGGCTTTCTGCACTTCCTGCTGAACTTCGGATCCAACGCACCCATCGATGTCGAAATAATGGGCTATAATCTCAAGACGGGAATGAACCTCGCCCATCAGGTGCTGGATGCGGTCAGGTCGACTCCCGGTGCTACCGACGCTCAGATAAGCATGGATCCCAACATGCCGCAGCTCAAGGTGGTCGTCGACAGGGAAAAAGCAGGCGCACTCGGCGTGAATGTGGCTGATGTGGCAAATACTGTTGCGACCGCCATCGACGGAGCGGTGGCTTCGCAGTTCACAGATCCGCAAAGCGGCAATCAGTACAACATACTGGTTCGACTCGACTCTACAGACCGGAATCGCATTGAAGACGTAAGCCAGCTGACAGTTCCGAGCGCGACGGGACAGCTCGTGAAGCTTGGAAATATCGCCCAGGTGGTCATGACAAATACACCGGTTGAAATCGACAGGAAGTACCAGCAGAGGATCATTGACGTGACCGCCAACGTTACCGGAAGAGATCTGGGCAGCGTCGCTTCCGATATTCAGGCGAAAATAAGCAAGCTGACCGTACCCACGGGGTTCCAGGTTGTTCAAAGCGGAAACATAGAGCAACAGAAGAGCACTTTTCAGTCACTCCTGCTGGCTCTTCTCCTCGCCATAATCATGGTCTACATGGTTATGGCATCCCAATTCCAGTCTCTCGTGGATCCGTTTATCATAATGTTCACGGTCCCGCTGGGAATCGCGGGAGTAGTCTGGGCGCTGTTCCTTACGAACACTACGCTGTCGGTTACTTCTTTTGAAGGCGTAATCGTTATGGTCGGCATCGTGGTCTCGAACGGAATCCTGCTTATAGATTACATCAACAGATTGAGAAAACGGGGCGTCGCGCTTCATGAGGCGGTGACTCTGGGCGGAAGGACGAGGCTGCGTCCTATCCTGATGACTTCGCTTGCCACCGTGCTCGGACTCCTTCCGATGGCTTTTGGAATGGGAGGCGATAGATCGCAGGCCCCGCTGGCGATAGCCGTGATCGGCGGTCTCACCGTATCGACTTTCCTGACTCTGATATTCGTCCCGACCCTTTATACGATATTCGAAGAGAAGTTTAAGCGGGAGCTGAAAGAAGAGTAGTGCGGTGTTGCTGAAGGAAGCCCATCCTCTCTTGCAGACTATCGTCTGATTGCAAGCAGTTCGTTCTCCGGAAAGTCTGCAGGATTCCCAGCACGCGCGGTGAATTTCCATCACCATTACTTGTGCATGGCACAATTGCTAAATTGATTTTTCGGCAGATGCTGACTAAAATATCCTGCCGTTAGTCAAAAGCCGATGGAATCCCGGGAAATCGGAAAATGCCACAAGCAATCTTCAGGAGCACGTGTTTCGCGGCGGGACCGGCAAAGTCGTATGGCCGCTGAAATCTGCCCACAATTCTTAGGAGGTAATCATGTACGGAAAGTTTCAAGAGCATCTCAAACAGCAAATCAATTCAATCCGGGAAGGCGGACTTTACAAGGAAGAAAGGATCATAGCATCTCCGCAGGGTGCTTCGATAAAGCTTACTAATGGAAAAGAAGTTCTCAACTTCTGCGCAAACAATTACCTGGGGCTCTCCAGCCATCCGAAAGTAATCGAAGCTGCAAAACGCGGACTCGACGAGCGGGGATACGGGATGTCATCGGTGAGATTCATTTGCGGGACGCAGGACATTCACAAGGAGCTGGAAGACAGGATATCGAAGTTTCTAAAAACCGAGGACACGATTCTGTACGTTGCCTGCTTCGACGCAAACGGCGGCATTTTCGAACCCCTCCTTACTGAGGAGGATGCGATAATTTCCGACGAGCTGAACCACGCAAGCATAATCGACGGGATACGCGGCTGCAAGGCCGAAAGATACCGCTTCAAACATGCAGACATGTCCGACCTGGAGGACATGCTTAAGAAGTCGTCGGCAGCGCGCTTCAAGATGATCGCCACCGACGGCGTCTTCTCGATGGACGGCGATATTGCAAAACTTGACGAGATCTGCAAGCTCGCCGAGAAGTACGGTGCAATGGTGATGGTCGACGACTCACATGCCACCGGCTTCGTCGGGAAAACCGGAAGAGGAAGCATTGAATATCGAAATGTAATGGGGCGCGTCGATATCGTAACCAGCACACTTGGCAAGGCTGCCGGCGGAGCCTCGGGAGGATTCACCAGCGGAAGGAAAGAAATCATCGAATTCCTAAGACAGAGATCGAGGCCTTACTTGTTCTCAAATACCCTTCCCCCTTCGATTGTCAGTGCCGCGATTGCGGTCTTTGATCTTCTGGGTTCGACGACAGAACTTCGCGACAAGCTGGAACAAAATACGAGATACTTCCGAACCGAGATGACAAAGCGCGGATTCGAAATCAGGCCGGGAGAACATCCGATAGTTCCGATCATGCTTTATGATGCGAAACTCGCCACCGACTTTGCCAGCCAGCTCCTTGACGAGGGGATCTACGTGATTGGCTTCTCTTTCCCCGTGGTTCCAAAAGGCCAGGCTAGAATCAGGGTCCAGCTTTCGGCCGCTCACGAAAAGGAGCATCTAGACAAGGCAATAAACGCTTTTGAAAAGATCGGAAGGAAACTCGGGGTCCTGAAGAGCCGTTAGAGCAACTTGTTTCGAGAATCCGTCCGGTCAGCAATGTCCGGACGGGTTTCATCTCTGCCAGGTCGCTATCTGGCGGCAAGCGAACGCAGCAGTTTCAGATTTACGATATCCATCGAGTACCCGTCATCTCCTTTGGCGGTCTCAAGTATTTTTGGCACAGAGGACAGCCGTTCATCCCTCATGACAAACCGGAACCCATCCTTCCCTATCTGCCCTTTTCCGATATGCTCGTGCCTGTCGACGCGCGAGCCGAGCGGCTTCTTTGCATCGTTCAAATGGATGGCCTGGAGTTGTTCCAACCCGATTGTCCCGTCGAACCGACTCATCGTCAATTCGTATGCGTCCCTGGTTCTGATATCGTAACCCGCCGCAAAGATATGACACGTATCCATGCACACCCCTATTCGCTTCTTGTCCTTTACCAGCGAAATCATCTCGGCTATCTCCTCGAAACTGCTTCCGACCGTCGTGCCCTGGCCCGCGGTCGTTTCGATCAGCGTAACCACGTCCAGTCCTTTCGTCGACGCATGCGCATGGTTCAATGATTCTGCAACCAGCTTTACTGCTTCCCCTCTGTCCATCACGGTATGTGCGCCCGGGTGAAATATCACGTATCTTATCCCGAGAGTCGAACAACGTTGGATTTCCTTGATGAAGGCCGCTCTCGATTTATCAAGCAGCAGCTGAGTCGCGCCGCAAAGGTTTATCAGGTATGAGTCGTGCGATACTACGACTTCGACTTTTGATTTATTCTTGGCCTCTCGGTATTTTGAAAAGTCATCGGAGGTTAAGGCAGGATCGTTCCACTGATTGGAATTTTTGGTGAAAATCTGCAGGGCATTGCATCCGACGCGGTCGGCTCTCTCGAATGCGGTATTCAGTCCGCCGGCGACGGACATATGAGCCCCGAGAAGAATCTCCGGATTCGAGACTGATTTTTTCATTTCTGAATTTACTCGAGTGGGAAATTAAAATGAAGCGCATACTGGAACTGTCACAGAAGGAGAAAAAACTCATAATCGGACTGATGAGCGGAACGAGCGTCGACGGGATCGACGCAGCGCTCATAGAGACGCAGGGACAGGGGACGAGTACGAAAATCCGTCAATTGGATTTCATTACGGTTCCATTCCCCGCCGGATTCAAGGAGTTTGTCCTTCGCAATTCGCAGACCGGTTCGAGCGACGTCTCTGACATAACACGCCTTAACTTCTTGCTTGCCCGGCTCTACGCGAAAGCAGTCGGGGCGCTGTGTGAACATGCGGGCGTCCCTGCTGAAAAAATCGACCTCATCGGGTCACACGGTCAGACGATCCACCATTTGCCGGCTAAGGTCGACCTTTTCGGCGAACAGGTTGCGGCAACGCTTCAGATTGGCGACCCGTCGGTGCTGGCGAAGTTGACGGGGATTACCACCATCGGCGACTTCCGGGTTGGAGACATGGCCTTCGGAGGCCAGGGTGCGCCGCTCGTTCCATACTTCGATTATCTTCTATTCCGTTCCGATAAGGTATCTCGTGCGCTCCTGAACATAGGAGGGATTGCAAATATTACATACCTCCCCCGCAACTGCGGCGCGGCCGAAGTTGTTGCCTTCGATACCGGTCCGGGAAACATGGTGATCGACCAGATCATGAAGACTCTCTTTGACAAGGAATACGATGCTGACGGTAGGACCGCTTCTTCGGGAAAGATAAGTGAGGAATTGACGGACTACCTCATGTCGGACGAATACGTAACCGCAACCCCTCCGAAATCGACGGGACGCGAGCGCTACGGAAAGAGTTATGTCTCCGACATCCTCTCGAAGTTTTCATCGCTTCCCGGTGAGGACTTAATTGCCACGGTCAGCGATTTCACGGCAAGAGCCGTTCACGAAAACTTTATGCGGTTCATTTCCCCCGTCGCGGCCGGTATTCACGAACCTCTGGCCGAGCTTTTTGTAAGCGGCGGCGGCGCGCAGAATAAATTCCTGCTCCATGCCCTGGCACGCTATTTCACCGGCTCAAAGGTGGAGGTGGCGGAAAATCTCGGGATATCTTCCGATGCGAAGGAAGCTATCTGCTTTGCAGTCCTTGCAAACGAAACTATCGCCGGCAATCCCGCCAATATGCCTCAGGTTACGGGCGCGTCACGGCCGACAATCCTCGGTAAGATTTGCCTCGCGTAAGATAAGTCTGCTAAGGATCATTTACGTTGCGACAGGGCATTCGATGCGGTGATCGAGCGCCCGGCAGTACGAGACCACTTTATCGCTGTGGTCTTTCCTGCAATACTTCCTTGACTTTTCTTGCCAGCTTTCCCGGGGTAAACGGCTTCTGAATGAAGTGGATGCCTTCATCAAGCATTCCCCGATGTGCTATCACGTCTGCAGTGTAGCCCGACATAAAAAGCGTCCGCATTGACGGCTTCA
>JBJKPN010000145.1:0-3901 GCA_046706365.1 Candidatus Kryptoniota bacterium | reverse complement strand
AACAGGGAAGTGCAGAAGATCGTGCTTACGAGACCGGCGGTGGAAGCCGGTGAGAGCCTTGGTTTCCTTCCGGGAGACCTGAAGGAAAAGGTCATACCCTACCTGCGTCCGCTTTATGATGCGCTCGACGACATGCTTCCGCAGGACAAACTCAAGCTCTATGTCGAAAAAAATACGATTGAAATTGCACCGCTCGCCTACATGAGAGGGCGCACCCTGGGAAATGCATTTGTAATTCTGGACGAAGCCCAGAATGCATCGTCAATGCAAATGAAGATGTTCCTTACACGCTTGGGCGTCAATTCGAAGGCGATTATCACCGGGGACATAACGCAGATAGATTTGCCGCAGAAGAGTCTGAGCGGTTTGGTGGAGATTCAGAAAGTCCTCAAGGGGGTAGAGGGAATAAGTTTTGTTTACCTGGAGAAAAGCGATGTTGTCAGGCATAAGCTCGTGAAGGACATCATCGACGCCTATGAGAAGTATAACAACTGGGACGGTAAGGGCTGACTTATCGTGGGGACTGAGATGGAAAATGTCTTGCGGGCAAACAGGGCTTTTTACGATGCTTTTGAAGATTATGACATCGACCTTATGCAGGAAGTCTGGTCCGATGCCGATTATTCGCGCTGCACTCATCCCGGCTGGAAAACGATGTACGGGTGGACTGCGATCAGGCAAGGCTGGGAAGGCATTTTTTCCGGTCCGGTGAGGATGAAGTTCGACCTTCGCAACGTCGAGGCGGACATCATAGGAGATATTGCAGTGGTTTCATTGACCGAAGAGATCGTTTCGGTGGGCGCAGCGGGTACGGACAGATACATGGTCGTTGCATCGAACGTTTTTGAGCGTAAAGTCGACAGGTGGTCTATGATACTGCACCATGGGTCGGCCTACTCGCTTCCAGAGACCTCCCCTCGCTTCAACTAATAGACAAATTACCCAAGGTGGATACTACGATGATAAGAAGATTGTTGTTGGTGATCCTTACGCTGATTTCCGGGGTGGCCATGGCCGCGTCCGGCAATTCGACGCTGGAGAAGTCTCCCCGAGTTCTGATAGTATACGAAGGGAACGACAGCCAGCACAACCCGGCAAAAGGTGATGCCCTGCAACTGATGGAACTTCTGGGCCATTTCGAATTGCAAAAGACACTCGTGGCTGCCGACAGCTACAAAGCGGGAGAGTGCAACGGATACGAGTACATGTTCTTCACAGGCTTCACGAATGCCTGCCAGCCTCCGGTTAGATTTTTGGACGATGCCTACGGCTTCAAGGGTACCCTTGTATGGCTTAACACGGGGCTGATTGCCTTGAATGCCAGACATAATCTGGAAAAGAAATACGGATTCGTGCCTGAGCGTTACGACTCCACCTCCGGGTTCAATGCCGTTCTTGCGCTGGACAAGAATTTCAGGTTTACCAAAGGGGACGAATACCTTACCGTCATGACGGTGACCGACAGGAACAAGGTGCAGGTGCTTGCAAACGCGATAGCTCCCCACCATGTCGTCTCCCCTTATGCCATTCACACGGGAAATCTGTATGTGTTCGGCGATTCCCCGTTTTCATACGTCAGCCCCACTGACAGGTACTTGTTCTTCGCCGAGAAGCTGCATGAAATATTGAATCAGGAGCATAAGGAATTTCACGCCGCACTCATCCGAATCGAAGACGTCGACCCGACGGAAGATCCAAACAGCATTAGGAAGATCACTGACCTCCTGTACAGCGAGCATGTGCCCTTTCTTATTGCAGTCGTGCCGTTCTATGTCGACCCTTCGAACAATGTGCGTATTTCACTCTCAGACAAACCGGATATGGTGGACGCCTTAAGATACGCCGAGGAGCACGGCGCGACGATTGTGATGCACGGTGTCACTCATCAGTATCACGGGGTGACGGACAACGATTACGAGTTCTGGGACGGGGCGGCAAACAAGCCGATAGCGAACGATAATGCAGCATATGTCGAGCAGAAGCTGGAGACCGGTGTGGAGGAGCTCATGAGAAATGGCGTCTATCCGGTCGCATGGGAGACCCCGCACTATGGTGCTTCCGAATTGGACTATGCCGCAATCGCGAAAGTATTCTCGACCGTGGTGGAGCAGCGCATACTCATGAACGATCTTAACTACAGCCAGTTTTTCCCCTACGTCATCAGGCGCGACATTTATGGAGAAAAAATCATTCCGGAGAATCTCGGCTATGTCCCGCTCGGTTCCCGGCAGGAAGAGGAGCAGGCAGTACACGATATTCTCGAAGCGGCGAAAGCCAATTTGTACGTCAGGGACGGGTACGCCACGGCCTTCTTCCACCCGTTCATGCCGATCGACCTTCTCAAGGAAATTGTCGAGGGCGTAAAGGATCTCGGCTACACTTACATCAATCTTCGTGAAGGGAACAATAGAGTGACACTTCCCGACAGGGCCATAGTGACCGGGAAGGCGACGGTGAAGGTTTCAATAGAAGATCAATATTTGAAGGAAGTCTACCTGAATGAAAAATACGAAAGAGTGAAGAAAGAGATTACTCCGCACCGCATTACGGCCGTTGTGACGCGTGATCCGGATCTTAAGCCGGGATGGATATATGCGGTAGAGCCGATCGAGTATCATGAAAAGGAACTCGGCTTTTTCGACAAGGTGGGCATGAGCATGACTGGATTCTGGGAACGACTCTTCCCCAGGAAGGAAGCGATAACTTCGGCAGTGGCAGGGGTGTTATGGGACTCGACTGCGACAGGCGGTGCCAGGATGGACGAAGAATCTTTTATGACGGCTTTGAAAAGCGTCGGAATTCCCACAGACACACTTACTACCGACAGTCTCGGTGCGCTCGGGAAGTACAACCTCCTGGTCGTTCCATACAGCTCAGCCGAGACCATGCCCGATTCTCTCTACGAAATTGTTGAGAAGTTTGTCTCTGAAGGCGGAAGGCTTATCACCGACTCCAAGAACCCGGTCGCCGAGGACCTCGGAATCAAATTCAGCCCGAACGTCATGAGAGTCGAGAAAATCCGGGACAGGCTGTTCCCTGAGGACCTTATCAGCTGGGACTCGTTCGAAACCGTACATAGGATTGATGTCAACGAAAACGACAAGATTATCTGCAAAAACGATGTAAATGACGCCCCTGTGGCCGTCGGGAGAAGCTACGGAAAAGGAAAGTTCATAATCATCAGTGCGAGATTCGATCCGGTTACCGATGGAGGATACGCGCGCTTTCCTTACCTGATTGAATGGATAAAAAGCTATTTAGGACTGTATCCCATATTGCGCAGAGACAATCTCGAAATGTATTTTGACCCGGGTCTGCGCAGGAATACAACCATAGAAGCACTGGTTAAGGAATGGGCCGCGAAAGGAATACGCGTGATCCATGTTGCGGGCTGGCACGAGTACAAGAACTACACTTACGACTATGACAGGCTCATAAGACTGTGCCATGCATACGGGATAGCGGTTTATGCCTGGATAGAGCCGCCGCAGATCAATAAGAAGTTTTATGACGAGCATCCGCAGTGGCATGAAAAGAATTATAAGGGACAGGACGTCACGGAAGACTGGCGCCTTCCGGTGGCGTTGACGGACACTGCCTGTCTTCGTGCCGCGTCCGACTGGGTCTACGGATTCCTGACTTCACATGACTGGGACGGCGTGGATATCGCCGAGATATATTTCGGTGGAGAAGGCGCCCCGGCAGATCCGCAGACTCTGACACCTTTCCACATAAGTGCCAGAAGCATTTTCAGAAAGAGATACGGATTCGATCCGGTACATTTGTTCCAACAGAATTCGCCGTATTACTACAAAGCCTCCCCCCAGAGCTGGAAGGATTTTGTCGATTTCCGTGCATCGGAAGTCACCGTTCTGACCTCTCATTTCCTTGCCCTCGCGAC
>JBJKPN010000144.1:0-7860 GCA_046706365.1 Candidatus Kryptoniota bacterium | reverse complement strand
GTCTTCCACGGCTCTCCTGCAAAATCGTACATGTACGCGATGTCGAAACTCGGTTCGTTTCCCTGGCAGTAGTTCCCGATCAGGCCGGTCATATCAGGAAACTTTGCGAGGAAGGAATACTTCGAGATGCCGCCGTATTGTACCTCGAACAATGAATCGAGCTTGACCAGAAACGGCTTCCTGCCGCCGTAGAGGTCGATCAGACCCGCAACGTCCTGCGGGACATTGAACGTCCAGACCCAGGCGTTGCACTCGGCATAGTAATCACGTCCGCCGGGTCCGCTCGGCAGGATCGGGTTGAATCCCTTCACCCATTTCCCGTCGGCCGACTTCGGTGCCATGAAGCCGTTCGCCTTGTCGAAAACGTTCCTGTAATTATGGGCCATTTTCATGAACTTTTCGTAATCTGCAGTGTGCCCCAGGGCCTTGGCCATTTGAGCAACGCACCAATCATCGTATGAAGCCTCCAGCGTCACGGACACCGCCTGTCTTCTCTCGAACGGATGGACGTTCGGATTAGTTTCTGATTCTCCCTCTTTCAGTGCCGGAAAAAAGCCCTTGTCAAGGTACACCTTCCCAAGGTCCGTCATCGGTCCACGCCTCCATGGAAGCATCGTGGCATGCAGTGCCTCCTTTTTCATCGCCTCGTATGCCTTCTCCACGTCGAAATTCCTGTATCCTTTGAAGTAAGCATCTGCAATCATCTCATCCGCATGGTTCCCAATCATAGCCGCGAATTCGCCCCACACTCTGGGAAAAGAAGGGAGCCATCCCCATTGCTCATACATCCGTATCAAAGACTGGATCATGTCTTCCTGCTGTGTCGGATCCAGCAGCAACTGAAGCGGGTGCTCGCACCTGAACGTGTCCCACAGCTGGTCGTGTGTGTAAAAGTCTCTCCCGTCGGTGGAATGTACCATATGGTCGAAGCCGCTGTAATATTTCCCGTCTTCCGTAATATCCATCATGTCTTCCTCCGCCCGATACAGAGACGTGTAGAAGATCGTCTTCTGCTTCTCTGTCCCGCCTTCGACCTTTATCTTCCCCAGCAGGTTGTTCCACGCGGCTTTCGTCTCTTCTTCCCGTGAGTTGAAGTCCCAACCGTGTATCGATTCGTTGAGATTTCTTTCGGCCTGCTGCAGACTAATGAACGACAGCCCCACCTTTACCTCGACCGTCGTGCCGCCTGTGCCTGCAAAATCGAGAGTAAACCCGTCTTGTTCCCCATCCAGCCTCCTCCGGTTGTCCGCCGTCCCGCCGTACTTCCACGAAGAGACGCCGGCAACAGGTTGAGAGAATTCCAGACAGAAGTAATAGGGAACATCGTGAATCGTGGCAGAGCCCTGGACGAGAGTCGGAGAAGCCACCTCCATCCATCCCTTCTCATCCATCATTACGTTGATATGGCGGCTTCCTGTCGATGGATACCGGAACCTGTAGAATATTGCGAAATGTCCAACTGTATAGGAGGCTTCAATGTCGTAGCTGCCGAGAAGTCCCTGGTAGAAGTACGGAGTGCGGGTCTCGAAATCGCGATCGAAGCTGGAGGCAATCAGGTTCGGATCCGTCTTAATGCCGCCCGTATCCGGCATCAGAGAGACTCCGCCGGCAGGAAACCCATAGATCTTCGTGGCAAGATATGAATCGGTAATGCCGGGGTTAAGTAGAGGCGTCACCTGGGGGTAACCGTGCGGCAACAGGACCATCGGTCTGGTCGTGGTCAGGAGTATGCTGACCCCCCCGATGTCAGGTTTCACATAATCCACCGGATCTTTCTGAGATTGCCCGAATGTTACCGATCCGAAAGTCAGCACGATTCCGAGGATGAGGACTGCAATTGAATTTTTCATAATTCTCAAACCAGAAGTTGTTTTGCCTTATCATTTATTCTTGCTGCAACAGGCTGAGCTAGTGTGCGGGCTTCAGCAGAAGGAACCGCACTTCGTACGGTCTGAACTCGATTTGGCCTGTCACCCTTTTCGAATTTTCCTCGAGGGAGTTCACTTCGTAAACCAGCTCGTGCGTATCGGAGCTGACCAGCTTTGACACATCGAGCGTGGCCGGCTTCCCGTCGGTCTCCCTCAGGCAAAGCACGACTCCTTTTCCGTTCCACGCCGGCCGCGCAAAGACAAGGAGGAGACCGCTCCTGCCGAAATCGAGAATCGAGCGCGAAGTAAGGCTGGTTCCGGTACCGTCACCGAGTCGCACAGTCGCCGTCAGAGGGGCACGTGAGCTCCAGCCGAATCGTGTTGCGAACTGCATCGATGTATCGCTGGAGGATGTAATATCGTACTTCCAGAGAAGCCCGCCTTCCTGAGCCGCTCTGAAATTGGTGTCCCAGTAATTGTTCAGCACATACGAGTAGATATAAGGCCTTGTAACGCGGTCAACCCTCTGCCATTTCCCGGTATTGATGTCACCGAACTCCATCAACGGTGCCTGAGGGCTGACGAAGACTATCTGCCCACTGCTGTTCCGGACGGTGGCGAAATTCTGCACTCCGTCCCAGTCGGATGCCGAGCCGGGAAGCTGACCCTTTCCCGGCACAACGGTGCCTCCCTGCACTTCGAAGGAAATCTGTCCGCCCGGCGACTCGAACGGAAACGCCACGTATGCAGCTTCCGGTTTGAATACCTGCATCTTGGTCATGGAGAACACAAACTGAATCCTCTTCTCCTGCTTGAAGAGCCTTAACTCACAGGTCACTCCGTTGCTGTCCGCGCATCCTTTCACCCGTCCCGTAATGTCTATGCTTTTCCACAGGGGCTCGTCGACGACCTTCCCAAACCTGACATCTGTCATGCTGGTTCTTGTAAACAGGTCCGGGTTGTACGGAAGTGAATTCGGGCCGTCCATCAGACGGCTGTCCGAGAGTCTTTCATAGATGAACTGTCCCAGTTCCCAGGGTGCTTTGGCATCTACCAGCTGTTTGCCGTCGGAACGGTCCAAAACACTCGTGATTCCACCTTTGACCGTATCAATCACGATCTTATAGTATTTGTTCTCGATTGTTCCGTCGAATAGACGTTCGGCAATCTCGGCGGGCGGTCCGTCATGCACGATCACTCTGTAAGTTCGGTAACCGAACGCAGGCACATCGGCTGCAAAGAATTTCCAGTAGTTGCCTCCGGGACCGCTTCCATCCGTTTGTATCGGCACGTCATTTCCCCGGGCGTCAACCATCGTGATTTCTTTGCCGGGCGGCAGGATGTGACCGTACGCAAAAAACCTGGCAGTGCCCGACCGTTCATAGTTCATCGTGTTGAATACGGTAACAGTCGTGAAACTCGTCTTCGACACGAAAGGACGCAGGAGACCGAGTGCCGCTTCCCGCAGGACACCGTTGTCTTTCACCGCCGCCCACGCATACGCACTCTTCTCATTCCACTGAACGGTCGTATTCAGAGAAAGCGGGTTGCTGATGCTCTCCGCGGCCCCGAATGTATGCTCGTCGAAAAATGCGAGGTTGTCGTTGATGGAATTCATGGAGCGCAGCGCGTCGGGTTTGACGGGGGCGCCGAGCAGCGCAGCCATCGAATACAGTCCCTGGTTCGCTATGAAGCTGGATTGCGTGTCTCTCACGTAGGCGGTCTCAAGCGCGCACGACCCCGCGCCGTCGGTCCACCAGTCCGGCCATGCGAGACGGTAAACGGGAAGTTTGGCACCGTAATGTTTGTCAATCGAATTGAAAAATTCGCTTATCGTCGCAAGTTTGAGCTTCGGCCACTCGAATTTCTCATTCCATTTTCTTACCAGGTTGCAGGCCACGATTGACGGAGGGGAATCGTCGATGAAGTATCCGCTGAACTGGAGCATGGCCCTCGTAAACGGGTAGTCTTTCTTCTTCAGGCTGTTCAGGTACCTGAACAAAGAATTGCCGAAGCCGTTCACATCCCCGCTAAGGATACCCAACCCGTTAGCGTATTGATAGTGTTCTCCTCTGAACGCCAGTATCTTGTTGCCTGACGGCGATTCCCACCAGAAAGCGGTCGGTTTGTCGAACGGCCTTTGTGCGTGCGTAGGATTCTCACCCATGGTGAAATATTTGAATCCGGCGCTTGAAAGATAGTCGACAAGGCACCAGGCTGCGCCGTTTACGTCGTCCTGCATGGCGGTCTTCACGTCGATGCCTTCTTTCTTGAAATAACTCACTGTCCTCAGCAAATCAGACAGGCACGATTCATCATAAAGGTCGGACATGTTCACGTACAAACCTGTTACTTCAATTCGTCCCTGCTTGATTCGCCGTAGCAGCCTTTCGACCTGAAACTTCGGGCGTGTGCGAAGGTACTCCTGAACAGCCCACGCGGTCTCGCACGTCCATCGAAACTTCGCGTCGTTCGGATAATTATCGGTTGCGTCGCAGTAATCGAGTGCGTAGTCGATGTAACGCAGCTGCTCCGGCATTATCTCATGCTGCGGCTCGGGGTATCCTACATCGGTGTGCGTGTGCTCGACAAGATATACCGTCCATTTGGGAACAGGTTTGAGGACGAAAGTCTTTTCAATATCTCTCCCGGCCATTTTCACCCGGGCGGTAAATTTCTCCTGGCGCTCCACTTCAGGTATTCGCAGAAGCAGAGAATTATAGCCGGGCTGTATTCTAACCGTCCGTTTCATGCCGTTGTCAAGACTGATGACAGCGGAAACATCCCCGCCCAAGTGTGTAATAGAGAATGCCGCAAGGTCATATGACTTGCCGCCTTCACGGGCGATAGCAGGCACCTGGCTGATCTTTATTTCCTTTTTGACAGGAGCCTCGAAGGTCATGTACCACACCGGGCTTCCGGCATCCTGACCATGGATACGCAAGGTTTGTTCTTTTCCCTGCTCCAAATCGGCTGCCGGCAGCTTCAGCACCGCATATCCCATAAGGTCGTTATACTGGTCGATCATTGTCGGTATGAACGTCAACTCTGCGCCGCCCGAACCGCTGACCGTCCAATTCACCTTCTTACTGGCATCGGGGTTTCCGAAGACAAGGACCTTCTTGCCGTTGGCATACAAAGAGAACAAATGGCCGTCGGGAGTAACGTTAATCCCGAACATCCACACGAAGTAGGCATCCTTGGCAGAGAAGTCTTCCGGCACTTTCTGTGTCGCCCACTCCACATAAGCAGACGAATCGGAAGAACGAACTAGCATGGAATTTGTTACGTGAGGATTAGGCGAGTGATAGCTGAAACCACCGCCGCGTATCGTCGTCTCGTAGCCGCTAAAAAAAGTGCCCGGCCATGCGTTGCTGTTGGTCTGTGCCGGGAGCGGCACCGCTGCGAGCAATGCCGCAAGTACTAATAATCTTCTAATCACATCCACCTCAGAGTTTCCGAGTCCTCGCCGCCGTCAGGCTGACGAGGATACTCTTAGTCCTTCAATAATGTGAAAAGAGCGCTTTCGCTCATTTTTTCCTGACGATCCACGTAAAGCCGTCCTGCCTTATGTGAGCGGTCGTATGTCCGTCGTTGCTTTCCATTATCGCCTCGAACATATCCGGTGTAACGTAAATCTTCGGAGGCCATGAATATCCGGCAACCTTCGGCACGGTTTGGTCCAGCGAAGAAAGGTCCGTCGTAAACTTACGGTGTTCTATGAAATACCGTCGCTCGCCGTAGTAAACCTTTCTAAGGGACCACAATGCGCTTTGCACGGGGTGCCACATGAATTCATCGTGTCCTTCCCCGACAATTTTGGTGGAGAACTGGACAAAGCCCCACATCTCCGGGTAGTGCATATCGATCAGCCCCTGGGGGGACCAGACCCAGTTGTCCTCGGGAACGAGCCCGCCTGTCGCGTCTCGCTCTCTATGGTACACGCCGTCCTTGACCACCAGGTGCCATTCCACCCGCGAGAAGTTAATCCTCCACTGTGAACCTTCTTTAGGCGGTGCCCCGGCGAATGCACACTCACCGAGTATACTCCAGGGAAAAGCCGCCTCGACTGTCCAGCCAGAATCGACGTCGCCGGGGTGATCGAGTGTGCCTTGCAGACCTACTGCTACTTTCAATCCTGTGATGTCCCAGGCATTGACTGCGATTTTGTCCCCATCGCGGTAAGGCATCCGTTCCATGAGGTCCCAGACTGTTCCGAGAGCGTTCATCTCTATCTCGTAGTACGGGTGCGTCGATCCGTTCGGATCGATGAAGACCTCGAAATCGTTGTTGTTGAAGATTATTGTGTCTCTCTGCCGGAGGGTCGCCCAAAGGTTGGACTCCTGTACCTGTGCCCCGATGTAGAGATACTTGTCATCCCATAGCATCTTGACGCGCGTCTTGAACCTCGGGGTCGGCTTAAGGTCTCCCTGAATGTCGACAAAATACGACGTCCAGGCCGCCTTCTTCCACGATTCTTCATTCAATTTCCCGTCAATCTTTATCGGTCCGTCCGTTCGATAACAAACATAATGCTTAGGTGCGAATGGGATTTTAGGCACCGGAAAGGATGTCTGTCCCAATGGCGCCTGTGCAAAAACGCTTGTTGAAATCAGAAGTGCTGCCGCTATCACGAATGAATATTTCATATCTTTCTCCTAGTCAAACTTCATTTTTGCTCGACAAAGTCACTGTTCTTCAACGACCAATCGAGTCCGAAGAATCCCGCAATTTTGACGCCGTCCTCCGCACCGAAGCCGAGCTGTCCGCCGTTCTTGTGTCCGTAATACCCGGGGACATTAGCCCTTCTTCCGCTGTCCCTGAAAACGCTGGTATTCAGTATTGTGAGGTCGGGGAGCGAAAACCAGGGTTGCAGATAAGGCACAATATATGTCAGCCGCATTCCTTTGATTCCGGTCCCGGATACGACCCCGACGCTCGCGACCGTACTTCCCTTCCTCGGCCTGATCATGAAACAGGCATAATCCTTCCCCTTCATTATCCGGTCGCCGAAGTTCAATTCTCCCTCGGAGACCGTCACAGGCGAATTGCCGAGCACTTCGTTCCAGGCTGAATTTGTTTTTGCGTTTCCATAAAGTACGACGCTTCTGTTCGGATCCTCTTTCGGGTTGAATTCTTTATCGGACACTACTTCGATCGACATGTTGCCCTGATACCAGAAATACTCCGCGTCGGATCTCGCCTTGTCGAAGGCCCATTCGTTCTCGGCCCTGGTTCCGTGAGTTCCGTAGACGAATTCCATATTATGCCGGAACGCATCCTTGAATGTCCCGTACCGTGCCGGGTTCTTGTCGTCGGGAGATGGCTTTCCTATCATGGTCCACTGTCCCGACTGCTTCCCGAGCCACACTCTGCTCTCATTTGCCGGGACGGAAACATCGTCGAGTTTTGTCGAATCGATATCGAAATCGAAAGGCTTACTCGTATCGGCCATTTTCAAATCAAACGATATTACTCTGACATTATGGGTCGTTCCGACAAATCGATTCCGGGAGGGTATGAACCTGACTTTGGCGTTGCTGAACTCGAGCTGTCTCTCCTGGCTGTAAATAGTGAGCCAGTAATCCTTCGCCGAGACGCCAGGGCTCGCGGTCGTGAAGTCTATCTCCAGAGTCCTGCTCAATCCCGGTCGCGCATGCCGCGCAAAGAAATCGAACATAGGCGGCCAGTCGACGCAGTCGGAGCCCGCTTCGTCGTTCAGACCCCACCAATGGCCCACTCCCATCTCCTCATGAAAGATGTAGTCCTTATCGAATTTGCTCAAAGAGTCGGCCATTGTGAGCGACTCGGTGATCGGAACGTTATCGTCCTTGCTTCCCTGCAGCATGTAAATCCCGAGCTGCTTGTAGTTCCGGTCGAGACCGAATGTGTGAACCGGCATCGTCGCTCTCTGCAGCATCTTTGCCATTGGGGAGCTCAGAGTGTCGTGCCGGAAAACATATGTCCACCAGCTTATCCACCCGGCGCTGGG
>JBJKPN010000143.1:0-3998 GCA_046706365.1 Candidatus Kryptoniota bacterium | reverse complement strand
CTCCCCCCTTCGAGCCGTGGATCCTCTCGAGTACCTCCATCGTCTTGACGAGCGCCTGCTGCAGCGGCACCACAGACTTTTTCATCCGGGCTTCGGAGACCTTGAATTTGTCTCTCTCAATTTCATCGATCAGCCCGAAGGCATCTTCTCTGTTGTCGAAGCACTTCTGTACGTTCTGCGACATCGTCGTGATGAGCGTGCGCAGCATGTGCTTCTCGGCCACAATCTGTGCGTGCGCTTCTATGTTGGCGGATGAAACCACCGAAGAGACGAGATCGTTCAGGTATGCCGAGCCGCCGATGTCGTCAAGATGTCCGGTCCTGCGGAGCTCTTCCCGGATTGTTATGACGTCTATCTCCACGTTCCGGGTGTAGAGCTCGAGCATGGCGGCGAATATTCTCTCGTTCGCCCTGGAATAGAAAAAGTCAGGCTGGAGAAGCTCTATAGCAGGCGACACGGCGTGCTTGTCCAGCAGCATCGCCCCGAGTACGGCCTTCTCTGCCTCGGTGTCCTGTGGAGGGATCTTTCCGCCGAAAGTGTTTTCGGGCTCGAAGTCCCTCAGCCGTTTTTGGTCAAAGTCTGTCGCCATGGCATTAAATAGATCGTGAGACCTTAATCTCTAGTTCAGTATTAAATATCGAAGCGGTTCCCAATTCAAAATTTAAAATTAAGAATTGAGAATTCCTTCACTCCTCATCGTACATTTTTTTCATCTTTTGAATATCCTCCCATGCCGGCCTTTTCCAGTTGGGATTACGAAGCAAGGCCGCGGGGTGGAAAGTCACGAGCACCCTGACTCCCTGGTATTCATAGACGTTCTTTCGGAGTTCGGTCAGAGTCGTGTTTGTCTTGAGCAGTGTCTGGCCGGCAATTCTCCCCAGGCAGAGGATCAGCTTCGGTCTGATGATGTCGAGCTGCTTCTTTAGATAAGGTTCGCATGACTCTGCCTCCTGGGGAAGAGGATCGCGGTTGTTGGGCGGCCTGCACTTTAATATGTTGCAGATGTAAACGTCCTCACGCTTCAGTTGAACGGCAGCGAGTATTTTGTTAAGCAGCTGTCCCGCCCTTCCGACAAACGGCTCGCCCTTCTCATCCTCATCGGCACCCGGTGCTTCCCCAATGAGGACAAGTTTTGCGTTCGGGTTTCCGACGCCGAACACAAAATTCTTGCGCGTCGCCCCGAGACTGCATTTCATGCATTTTGATATAGAGGAATCGAGCGCCGACAGGGAATCGCTTTCGGCCCACTTCGGATCGATCTTCCATTCCGCGTT
The DNA here is from genome assembly GCA_046706365.1 of Candidatus Kryptoniota bacterium. GTDB lineage: Bacteria > Bacteroidota > Ignavibacteria > Kryptoniales > JAKASW01 > JAKASW01. Next base: position 2,724 of record JBJKPN010000143.1, on the reverse strand, counting down.
GGTCACAGCTCCTTCGAAAAGGTCCTTCTCTTCAGACACTTTAATCGTCTTAGTTTTTGAGCCCATATCTGTCGCAATCTCGTTTTCAGATGAGTCGTTCAGCGCTGCCTCTTGACGGGGCTCGGACGTCGGAACGGGCTCCACAGCAGGAGCTTCCGGGATGAAAATCTCGTCGCCGAACAGGTCGGCCTGTTGTTTAAGGAATAGCTCGACATCCTTGAGTGTCTTCTCAAGCGCGTTATCATTGTCCATGTGTGTAGAAATTTACCGGCGGGCGGGCTCAAAAACAACCTTCGTTATTGACCGACGGACTCAAATCAGACTCGAAGTATGTGTTCCATTTGCCGATACTGTTTTGAAAGCAGTCGATGGCAGCTATTGATTCGAAGCTGCGTGTTCAACGAGCACATGTGTTTAAGAATCGGTAGTGGGTATACCGACCCGTCTTTTGAATGTTCTCGTGTCACAGCCCGATGACTACTGTGAGCAGAATGTCAATGGTTTGGAAAAAGCCCATTCCCCCGAATTGGCGCGGCAAAGGAGGGACGGCTAAGCTTGCACTGTTTTCTGGCGAAATGCGTTGAACGTTATGGTCACGGTAGTTCCCTTGCCGAAAGTACTCTTTATGTCTATCTCGCCGTTGTGCTCCTGAATTATCCTTCTGGTTACGGCCAGTCCGAGCCCCGTGCCTTTTCCGGGTTGCTTCGTCGTGAAGAAAGGAGTGAATATCCGATCCAGGTTTTCCTGCCGGATGCCCTCGCCGGTATCCGCTATCTCGATCTTCAGTTTCTCAACCTTTCCGCCGGCTATCGTTCTCGTGCGGACAGTGAGAAGTCCTTCTTTCGACATTGCCTGAAACGCGTTCATGATGATGTTCAGGAATACCTGGTAAAGCAGTGCGGGATCGCCGTAAACGCCCGGAAGATCCCGGTCGAAGTCCGTTTCTATCCCGATATCCTGTCTCTGAAACTGCAGCCGGACGAAACTCAGGACTTCATCCAGGAGCTTGTTGACATTCGAGTTTTGCAGAGAGAGGACCTTCGGCCTGGCGAAATCCAGAAGCTGTCTCATCAGGACCGACATCCGCTTTGTCTGCTGGATTATGGTCTCCAGCTCCCGATACCCGGCGTCGGATTCCTTCATATCGAGCAGAATGAACTCCGCGTTGCCGGAGATTATGTTGAGCGGCGTGCCGATTTCGTGCGCAATTCCCGCGGCAAGCTGCCCGATGGTGGCGAGCTTCTCCGTCTGAATTATCTGTTGTTCGAGGTTTTTCTGCTCGCTCATGTCGGATTCTATACCCATGTACCCGATTTTTTTGTCGCCATAGTAAATGGGCGTGATACTCAGCCAGACGGGAATCTCCGTGCCGTCCTTGCGGCGGTTCAGTATTTCGCCGCGCCACTGGTTGTCCCTCTCGAGGGCCTGCCACATGTTGTTGTAGAAATCGGGAGTAGAATGCCTTGATTGTATGAGTGAAGTGGATTTGCCGATGGCTTCCCCCCGGGAGAAGCCGTAGGTGTGCGTGAAAGCGCCGTTCACATCGATGATTTTTCCGTCTGTTCCGGTTATGACTATCGCATCGGTGGAGTGTTCAAAGGCGCTTTCGAATAGCCTCATCCGCTCCCGGAGAAGTTTCTCCTTCGTGATGTCTTTGTTCAATCCCATTACGCCGCTGAACCTGCCGCGGCTGTCGAACAGTGCGTACCACGACTTCAGGAGATATCCGATCTCACCGCTCTTCTTGATTATCCTGTGTTCCGAGTTTTCGGTCCCCCTGTGACTGACGAACAGATCATTGAAATCCCGCTCGAGCGCGGGCCTGTCGTCAGGATGGACTATGTCGAGAGGGCTGATCCTGCCGGACGTGAAGTCGTCCTCGTTGTAACCGGTTATCGCCTCGACATTGCTGCTGACGTAATAGACCCTTCCCGCCGTGTTGAATTGGAATATCAGGTCGTCGCTCGCATGTGGGACGGGATTTCGTTCTTCATCACGGCTGTAATCCCCGGTATCGTCAGTTACCAACAAGGCGAGCATTTCTATTCCCGCATTCACGCATACGGGATGCGCGGAAATGCCCCTGCCGGATTTCCTGACGGTCAGTTGCAGTGACCCACCTGATTGCGCAAGAGGAAGCTGTGGCAATCCGTCGAAAAATTGTCCGAGCTCGAGCCCTCTGCGACAATCTTCCACGACGGAGGCAAACTTCTGCGTGAAACCGAGGATCTTGCCGTCCATATCCGAAAGGACAGCATTAGCCCCGGTGTGCGACAGCATCTCTATGATGGAGTCCACACCCACGTTGTTGTTTCTCGATAACATCTATATAGTAGGACTGCTCTGACTTTTTGTGGATCTTGGTAACATTAAAAGAAAAACTAGACCGTTCTCGAAAAGATCGGCTTTTCCTTCATCATCTTCTCAAGATAGGCGTCGAACGCCATCGCGATGTTTCGTATCACTAGTCTGCCCATGCCCTTCACGACAATCTTGTCGTTTGACAATTCGAGCAGATTGTCCTGTACAAATTCCTCGAACTTCGGATATGCCGAAGAAAAGTAAGAGTCGAATTCGATATCGAATTTCTTCTCGACTTCTCTCTTGTCGAGTTCCATGTCGCACATCAAGCGCATTATCACGTGCTGCCGCAAGATGTCGTCGTCGGTCATCCGGTATCCGAGCACGGTGGGGAAGCGTCCGTTGTCGACAGCCGTATAGTAA
>JBJKPN010000142.1:0-6729 GCA_046706365.1 Candidatus Kryptoniota bacterium | reverse complement strand
TGGTCGTTTTCGAACACAGGCCTTTCGAACTACGCCGACGTGGAGGCATTCGGAGTGACGAATGAGGGGAACATACTCGTGGGAGTGTACTCCTACGCCGGAAGTGTGGGAACCTACATGTCGACCGACCATGGTGCAAGCTGGGACCCGGATACGGCCGGACTCCAGAACGGTATCTACTTCGATGCGATAGGCGAGACTCCCGGCGGCGTAGTTGTCGGAGGAAACAATCTTTACGGCGGACTTTACTTCTCCACAGATGGGGGGAGGAGCTGGACAACCGGCCGACTCCAGGACACACTGGTAACCGCCATCGCCGTGGCACCGCCTTATCTTTTTGTGGGGACCAAAGATTACGGCGTCTGGCAGGTTTCCATCCCCGCTTCCGCAACGGCTGTTTTACCCGCCGGAGGCGGACAACCGGAATCGTTCCGACTTGACCAAAACTATCCGAACCCATTTAATCCGACAACAACGATCAATTACGAGTTGGGAACCGACGGTTACGTAACGTTGAGAGTGTACGACTTGCTCGGCCGGGAGGTTCGTACTCTGGTGGCGGGAAAGCGGGCCGCTGGGATTCACTCGATCGTCTTCAACTCAAGCGGGCTTCCGAGCGGCGTCTACTTTTGCCGGATTACTTCCGGCACACACCGGGCAATCATGAAGATGGTCCTGATGAAGTGACATGCAAAATTAATGATACCAATCAAAGAAAACAGGAGGAAATAAATTGGAATCGGGTTTCAAGAAGCTTGGCTATATTGTGATCCTTGCACTGCTGGCTGCCGGCTGCTCAAAGAAGGGAAGCAATCCGACAGGTCCGGGAGGGAGCAGCAGTTATCCCAAACTGATCCTTCCGGACGTCCTTGCTCCGCAGAGCAGCTCCTCAACAGCCGACACGAGCCAGGGATACATGGAAGTCAACAACGACAATTCTCTTCTCGACAGCGTAACCTATTCCCTTTCGACCCACCTTACCGGCACCCCCACCGACTCCGCAGGAACATGGAAGTGGCTTGTCAACGATGCTGCCGATACCGTAACCTCCACTTTGACTGCTACAGCCAATTCGGGAGAGTATTACTGGACTCTGGTCATCGCCTCGCCGGAGCTCTCGATCAAGTTCCTCGCGGGACTTGTTGCACCAGATGGTAAGAGCGGCGATTTGAATTTCCTTTATAATCCCGTTTCGAATGTTCCCGCTGCAACTTATAACTGGTCGACAACATCGGGCGGACAACTGGACGGGACCATTTATGTCAGCAACTTCCTGGGAATAGTCGGGCAAAAGTATGTATTCACCAACAATCCCGACAAAAGCGGCACTTTGAACGAATGGCGCACCCTTTCGGGCGGGTCGGTGGTCCAGACCTGGAACATCATCTGGAATGCGAACCAATCCGGACATTATACCGAATGGGATACGACCGGCGCGGTGGTCGACAGCGGAAATTGGAATTGACCATCGAAAGTCGACCGGTTGTCGGAAGTTGAGCCGGGAATCGATCAACTGGTGTTGATTGCAGAACGACTCCCTGATATTAATGCACGATTGATTTACGCGAGGGTCCGATTGCTCGGCCCCTCGATTCCATCGACTGTCGGCATTGTTAGTCGCGCCGACGATGTAACGAATAAACAAAATCCAAAACATATACAGGAGTAATTCCAATGCGCAAGATTCTCTTGCTCTTATCAATTGTCATGCTTACCGTTGCTGCCGGCGCGCAGGCTCAAACCATGCCGGGCACCCGGGAGGGACGAAAAGCAATCCTCCTTAATTTTATAACCATAGGTTCATTCACTCTGAATCAGTACCAGGGCGGTTTCGGCGCAAAGTACTTCATACAAAACAACCTGGCGGTCCGCGGAATGTTGCTGTTTGGAACCGACAACACCACGCAGAAGGGGTTCGGCGGCGCAAAGACCAGCACCCTCGATTTCGGAATTGCCGGAGCGGCCGAATATCATCTGAACCCGGCGCCGGGCGTAAGTCCTTATGTGGGAGGCGCAATTTCCTATTTCAACAGCGGGATCACTACTAATTCGGGAGGCATCGGGGGATCCAACACAGAAACAACTACCAGCTTTGGCGTCGACGCGCTCGCAGGAGTGGAGTTCTTCCTCGGGCCGAACGTGAGCGTCGCTGCCGAATATCAATACGGGATTAAGTCGTCGAACACTCAGGGGCAAAGCGATTTCGAGCTCGGCTTCTCGACAGCTTCCGTTACGATGGGAATCTACTTCTAGAATCCTGAAAGCCTCGCGAAGTTTGCGGCTCACTTCCAGGAATACTTTCAATAACCTGAGTGAGCCGCAGCCCCGCTTCCTTCCGATTCCCCCAATTTTGTCGACTGAAACTTTAATGACATTCCGATGTTTAGAATTTTATACGTCATGATGATCATCGAAGAACAGGTATCGTCGATTTGAAATAGAAGGAGGGATTTAAGATGTCAGAAAACAACGGATCGGAGACCTTCAGGGGCCTCCCGCGCATCGGTGAGCCGGCACCGGATTTCGAAGCGATAACAACTCACGGCATGTTGAGACTTTCCGACTTCAAGGGAAGCTGGGTAATACTCTTCTCGCACCCTGCCGACTTCACCCCTGTTTGCACTACGGAGTTCGTCGGATTCTCCGAGATCTATCCGGAGCTGAAGAAGAAAGGCGTCGAGCTCCTCGGTCTGAGCATCGACTCTGTGTACTCGCACATCGCGTGGACGCGGAATATAGAAGAGAAACTCGGCATGAAAGTACCCTTTCCCGTGATTGCCGACATCAACAAGGAAGTTGCCATGAAATACGGCATGATAATGCCGGGCGAAAGCAGGACGGAGACTTCGCGCTGCGTGTTCTTCATTGACCCGAACGGAAAGCTGAGGGCGATGATTTATTACCCGCTCACCACGGGAAGAAACATGCAGGAGATAATGCGCGTAGTGGACGCACTGCAGGCAACGGATAAATACCAGATCGCTACTCCGGCCAACTGGAAGCCCGGGGAAAAGGTAATAGTCGGAGCACCGAACACGGCCTCATCGGCGGAACAGCGCTTGAAGGACAAGAGCCTCGAAGTCGTCGAGTGGTACCTGAGCAAGAAAGCAATCTGATCCGTGCCGTGTATAAATCCCGACGGCACTTTGACGGAGGCGGCAGTTACTCTCATGAGTGTGATGGAGAAACACAAGTCCCTCGAGGAAGTCGCCTCCGTCACCGACATTCCATTGTATTTGGTCCGTGCCACCGCCAGGGACCTGATAAACACAAAGCTCGTAGTCGAAGAGAACGGCGTCTATCGGATTACGAAAATGGGCTCGGAGAAGCTGGCGTTTACACTTGCCAAGGAACATTCAGGGTGAGCCCGCATCACAGGGAGTCCCTACCGGGATAAGTCGGGTTAGTCGGGCGGGGGCGGGATTACAGGTGGTGTCCCCCGTCATGCACATTCCTTTCAACGACGATGGGCGGTACCGGCTGATGTCCGGAATTCAAGACGGTAAGATTCGGAACCGAGCGAAGTAGACATGGAGCCACCGCTTCTCCGGAGGAGCTTCGCCCGAACCAGGTCGGGAAGGAAATACCTCGCCTTGGTAGTGTGCCGTTTTGAAATAACCGCACACTGAATACACGGACAGGAGCGCGGATTATCAAAAACGCCTTCTGCGGCATCTGTAGCCTTCCGTCTGTTCTGTTGGATGTTCTTCTTTACAAAGGTAACCCGTCACTTCCCCGTTTGAATTTTCGCTTTTTTCTTTCAAATTTCATGAGGCTTCACGTTGACTCAAGTCCGACTGGACTGGTTGTGAATTAATCAGGGAGGAGCGAATGGCACGTGAGTTACCGAAAACACTTGTCATAGGAACTGCTGTTGTCATCGTGGTTCTTATTGCATTGTACCTTTTTACAAAGCTTCCGAGCGGCGGGGAGACGACGAAAGTAAGTCAGGTCTCTTTCTCCGGCGGCGACAAATGCGCTACCTGCCACGAGCGTGTGACACCGGACATCGTAAACCAGTTCGCATCGAGCACGATGGCCAAAGCAGGAGTGAAATGCGAGGACTGCCACGTCGTGGAGAGGGCCAATCCGACGGGCCACGAACACGAAGGATTCTTCATCACTTACTCGCCCACCCCGAAACAGTGCGGCCGATGTCATGTCAGGGAGACCGATCAGTTTGAACACAGCCGTCATGCGGGTCCGGCGTGGATGGCACTCACCGGTTTTGACGATTTCACTCCCTCGCAGAAAAAGCTGACGGAGGAGATACCGGAGCTTACCCGAGGTCCGAACGGGATACCGACCGCGACCAGGAACGCCCTCTTCGATATGGAAGGGCCCGACATAACTCCCGCTGCCTGCCAGAGATGTCATTCGATAGGAGAGCCGAATGCGGACGGAAGTATCGGCAACTGCAGCAAGTGCCATCTGCGGCATGCGTTCTCGCTGGCCCAGGTTCGGAAGCCGGAAGTCTGCGGCCAGTGCCATCTCGGTCCCGACCATCCGCAGGAGGAGATCTATCGTGAGTCTGCGCACGGAGTAATGTATGCGACGGAAGGGTCGAACTGGAACTGGAACCAGGTTCCGGGTCGTCTCACGACGCGCGATTTCCCTGCGCCGACCTGCGCCACGTGCCACATGAGCGGCTTCGGCGGCCAGGGCACGACCCACGAAGTCGGAACAAGGCTGAGCAAATTCCTCTTTGCCGCAATTTCTGAGGAGAGACCGAACGGTCCGCAAAACCGCCGCGTGATGCAGGAAATCTGCTCAAACTGTCACTCGCAGCCGTTCATCAATGGAGTCTACCGGCGCGCCGACAGCGTCACCTCGTTTGTCAACCGGAAAGTAGCCGAGGCATCGGCGATAATCACGGGCCTGATCAAAGACAAAGTCATTACCGCGAAGCCTTTCGCCACACAAATTAGTTATGACGCATTCGATCTCTGGCACTACTATGGCCGCACGGCGAAGTTCGCGGCTTACATGGGAGGTCCCGATTATGTCCAGTGGCACGGCATCTACCCGCTTCTCAAGCAGCTCAACAAAGTCAGGGAGGACGCGGCACTTCTCCGCGCGGCGCACAGGAGAGTAGCACCATGAACGAGATCTCGGTCTTCCAGATTGCCCGGGTGAAACTCCCGATGGACAAGAACCGACTGCTCCTTCTGCTTGTCGGCGTGAATTTTGTCTTCACCGGGCTCGATGTTACTCTTGCGCACGCAGTCAACGATTTTGTGCCGTCATACGAACTGATTCCCATAATCTTTGCACCTCTCGGTGCGGCCTCCAGCTTCATCGTCGGGCTTATGCAGAAACCGAGCAGGCCGATCACACTCACTCACATCTCATTGATGATCCTCGGCGTAATAGTGGGAATTCTCGGCACAGCATTCCACGCCAATCAGGCGCTCAACCCGCTCGGACAGTTGACATGGATCTGGCTGACATTCGCCTCACCCATTCTCGCCCCGCTTGCATTTGCAGGAATTTCCCTGGTCGGACTCTACGGAGTACTCGAAGAAGTGAAAGGACAACCGGGATTTCTTAACGTCCCGGGTCTCGGCACGTTCAAAGCCCCAATCTCGCGCGATCGTCATTTTCTGTGGCTGGTGGGACTCGGCTTTGCAGCAAGTGCGATCACTTCAATTATCGACCACGGCCAGTATGGTTACTCGTTGTACAAGCTCATACCGATTGTTTTTGGATTGTTCGCTACCGGCGTCGTAATGACACTCGCTGTAAGCAAGAAATGGTCCCGCGGAGATGAGTTGACGTACTTCTGGACTATGGTTATGTCGATTGTAGTCGGGGTACTGGGATTCGCGTTCCACCTCTCCGGAGATCTAGCGGACACTGGCCGGTTCAGCCTCGAGAGAATACTCGTTTTCGCGCCGATTCTGGCACCTCTGCTTTATTCCGACCTCGGCATTTTGGGCCTCATCGTGGTCGGAAATCAGGAAAAATAAAGCCCTGAACCGACTGGAAATCAAGATAATTACTATTCGCAACCGCCGTTCTCGTTGACTTTCTAACGGTCGGTGCCTAAATTAACCAGTCCCGACACTATCGGTTTTGCCGTCCTTGGGCGGGATAATGCCGGGGTGGCGGAATTGGTAGACGCGAAGGACTTAAAATCCTTTGGCCCCAAACGGGCCGTGCGGGTTCAAGTCCCGCCCTCGGCACGGCAGGATTTTCTACAGGGGCGATTAGCTCAGTTGGTTTAGAGCGCTACATTGACATTGTAGAGGTCAGAAGTTCGAATCTTCTATCGCCCACTGAAAAGTTTGACGGCGTGACCCGCGTTGAGGTCAGAAGTTCTGCGCCGAAGGCGCATCCGCCTCCGGAGGAGAATCTTCTATCGCCCACTTTCCCCGGTCTTTGGACCGGTGATCCAGATGTTTCTAAAATTGAGAGCAACAAGGTCGGTTATCAACACAAGAAATCGCCGGGGGTTTGGTTCATCGAGAATCGGAGACTCCTCCGATTTTTTTGTTATGAAGAGAATATTCACAAATGCCTAAAGTAACTCTACCCAACAAATCGGTCGTCGAAGTGGAAGAGTCCACTCCTGCTGTTGAGATTGCAAAGAAACTGAGCAGGTCGCTCGCAGAAGATGCGCTCGCCGTCAAGATTAACGGCAAGATCTCGGACCTCAACACCCCCGTCACACAGGACTGCGAAGTCCAGTTCCTCACTTTCGACGACCCCGAAGGTAAAGAAGTATAC
>JBJKPN010000141.1:0-22277 GCA_046706365.1 Candidatus Kryptoniota bacterium | reverse complement strand
CAAGGTCGATTTCGCAGCCGTTTTCGATTACCACGTTGTTGCCCCTAACCGCCCTGGCCCTCGTGCTCGCCAAACGGATGTCGTCCCCTTCGATTGTATTTACGGTAACCATGGCGTTTCCCCAGCTGGAGGGTACGAAGAGAAGTTTTACCATGCTTCCGAGGTTAGCACCCGATCCTTTCTGGATGACAATCTTGTCTCCTCCGATCTCGGATATTCTGGAAGTACCGTAAGTCTTTATGTCGATATCATCCGCATTAAGCAGACCTTCGATCTTGATTTCACCCACAGCCCTGAACGTTTCTGCTTCGCAATTCTTTCTGACCGTCACATGGCCCATGAGTGAAAGGTCGTCGGCTTTGATGCCGCTCTTTGTCGAGATGCCGCCCCGGAGGCGGCAATGGCCCGCCTGCAGATCGCCGTCGATGCTGAGGTCTCCGGTAACGTGAATGTCGTCGGCAGTGGTTTTTCCCCCGACGCGGATTGAACCTGTTATCTTCACATTTCCGGCCTTCAGGTTTCCTTCCAGCCTGGAATCGCCGACGCTCTTGAAAGTGACGCAATCCAGGTCTCCCTTTACTACTCCGTTGCCGACTATCTTTGCGTTGTTATACGTGCCGCCGGATGCGCTGCTGTCGCCGATGATCTTCAAGTCGGCTCTCTTGTCCGTTTTCATTTCAGATTTTCCTCGATTCATTTACGTTGACTCCGGAAACGGGATCTTTGTAGTAAGTATTCCTGTATTCCACTACTTCGATCTGACACCCGGGACCAATTTTGACATTCTGTCCGCGAACCATCTTGGCGGTTGTGTTTTCGAGGTAGATGTTGTCTCCCTCGATTGTGTCGGATATGAGGACCGGGTTCAGTGGAAGGCCCGGGAAGAGGGAGCCGATAAACTTCCTGATGCTCAGTCCGCCGCCTACCCTGACCTCGATGTCTTCGCCGCCGATCTCCCGGGCCTTGCATTGGGCGTAGATCGAGATGTCGACCTTCCCGGCATTGAGTAATCCTCCTACGCTGAATCCGCCCTGCGAAGTGAAGGCCTCGGAGCCGCAGTCCTTCGCGATTCGGATTATGCCGCGATTCTCAACCATGTCCACCTTGACGCTCCCGGCGATGTCGGACATACCGTCGACGATTATGCGGTTTCCGGAGACGTCTCCCTTGAAGTCGGACTTTCCCGACACTCTTATGGTGTCGGCTTTGACATTTCCGTCGAGATGGGCGAGTCCGTTGATTTGAAGCTCCCGGCACTCAAGGTCGCCCGTGATGTCCCCTTTACCGTTTATTTGGACGAAATCGTATTTTCCGCCCGAAGAGCTTCCGAGACCGTTTATTCTCAGATCGTTATTCGTTGTCATATTCCTGCCTCGTGTTTCTTTTGACCTTCTTTCCGGAAAGATTTCATGGACAAATACACTCGTATCCATTTGATCCGCCATCCTGTGCGTAAATGTCGAGTGCCTGCAATCATCCGATTCCCGCGTTCGCAAGTTTCGTCTTCAACTCCTCGATGCAGCTTGAAACATTAAGACGCGCGGCAACTTTCGTCGACTTGTCGAAAAAGATCTGGTTGGGGACTGAAAGGAGGAGGCATGTCGACACTCCGAGTTTCCTGATGAAGAGAAGGTCGCAGTTGCGTCCTTCGAACTTCTGGAAGTTTTCCTCAAGCGTATTCAGGAGGATCATGCCTTCCTCACTGCTTATCTCTCCCGCCTGCAGAAGCCTGTCGAGGAGATAAAGGTGGAGAACCGAAGTGAAAGCGAATGGCTCCTGTCTCCCCGGCGTCCTGTCGAAGAGTTCCAACGCAACCGAAGAGACGATGGCAGCGGACTGCATCTGGTCCCGCGTCACGCTGATGTCTGCAGGATTGGGGGAAAGCATGTCAGCAAGTTCGTCGAGCGAGGCTTCGTCCTTCATGTTTTTGATCTTCTCTATTCTCGAGAAGATCTTGTCGCGGGGGAAGAACGTTTCCTGGCCGGTGAACGTGGCCTTTCGAATGAACCACTCCTCCGGTATGAGCATCTTTCTCTTCCAGCGATACAATTGGCCGTAGGATATTCCGGTCAGCTCCAAAAGTTCCTTTTTTGATATTAAGTTGTTTTCCATAATGTTTACCTCGGCGTTAATATAACATAACACTGTTACGTTGTCAAGACTTATTTTTGCCTCATTTTGAAGGTCTGTGTGCGGATTTTGGTGGCTTTGCGTAATAAACCCGATCAAATTGCGAATGTCCAATCATCTGATGTAACTCCGGCTCGTACTACGGTGACGTCTCATGTTCCGAGATCATTCGTGACATCCTGACTGAGGAGCAGAGTGGAGGGAATGGAATTACAGACAGCTATATTGAGTTTACTCTCCATCTCCATGTTAAGTTCGTCGCCGAATATCCGGACGTCGTCATTCATGAATGTTGAAGGGAAGGGACGGTACTTTCTCCTGTGTCGTCTTGCACCCGGCGGCTTCATAGATTACTTTTAGACATGAAGAAGGGCTGCGAATGAATATTCTGCTCGTTTATCCGAAGTACCCGGACACGTTCTGGAGTTTCAGACACGCGTTGAGGTTTATTTCCAAGAAAGCCGCATTTCCCCCGCTTGGTCTTCTAACTGTGGCCGCCATGCTCCCGCCGGAATGGAACACGAAACTTGTCGACCTGAATGTGCGGCCGATGCGTGATGACGAAGTCTTATGGGCCGATTATGTTTTTGTGAGCGCGATGTCCATACAGAAGGACTCCGCTAAAGAAGCCATCGAGAGGTGCCGGAGCCTCGGGAGAAAAGTGGTGGCTGGAGGTCCGCTTTTTACCTCTATGCCCGACGAGTTTCCGGAAGTCGACCACCTGGTTCTCAACGAAGCGGAGATAACGCTCGGGCCTTTTCTGAACGACCTTGCGGATGGGAAAGCCAAACATGTTTACACGACGGAAGAATGGGCCGATGTTTCCACCACGCCCGTCCCACGATGGGACCTTATCAACCTGAAGCAATATGCTTCGATGAACGTCCAGTACTCGCGTGGATGTCCTTACGACTGCGAGTTCTGCGACATTACAGTTCTCTACGGACGTGTGCCCCGGACGAAGACGAAAGAGCAGGTTATCACAGAGCTCGACAGCCTGTATTCCCACGGTTGGAAGGGAAGCGTATTTTTTGTGGACGACAATTTCGTCGGAAACAAGAACAAGCTGAAGAAGGAAATCCTGCCTTCGATCATCGGGTGGATGGAGAAGAGAAAACGTCCGTTCTATTTCAACACCGAAGTCTCCCTGAATTCCGCGGACGATGATGAGCTCATGACGCTGATGGTCAGGGCCGGCTTCGACGCGGTATTTGTGGGCATCGAATCGCCCAACGAGGAAAGCCTCGAAGAGTGCAAGAAGATTCCAAACAAGAGGCGCGACCTCGCAGCGAGCGTCCGGAAGATACAGAAGTTCGGCATGCAGGTGCAGGGAGGTTTCATCCTCGGGTTCGATATGGATCCGCTCTCGATATTCGACAGGCTGACTTCGTTCATCCAGGAGACGGGGATTGTGACTGCCATGGTCGGCCTGCTTAACGCCCCTCATGGCACGAAACTTTACAAGAGGCTTCTGAGCGAAGGGCGGCTGCTTCATGTCTTCTCTGGCAACAACACGGATTTCTCGATGAATTTCATTCCGAAGATGAACCGGGAGACGCTTGTCAAAGGCTACAAGAACGTCGTCAGGACAATCTATTCACCCAGGGAATACTACAAAAGAGTGAAGAGATTCATGATGGAGTACAAGTCGCCTCAGCCGAAGGTCTTTCGGCTGCAATTCAGCGATGTCAAAGCGCTCTTGAGGTCCATAGTCCGCCTCGGCGTAATCGAAAAGGAGAGAGTCTATTACTGGCGGTTATTCTTCTGGTCTTTGTTTACAAGGCCGAGGCTCTTTCCGCTCGCCATTACGTTTTCTATATACGGATTTCATTTCAGGCGGATTTTCGAAGACCAGATAATGAATCTAAGGTAAGAATTCTCGCGCTTCACAGGTAGACACCGGGCAGAACCGGCAATATCCGGTATCACATACCCCGGTCGTACAGCTCTCTTATTTCAAGAATCCTGACTGCAATTCCGTTTCTGACCTCGGTGGCCTGACGGATCAGCCGGAGCAGCCTATCTCTGTCCACGATGTTCCTTTGAAGTATCCTGTTCATCGAAGCGAGCGCCTTGTTTGCCTCGATGAGTCCGCGTTTGTACACGGCGATTCGAAACCCGAAGACGGCCTGGTCTCTTTCGTCGTCATCCCATGCACTTACGACCTTGGCAGCCGGAATCGATGCTCTTGTGACGACCTCAATAACATCGATGTTGTTTCTCACTTCCTCCGGCAATTCCCTGAACCACTCGACGGTCGCAACCGCGAAAGCGTAAGCCTTCTGATAGAGATTGTCCTTATTGGCGGGATGCTCGTCGGCCGGATCCAAGCTGACCTTGCCCGGCAGGGACCCTGAACCCGTCTCATTCTTCCAGCTTTCGCCTCCGTTGTCTTCATCTTCGTCAATGGTGGAGGGATCGTCTTGAGATTCCTTGCCGTATTTTTCAAAACCCATTTCGCGCGCGAGCATCGATTCGAGGTCCGGATCTTCGCTGTGCTCTTCGATTATTTTTACGAGCCTGTCGGTGCGAGTATCGCTTTCTTTCAGGAATTCTTCCCATTTAAACTCGTCCCATCTGTCATCGTCACGTTCGGGATCATTTTTCATCGTTCATCTTCTCCGTTCAAAATACAAATCCGCTGCTTGCAATTCGTCTGATGAGTAGAATTAGCGAAGTCGAAGAAGATTGTCAATCCACAATCTTGGATTCCGCGGATTCTCAGCTTCGGATGCGAGATAATTCTGCGAACGGTGGAATAATTCGAATTGGCCGGGTTGCGCGCCTCACCCTGAGGTGTTGAATCAAATCCAATGTCCCTCGTACTCCAGACTATTCACATTCAAGGATATAAGGCGAGCGGGGTCAGTGTGTCATCTTTATGCCTTTTTTACGTCTAAAGGCGATCTCTTTACGTTTCCTTAATTGCCCGGATCGATCGCGGGGAGCCATATTTAGATTCGAAACAGAAAAGAGGAATGAAAATGTTCTGGAAACATCTTCGCACTGCCGCGGTTAGCATCGTGGTCTTTACTGTCCTGACCGGTCTTCTTTACCCGCTTGCAATTACCGGCCTCGCTCAGATGATTTTCCCCTGGCAGGCGAACGGAAGCCTCATCAGGAAGAACGGCAGGATTGTCGGCTCTGCTTTGATCGGACAACCTTTCAGCAGTCCCAAATATTTCTGGAGCCGTCCTTCGGCGACTGTCCCTTTTCCATATAATGCCGCGGCATCTTCGGGCTCAAACTTCGGCCCGACCAACCCGGCTCTCATTCGGGAAGTAGAAACAAGAATTGATTCGCTGAAAAAAGCCGACCCGGGAAATACGCGGCCGATCCCTGTGGACCTGGTTACCTCGTCGGGCAGCGGGCTTGATCCGGAGATAAGTATAGCCGCAGCGATGTACCAGGTACCGCGCGTAGCACGAGTCCGGGATATGAGTGTGGCGGAGGTTCGCGCTCTCGTGAGCAAATACACCGAAGGACGGGCTTTCGGTTTTCTCGGTGCACCCGGTGTCAACGTCTTGAAGCTGAACTTGGCGCTCGATCGATTGCAGAACTCGGAGAAGTGACGATGGATTTGATCTATTTAGGTATCATGGCCGCCCTGCTCCTCCTCACGTGGGGACTCATGAGAATCTGTGAGCTCCCGCCGGAGGCAGGCTCCAATCAACAAGCTCCAGGCTCCAAACAATTACCAAATGCAAATTCCCAATTCCCCGTTGGAGGAGATAAACCTTGAAACCCCATCTAATGAGTTTGTTTGTCGATTGTTTGAGTTTATTTGGAGCCTGGTCTTGGGAGGCCGGATCTTGTAATGAAGATTGTACCACAATGTTGTTCGGAGAATCGATATGAATTGGCTTTATATGATAGCCGGAGCGATCTCGCTCGGCTTGCTTATCTATTTGTTTTTCGCACTTCTTAAGCCGGAGAAATTCGAATGACACTCAACGGTGTTTCGCAAATTGTCTTCTTCCTGGTTGTCCTTGTGCTTCTTGCAAAGCCGCTCGGCGAGTTTATGGCCAGAGTATTCCAAGGTGAGAAAACGTTTCTGCATCCGGTATTCGGGCCGATTGAGAGCCTGATCTATCGTCTTTGCGGAATCGATCCTCACGAAGAGATGGATTGGAAGCAGAACGCGGTTGCCATGCTCGTCTTCAATGCGCTGGGATTTCTTATCGTTTACGGGCTGCAGCGATTGCAGCAATGGCTCCCCCTGAACCCGCAGCACTTCGGGCCTGTCAGTCCCGACTCGTCATTCAACACCGCCGTCAGTTTTGTGACCAACACAAACTGGCAGGGCTACGGCGGCGAAACGACGATGAGCTATCTGACCCAGATGCTCGCGCTGACGACTCAAAACTTCGTATCGGCGGCAACAGGGATAGCCGTTCTGATTCTGTTCATACGCGGACTAATCCGTCACTCTGCAAAGACGCTTGGCAACTTCTGGGTTGACATGACCAGGAGCGTCATTTACGTCCTGCTGCCTCTCTCGATCGTTCTTGCGCTGATACTTGTCTCGCAGGGGACCGTGCAGACGTTTTCCAGGTATGAAACCGCGAATTTCGTGCAGCCGACGGTGGACGCTGCCGGAGTGAAAGTTGACCAGCAGGTCATTGCAGTCGGTCCGGCGGCGTCTCAGATCGCGATCAAGCAGCTCGGTACAAACGGCGGCGGGTTCTTTAACGTCAACTCGGCTCACCCGTTCGAGAATCCGACTCCGCTTTCCAATTTTCTAGAAATGCTTGCCATCCTCCTGATCGCGGCGGCGCTATGCTTTACCTTCGGAAGGATGGTTGGCGACACGCGGCAGGGCTGGGCTCTGATTTCCGCAATGCTGATCATCTTTGTCGCAATGCTCGCCGTTTGTTACACGTCTGAGTTGAGAGGGAACCCGCTTATTGCCAGACTCGGTGTCGATCAGACTCCGAGCGCTTGCCAATCCGGCGGAAATATGGAAGGGAAGGAGGTACGGTTCGGCATCGCGAATTCCGCATTGTGGGCTGTGGCGACGACATCGGCTTCGAATGGCTCAGTCAATTCGATGCACGACTCTTACACCCCGCTTGGAGGAATGATCCCGCTGATAGCAATGCATCTCGGTGAGGTTGTCTTCGGAGGCGTCGGGTCCGGACTGTACGGAATGCTTGTGTTTGTCATTGTCGCGGTGTTTGTCGCCGGACTTCTAGTGGGGAGGACGCCCGAATATCTGGGCCACAAGATAGAACCGTACGATATGAAGATGGCGTCGCTCCTCATTCTCATAATGCCGATCATAGTCCTCGTGCCTACCGCGCTGGCTGTCGTCCTTCCCGCCGGTACATCATCGATCGCAAATCCGGGTCCGCACGGGTTCAGTGAAATCCTGTACGCATTTACTTCTCAAGGCAACAATAATGGAAGCGCGTTTGCCGGACTTAACGCGAACACGCCCTTCTACAACATTGCAGGTGCCATAGTGATGTTTATGTCGCGTTATTGGCTTGCCATTCCCACGCTTGCGCTGGCAGGCTCGCTCGCACGGAAGAAGAAAGTACCGCCGGGAGAAGGTACTCTGCCTACTCACACGCCGCTGTTTGTATTCTGGCTCATCTCGGTAATCCTGATAGTAGGTGCGCTCAATTTCTTCCCGGCCCTCGCGCTCGGCCCGATCGTCGAGCATTTTATGATGCTCCACTAAAAGGAAAACATCACGTGACTGCACCTTCTGTCAAGCACGGCTCCGCGGGTGATTTTCCGCTGAGTGTCCACGTCGATATCGAATGGGGTGTCCGTTCGGATCCTCACACGTCTTGCGGCCTTCATGGCGCCGACATGCCAGGTACGGAGAATCCGAATATTATCGCGCTATGTTCGGTCTTCAGGCTTGGAGTATTCGTCGTAATGAGTCTCATTCGTGCGATGTCTTTGATTTCGGGTATAAGAAGGAAATACTCTTTTGAAAAAGGAAAAATTACTTATGACTTCCGAACCTGTGAAAAATAGAAAGCCGTTAGGTCTAACGAAAGAAATATTCAGGCGGGCTCTTCTGGATTCGTTATTGAAACTGAATCCGAAATCGATGATGCGAAACCCGGTAATGTTTGTCGTGGAGGTCGGTAGTGTGCTGACCACGGGTCTGTGGGTCCAGGCGCTCATCGGTCATGGAGAGGCGCCGGCCTGGTACATCGGGGCGGTCTCGCTCTGGCTCTGGTTTACTGTTCTCTTCGCGAACTTTTCGGAAGCTCTCGCCGAAGGCCGGGGAAAAGCGCAGGCGGAAGGGTTGAGGAAGGCGCGGCGCGAGACCATGGCCAAACTGCTGAAGGAGCCGAAGCACGAAGCGAAATTCGAGCTCGTCCCATCGACTTCCCTGCACAAAGGGGATTTCTTTGTCGCCGAGGCCGGGGATGTCATAGCAGCGGACGGAGAAGTGATTGAAGGAATTGCGTCGGTTGACGAAAGCGCCATTACAGGCGAGAGCGCCCCGGTGATCCGGGAATCCGGAGGCGACAGGAGCGCCGTGACCGGAGGAACGCATGTGCTTTCCGACTGGCTCGTCATCAGGATGACTTCCGATCCCGGCGCAGGATTCCTCGATAAGATGATTCACCTGATCGAGGGCGCGAAGCGTCAGAAGACGCCGAACGAGATTGCGCTCAACATTCTCCTGGCCGCCTTTACGATTATTTTCCTCGTCGTCTGTGTCACACTTCTTCCGTTTTCTCTCTTCAGCGTCCACGCCGCCGGTCAGGGTACGCCCATCACCGTAACGGTACTGGTAGCACTCCTGGTGTGTCTTATACCGACCACGATAGGCGGCCTCCTGTCGGCGATCGGAATAGCCGGCATGGACCGCATGATCCGTCACAACGTAATTGCAACTTCCGGCCGTGCCATAGAAGCTGCCGGTGACGTCGATGTCTTGTTGCTGGACAAAACCGGGACGGTCACGCTCGGCAATCGGATGGCGACGGAGTTCGTTACTGCACCCGGTGTTACCCCGGATCGGCTGGCCGATGCCGCACAGCTGGCGTCGCTCGCCGACGAGACGCCGGAAGGGAGATCGATAGTCGTCCTTGCGAAGGAGAAATACGGGCTCCGCGGCAGGGACATCCGGGAAATTTCCGCGCACTTCGTGCAGTTCACTGCGCAGACCCGCATGAGCGGCGCGGATATCCAGACCGACGGCAAGGCATCTTTCAGATGTATCCGGAAGGGGGCAGCCGATGCGATTAAAAAGTTCGTCGATCTGCAGGGCGGAAAGTATCCGGTTCAGGTAGAAGAGATGGTGCAGAGCATCGGCCGCAAAGGCGGGACACCTCTGGTCGTTGCGGAAAACGGGGAAGTGCTCGGCGTGATCCACCTCAAGGATATAGTAAAAGGTGGAATAAAGGAACGTTTTGCCCAGCTCAGGAGCATGGGCATAAAGACCGTGATGATAACGGGCGACAACCCGCTCACTGCTACTGCGATTGCCGCAGAAGCAGGGGTGGATGATTTTCTTGCAGAAGCCAGGCCGGAAGACAAGCTCAAACTGATTCGCGAATACCAGGCCGGCGGTCGGCTCGTAGCTATGACGGGGGACGGCACAAACGATGCGCCTGCACTCGCTCAAGCCGATGTAGCCGTAGCGATGAACACGGGAACGCAGCCGGCACGTGAAGCCGCCAACATGATAGAACTCGACAGCAATCCGACGAAACTGATGGAGATTGTGGAAATTGGGAAACAGCTTCTCATGACGCGCGGTACTCTGACCACTTTCAGCATCGCAAACGATGTGGCAAAATACTTTGCGATTATTCCTGCCGCTTTTGCGACCACATATCCTCAGCTTAATGCGCTGAATATCATGGGACTTTCGACACCCGAAAGCGCGATCCTTTCCGCCGTTATCTTCAATGCGCTGATCATAGTTGTGCTGATCCCCCTGGCGCTTAGGGGAGTGAAATACCGTGCGCTGAGCGCTGTCCAGCTCCTGCGAAGGCACCTGCTCATTTATGGAGTCGGAGGCGTTATTGCGCCGTTCATCGGCATCAAGCTGATCGACATGATCCTGGTCGCGCTTAACGTAGCGCATTGAATGTGAAGATGAAAGCGTCATGGATTCATTCTATATTGAGTGGCAATGTCTGAAGTAGAGAATAGAAGGCCCGATCCCGACGAACTTCTTCAGATGATCAGGAAGGAGGAAGAAAAGGGGGGAAAGGGCAAACTAAAGATCTTCTTCGGCATGTGTGCCGGGGTCGGCAAAACGTACTCGATGTTGAGCGAGGCGAGGGAAGCGGTTGCAAAGGGGATTGATGCCGTAGTGGGTTACGTTGAGACTCACAACCGGATGGAAACGGCCGAGCTCGTTCTGGGCCTGGAAGTGATCCCGCGGAGAAATATCGAGTATCGTGGAACGACGATCGGGGAGATGGACATCGATGCCATTCTGGCAAGAAAGCCGAAAGTCGTCCTGGTCGACGAGCTAGCCCACACAAACGCTCCCGGGAGTCGCCACGCCCGCCGCTATCAGGACGTGCTCGAAATTCTGGACAACGGGATAGACGTCTATACGACTTTGAACGTCCAGCACCTCGAAAGCAGGGCCGACACCGTTGCACAGATAACCGGCAGCATCGTCAGGGAAACCGTTCCGGATTCGGTTTTCGAGGCGGCGGAGGATATCAAGGTAATCGACATCCCGCCGCATGAGCTCCTCAGAAGGCTCAAGGAAGGGAAGGTCTACACCGCCGAACGATCGTGGCAGGCGATCGAGAATTTCTTCAAGGAGGGAAACCTGTCTGCTCTGAGAGAGATGTCCCTGCGATTGACGGCGGAGCGGGTGGATCGGCAAATCCGGGAGTACAGGTGGGGGCAGAGGATCTCGATACCATGGAAGTCCGGTCAGAGACTCATTGCCGCGATCAGTCCCAGCCCTCATTCAGTCTCCGTGATCAGGTGGGCGAGAAGAGTTTCGTACACGATGGATGCCACCTGGGTCGTCGTCTATGTCGATCGGTCGGATAAATTATCCGATGAGCAAAGAGAGCAGCTGGCAAAAAACATCAAGCTGGCGCGTGAGCTGGGCGCAGAAGTGGTAACCACTTCCGGAGTCGACATTGCCGACGCGCTCATTAGAGTTGCCCGCGAACAGAATGCGAGCCAGATACTTGTCGGCAAGCCGGACCGGTTTATCTTTTCGCGAGCCGCGCGGCTCATCGACGACCTGATGCGGAAGAGTAAGGATCTCGATATTTACATTGTGGGTCAGGAGGACGGCCAGTCGAAGAGGAGGTTTTCAAGTGTTGTTTCCCGGCCCCAATCGAGCTTCGCCCAGTATCTCACGGCGGTCGTTCTGGTTTTCCTCGCTGCCGCCGTGTGTTTCCCCTTGCAGAGCCTCATCGGTTACAGGACCGTTTCATTCGTATTGCTCCTGGTCGTTTCTCTCCTCCCGCTGAAAGTCGGACCTGGCCCGACGGTACTTGCGGCAGCTGCGAGCGCGCTCACCTGGGATTTCTTCTTTATACCGCCCCGCTATACGGTTTCAATTGGCAGCCTCGAAGATACCCTTCTGGCTGCCATGTTTTTCGTTGTCGCCACGGTAACCGGCGTCCTTTCGGCCCGGGTCAGGAAGAGGGAAAGGATCATACGTCAGCGCGAAGAGAAGACGTCGGCGCTGTTTGCCCTTACGAAGGATCTATCGTCGGCACACTCACAGGCGGAAGTCATCAAGACTGCCGTGTCGAACATAAGGAAATATTTCGGCGCAGCTGTCGCAATTGTCCTCGGTGATGCAGAAGGAGAACTATCAGCCTCAGCGCATCAGGCAAGTTCCTTTTTCCCCGATGCCAAGGAATCCAATGTCGCAGCCTGGGTTTACTGGAACGAGAAGAAAGCGGGGAAGAATACCGATACCCTCCCCTCTGCTGAAGCGACTTATTACCCGTTGTCCGGGCCGCGTTATCCGCTCGGCGTTATCGGCGTTAAATTCCCGGATAGCGGCGAGCTGTTCGCCGACCAGGAATCGCTTTTGGAAAATTTCGTCTCGCAGATAACGTCAGCAATCGAACGTGAACTGTTGAACGATGTAAACAGGAGATCGATAGTCGTCGCCGAATCGGAGAGACTGTACAAGACTCTCTTCAATTCGATTTCACACGAGTTCCGGACTCCGATAGCTACAATACTTGGAGTTTCGGAGAATCTTCTCGCTCCGGGAGGTGTCGCAGGGCCCTCGATAGAAGAGGCGAACGTCAGAGAAATTCACGTCGCGGCAGAACGCCTGAACCGGCTGGTTGCCAATCTTCTCGACATGACCAGGCTCGAGTCCGGCATGATTCAACCGAAGCTCGACTGGTGTGATCTACGCGACGTGATAAATCATGCTCTGAAGAGCCTCGAGAGAGAGCTCGAAGGGCACCCGGTTTCCGTGGACGTCGCGGACGAGGTCCCACTCATGAAGCTCGACTTCGGCCTTATCGAGCAGGCGCTGACGAACCTCATACACAACGCGACGCTTCACACGCCCTCCGGGACAAATATAATCATAAGGTCTTATCTCGAAGAGGGTGAGATGTGCGTAATCTCGGTTGCGGACAGCGGCCCCGGCCTGCCGCGGGAGGACATCAACAAGGTTTTCGAGAAATTTTATCGTGCTCAAAACGGGAGGACCGGTGGTACCGGGCTTGGCCTCACTATCGCGAAAGGATTCGTTGAAGCCCATCACGGGACCATTATGGCTCGAAACCGGACCGAGGGAGGAGCAGAGTTTGTGATGAAGCTTCCTGTTAACGAAGCCTTAAAAAGCGGGAGGGAGGAACCTGCGTGAACGAAAGACCCGTCATTCTCGTCATCGACGACGAGGCGCAAATCCGCCGGCTCCTGGAATTAACTCTGGAGACCGCCGGATTTTCCGTTCGCTCTGCCGGCTCCGGAAAAGAGGGTGTCGTGATGGCGGCATCCGAAAGGCCCGAGCTGATCATCCTCGATCTGGGTTTGCCGGACATGGAAGGCGTGGACGTGCTGAAACAAATCAGGGAATGGTCGGCGGTTCCGGTGCTCGTGCTTTCGGTCCGCAGCGCGGAGAGCGATATCGTGGCATGCCTTGACGCGGGCTCCGACGACTACCTTACCAAGCCTTTCCGAACGGGTGAACTCCTCGCGCGCGTGCGGAACGCGCTGAGGCATCGGCCTTCAGCCCAGGAGACGCCCGTCCTGGCGGTGCAAGACCTGCAAATCGATCTTTCGGCGAGGACTGTAAAAAAGGGGAAGAGCATCGTCAGGCTTACCGCTACGGAGTACGCACTCCTTGCCCTTTTTGCCAGGAATGCGGGGAGAGTCCTGACACATAAATACATTCTTGAGCAGGTCTGGGGTCCTGCATTCTCCGAAGAAACGCAGTACACGAGAGTCTACGTCAAGCAGTTGAGAGCGAAGCTCGAGAATGATCCTTCAAATCCGAAAATACTCGTGACCGAGTCCGGGATAGGCTATCGTCTGCAGGTCGACAGCGATCCCGGGTGACCGCTTGGAAACAAAATCTCAATCTGTGTTTTCCTTCGTCATGTCGAACTCGTTTCGGCATCCGTAAGTCGGTCGTGTGAATTATGCGGCGATGGGCAGTCTGAATCTCCCGGCCTCATTCCAACATGCCATCAATCATTTCTGTTATTGCATCCCGTTCCCCGGCTCGAGATTCACATTTCCCCGGGCGTTGATCGAAGACAAATCGTGCCGCGAAGGAAATCAAGAAAGAATCCGTGCGGATCTGGCCAGGATGTTCAGGGGAGATCGTCAGCGGGATTGTGATTTCCGACATTCCACCGTTTGTATTCTCATCGCAGCCAAATTGCTTTTATTGTGCGGCGAACTTAATTTTACCCCAGTCAGGAATTGAGTCAGCGGGGACGGCCCGAAATCGGGATCTCCACAAAGCAGGTCCGTTACATCATGGTGAGCGGGAACTTCCTTTGAACCCGTGGTTATTCCCCTGAGTGGGAAGACCAATGTAATGTCATGATGTTACTTTTTCCCGCGCGAAATTGGCAGACCGCAAGGTGAGTAATCTGTCGGGCGGGCCGGTCATGGGCTAACATATTCGGATAAAATGTCGATAATTCTGAGTAGGAACTACCGATTAAGGTGCTTTTCGCAACTGCGGTATGAAATATCTGTGTCATGAGGAATCATAAAAAGCCGACAAGAATCAATGAAGGAGCGGTGCCGGGAAGTCCGATGCCATTCCCTATTAAGGTATACCGGAACGTACTGCTGACCGTTCTCGGTATTCTCGGGGCTCTCGGGATCTTTCTCCTCGTTTCCGGGAATTTCCCGACATCCGTCGAACCTCTGAAGTTCTCATCATTGCCGATAGGACCTGTTACGGGAACCACAGCCATTATGCACTACGGCTTCGGTTCCGACACCTTGATGCCGCGTGTAGAAAACACCGGCAATCCTCCCCGCAAGCTCATAAACCTCCATGTCATAAACGGACAGAAGGACTGGTCCGGAATCACCCTCAGCTGGGATAAGATGGAAAAAATACCGGCTAACGGACTGCTGCGGATTCATTGGCGTGGTACTAGTGGTTCATACCGGGTTCTTGTGGATCTCACGATCGGAGGCGGGATTGCGGACACGCTGAACAGTGCCGGGACAAACTACTACGTCTATTTGAGTTCGCCGCGCGAGGAGTGGTCCACTGTATCGGTTCCCTTCAGCGAGTTCAGGCTGAATCCCGTTCAAAGACCCGGTGCGAGGTACAACGAGGAGTTCAATTCTTCCCGGATTACGGAAGTCAGTTTCACCTTTTTCCCGAACACAAATGCTACGATCCAGATTGCAGGCCTCCGTTTCTCATGGGGGTGGGAGAAATGGCCATTTCTGGCTGCAGTCCTACTTCTTTTCCTTGTCGGGTCGGGCCTCTGGTCGAGAACTACGGAATCCAACCTGCTTATCGACGGCAGAGTCGCGCTCGGCTCCAGTTCACTCCTGTCCAGACTCGTCTACGTTCTCTTCGCCCTTGCTATCATCTCGAAAATTGTTTCTTTCCGACAGGGCACCTTCCCGCCCCAGGCGGAGATCATCTACCTGGTTCTGCTATTCTTTATTGTCGTGGATGAATTGCTCAGGAACTGGCTGTCGGACAGTCCCATATTGACATTGAAGTACGCTATAATAGTTGCCGCGGGCTGGTGGCTTAACTTCTCGTCGGAGCCGGTTGAGCTTCTGCTTTTGATGTCGGTAGCTTTCGTGCCTATGGTCTTGTACGAATCGCGGGCCCTTCACATCGGCCTTCCTTCTTTTGCATTTCTTGTTTTGTTCTTACATCCCCCGGGCGGAGGGGGCGACGGCATATTGTCCGGCAGCATCATGATCGGGAGTCTTGCCTTCCTCGCGGCATACGTCAGGGGGACGCTGGCAAACGGAGCAATGGTACGCGAAGCCACTTACGCTCACTCTCTGTACGCGGAAATGCTCGAGAGCACATCTGATGCGGTTCTCCTGATGAACGTTCAGAGAAAGATCGAAAGGGTAAACAAAGGCTTCGAAATGCTTACCGGCTATCCCGGCGAAGAAGCGGTCGGCAAAAGCATACTTGAATTTGTTTATCCCGAAGAAACGAAATTCATTTCATTCTCGCAGCCCGGCGACAGCGGCACGGAGTCCAGGACATACGATGCGAAGGTGGTCACAAAGAACGTCATGGACCGGTCTGTTCTGGTTAGGGAAGTGCCGTTGAGCAGGAATGGCCGCTGCGTGGGTTATCAGATAGTAGCTACCGACATTTCCGAACGCAAAAGGGCGGAAGAGGCCCTCAGGGTTAGTGAAGAACGATTTCACAGTCTGTTCGACAATGCCACGATCGGAATATACAGGACCACACCGGACGGGCGAATCCTTATGGTTAATCCCGCGGTTGTCCGGATGCTCGGTTACGACAGCTTCGAGGAGCTTGTAAAGCGGAATCTGGAAAGCGGAGGATTCGAGCCCGGCTACTCGAGGAGACAATTTCGTGAACGGCTTGAGCGGGATGGCGTGATATCCGGCCTGGAGACAGCCTGGACCAGGAAAGACGGCTCAGTGATGTTCGCCCGCGAGAGCGCCAGGGCCATCAGGAACAAAGACGGGAAGGTGATCTATTACGACGGGACTTTCGAGGATATCACGGAACAGAAGGAAGCCCAGGAGGCGCTTCGCCTTACACGCTTCACAGTCGAGCGCGCATCAGATTCGGTGTACTGGATGAACTCGGAGGGCCAGTTCATAGACGTCAACGAAGCCGCCTGCGAATCTCTCGGGTACTCCAGGGAAGAACTCCTGAAGCTTCATATATGGGATATCGATGTGGAGATAACCAGTGACAGCTGGCTCAGCGCCTGGGAATCAATCAAGAATGACAGCTCACACATTCATGAAGTCGCACACCGCTCCAAGGGGGGAAGAACCTTCCCGGTTGAGATCAGATCGAATTTCATGAGATTCGGTGATCGTGAACTGGTGTGTGCATTTGGCCGCGATATTACGGAGCGAAAGATGGCCGAAGATGCCAGCGCCCACCTGGCGGCAATCGTAGACTCATCAACCGATGCGATAATAGGAAAAGATCTTGACGGGATCATTACGTCGTGGAATATGGGTGCGCAAAGGACATACGGCTATTCTTCCGCTGAAGCGGTCGGGCAGCCGATTTCCATGCTTGCCCCTGCTAATCTGAAAGACGAAATTCCGCAACTGATAGAGAAAATAAAGAGCGGCGAGGACATAGCTCACTACGACACGGTCAGGAAAAGAAAAGACGGAAGCTTAATAGATGTTTCGATTACTCTTTCTCCCATAAAGAACCCGTACGGGGAGATTACGGGAGTCTCCACTGTGGCGCGCGATGTCACTGAAAACAAGCGGATAGAAAGGGCACTTCGCAAAAGTGAAGAACAGAATCGCGCCATCATAAACGCAGTCCCGGATATCCTGTTCAGAACCGACAAAAATGGAAAGCTCCTCGATTTCCGGGCGCCGGACGAATCCAAATTGTTCCTGAGTCCGGAAGCGTTCCTGGGAAAGAACATAACGGAAGTGATGCCCTCAAACGTATGGCAGCCGGCCGGGGAGGCAATTAGAAGGTCGATAGAAACCGATACTCTCCAGACATTCGAATACGAGCTCCGCATGGGAGAAGACGGAGTGCGATTCTATGAAGACAGGATCGTCAGGCTGTCGGAAAATGAGGCACTCTCCGTAATTCGGGACATCACCGAACGCAAACACGCGGAGAAAGCCGTCCTGGAAAGTGAAAACAGATATCGGAATCTGTTCACGTCTTCTCCGGAAACTATTTTCATCATCGATCAGGAGGCAAAGATTGTAGATTGCAACCCGGCTGCGGAGACTCTCACCGGCCACGCAAGGGACGAACTGATCGGGAAATCAATAAGAGGGCTGAATTTTTTCTATATGGGCACGTCTCTGAGGCAGATGGACAGGGCCTTCCTGAACATCCTTGCGAAGAGGTATGTCGCTCCATTCGAAATAGACGTCAAGCGGGACGACGGAAAAGAGTTCTGGCTGTCAATTTCCGGATCACTGCTCAAGAGGGACGGAATTATCGACGCGGTCCAGGTCATTGTGAGCGACATTACAAAGCGCAAGAAGGCGGAAGATTCGCTAAGGCAGCTGAATTCATTCAACGAGATGCTCATTCAAACACTCCCCTTCGGCATTTCGATCATCGACGAGACCGGAAACCTGATTTTTATGAGCGACAAGTTCAAGGAGACGTTCCATGCCGACATGCTCGGGAAGAAATGCTGGACTGTATATAAGGACGATCTGAAACGGTGCGACGACTGTCCTCTCTACAACGGTCTTGAAATCGGGAAGTCGAAAACGATCGAGACGAAGGGGGTGCTCGGCGGCCGGACCTTCCAGATCAGCCACACGGGCCTGATGTACGACGGGAAGAAGGCGCTTCTGGAAGTCTTCGATGATGTGACGGACCGGAAACAGCTTCAGCTTCAATTCCTGCAATCGCAGAAAATGGAAAGCCTGGGAACGCTCGCAAGCGGCATCGCGCACGATTTCAACAATATTCTCGGAATCATACTCGGCCACTCTTCACTGGTGGAGGAAAAGGTGGGGGAATCGGACGACCTTTCCAAGAGTGTTGCAGCCATCGTCAAAGCATCCGAGCGCGGTGCATCACTGGTCCGCCAGATGTTGACTTTTGCGAGGAAGACCAACGTAAGCTTCACTTCGCTTTCGTTGAATGATTCCATTGGCGAGATTCAGCGGCTGTTCCACGAAACTTTCCCCAAGACCATGACTCTATCCTGCAATCTGTCGCCGGACCTGCCGCAGATCGTCGGAGATTCCACTCAGATACATCAGGCGCTTTTGAATTTGTGCGTAAACGCCCGCGACGCTATGTCCGGGAACGGGACACTTACCATCGGAACGCGGCAGGTGCCTGGAGAATTAATCAAAGGTCGCTATCAGGACGCGGTCTTCCCAAATTACGTGCTGCTTGAGGTGAAGGACACCGGGATAGGCATGGACGAAAAGACAAGACAGCATATATTTGAACCATTCTTCACCACAAAGGACCTCGGAAAGGGTACGGGCCTTGGCCTTTCGGTCGTCTTCGGGATAATGGAGAACCATGACGGATTCATCGACGTCAGTAGCGATGTCGGAAAGGGAACTACATTCCATCTGTATTTCCCTGTGAAGCCATTATCCAAATTAACAAACGGAGAAAATATGACTGAAAATCAGACTTCCGGCGGAAAGGAAACTATTCTCATAATCGAGGACGAAGAAATGCTCAGGGAGCTGGCAATGGAGGTTCTGTCCTCAAAAGGTTACGACGTACTTACCGCTGTGGACGGAGAAGAAGGGATCGAAGTATTCTCGAAGAATCAGCAGCGCATCAACCTGGTTGTCTCGGACCTCGGTTTGCCGAAGCTGTCGGGTAAGGACGTTCTCAAGAAGATAAAATCAATTAATCCTTCCGTGAAGATTGTCGTGGCGACAGGTTTTATCGATCCTGAGGAGAAGTCGGACATTTTCAGGAACGGAGCCGCCGACATCGTCTCGAAGCCGTATACACCAAGAGATTTGTCTCAGAAAATCAGGGAAGTCCTGGATGCCTGAGGCTTCTGATCAGGCAGCAGTATACCGGTTTCATTGGACTCAAAATTCCCCCGTCTCCAGCTGACCAGGCTTGAATGCCAATAATGCGCCAGGTGCGCAGAGAGTGATTCCAACCCCCTTCCGGTCAGGTCAAGACTAATACACTACCCATCGCGCGGTAACCCTCTCCGTATTCCATTCGTCTATTGACCAAAAGGTGGCCATATGCCATTTTAACGTGAGCTTCTTGTTCCTCAATTTGTCTTCCACAAAAACATACTGCCAAATGAAATCTATAAGTGTTTTTCTGTCAATCGTCCTGATCTCTTTCTTCGCAATTCAATCAGCTGCTCCGGCATATCCTCTCCTGAATTCCGGTGGTGCTGCAGCGGCGCTCCGGGGCGCCGTTCGAGGGGATGATCCTCTCATGCCGAGGGAGGCGCCTTCCGGTGAAGTCAGAGGAAACGTCAAGAGCGGTGAAAAACCGGTGGTCGGTGCAACCGTACTGCTCCTCGGACTGGATCGTGGAACTTACACCGACGCCGATGGCGAATTCTCCTTTTCGGATGTGCCGGCGGGGACCTATGAAATTTATGTGAGGTGTATCGGGTACGCATCGAAAACAGACAGAGTTCACGTCTCGGACAACACGGCGTTTGCTTCCTTCGACCTTCGTCAGTCAGCCATCCGCGCGGAGGGAGTGGTGGTCTCTGCATCGCCGTATGCCGCCCCGGCAAACCAGTTGTACCAGCCTGCCGAGTCGATGTCCAGGGTGGATCTCCAAAACAGCCCGGGACAGAGCTTTGCACAGGAAATTTCCGACATGCCGGGAGTATCCGTTCGCTATAACGGCGCCGCTCCAGCACGTCCAATGATCCGCGGTCTCTCGGACAATAACGTGCTTATCCTCGAAGACGGACTTCGCTCCGGGGATGTATCGACTTATGACCCCGCCCACTCCGTGCCTATACTGCCTGCAAGCATTTCGCGGATCGATGTCGTCAGGGGACCTGCGAGCATCATGTACGGCCCGAACGCCATCGGCGGACTGATCAACATTATCACGAATATCGTACCGGCGGCATCAAACAGACCTTTCTCGGGTACCGTTTCCCTCGGTGGGAACACCGTCAGCGATGAGTACACCGGCTACTTCAACGGGGTTTACAGCGACGGCGGAAGTGCCTTCAGCGTATCGGCCGGCGGCCTTCACGCCCAGGACACGCGCATCCCCTCCGGGAATTACTTCGACGGAATTCGGTCGTTCCACCTGAGCCGGATGCCGCAATCGTTTGACAGAAGCCAGGAGGGAGGCATTGGGTATTCCTACCAGGGCGACTTCGGCATGGTTGGCATCGGCTACCAGCATTACCAGATGACTTACGGGATTCCCGGAACGCCGCCGAACTCGGACTGGCTGAACGACCCGCCGACGACTTCGCTCATTTCTCAGAATCGCAATATGGTGGAATTGCGCGGGCTCTGGGCAGTGGAAAGTCCTCTCGTTAAACAGATAAGACTTAACGCCGATTACGTCAATTATGATCATTCTGAATTTCCGACCGCCCAGGACTCGACCGGAGTTTCGAATCCTCAGGCAAATCATTTTCATAAGCAGACTTTCAACATCACCCTGCAGTTTCAACATCGGCAGATCGGTGCTTTTCGCGGAACTGTCGGACTCTGGGCGAACGTAGAGAATCTGACGATCGAAGGGGAGCAGCCGCTCGGACCTAATTCAGTGACCACGGGACTCGCCGGTTATGTTTATGAAGAGTACCTGCTCAGCAATGCGACTCGTTTCCAGGCCGGAATTCGTTATGACCTGAACCGGATCCATACTCTTCCTTACGCGGCGTCACAGGATCCCATATTCCAGACTTTAGATGTAACCGAGTCTCACAATGCGCTGACAGCATCCGTCGGTGCCATCCAGGACATTTCTCCCGGGATGACGGCCTCGCTGAGTGTCGCCCGCTCGTTCCGCGCTCCCACAGTTCAGGAATTGTTTGCGAACGGCGCCGATGCCGCCAGCAACACATATTCGGTAGGCGACGCCAACCTCGGACCCGAGACGGCTTTCGGCATCGATGCGTCGCTGAAGGGACACTTTAACTCGTTTTCGTTTGAATTCACCCCCTATATCAACTTCATCAATCACTATATCTATGCATATCTGACCGGCGATACGCTCGAAAATCTCCCCATAAGGCAGTTCTCCGCCACCGCCGCGCGTCTGATGGGGTACGAAGTCAGCGCCACTGTCGAGCCTTTGCAGTACGTGGCACTCGAAGCGAGTGCAAGCTACGTCAATGCCGAAGACACGCAGAACCATATCCCGCTTCCATTCATACCTCCGCTGCACGGCTTCCTCCGGCTTACGTACCAGGACCCGACATACTTCGGGATTATCGAATGGCGCCTGGCTGCAAGCCAGACGCGGCTCGGAGTTGGAGATACCTATACGGCCGGATACGGAGTCGTCGACGTCGGAGTCGGCGTACGTCTGGTGACCGAGGGACTGGTGAGCAACGTCGGCCTGCACTGCGACAATCTTCTCAACCAGGTCTATCGCGACAACCTTTCGGTGATAAAAGACTTTCTGCCGCAGCCGGCCAGAGGCTTCAGGCTTACGTACGATCTTCTGTTTTAACTGTGATGCATGTCGGGCGGGCTACCCGCCCGGCATGCCTGCGTCCCTATCACCTTCTCAGTGATTCGATTAATTCGCTGGAACTTACAATTCGTCCCATCGTTGACATTTATGTGAATTAAAAGTCAAAAGAGAGGGAAAATAACTGGCATGAAGATTTATGGCAAATTGGTCTTTCCTTTCAGAAAGTATTTCATGAAGACAAATCAGAAAACTGTTTCCGGACCCGGCAGGAGGAATCTGACCGCCGTAGCTGTTTTGGCAATTCTTGGTATCATGGTTGCCGGCTGCGCGAAGTCCTCAAAGCCGCTCCCGAAGATTTATTCTTTCGCCGGACTCCATACGCAATTTGTGAACCAGGACAGCGAGAATGTGACGTTCCCGTCGG
>JBJKPN010000140.1:0-6360 GCA_046706365.1 Candidatus Kryptoniota bacterium | reverse complement strand
ACGTAGGCTCTTCCTCCGATCACGCCGGGCGTGTGGAAGTTCCCGTACATCGTCTCAAAGCCGAACTTGCCGAAGTCGAGATCGAGCTCGCCTCCTATGGTACGGTTGTCGTAGCTCGGACTGTTGTTGTAGTCGTAAACTATGAACCCGTGGCCGAGCGTCGTCATGTCGAGCTGTCCTACACGCGCATAAATCGGGTCGTGTTTCTGTCCCCAGCTGATGTACCTGATGATCTTGCGGTACGCGCCGCCGGACCAGTCTGCCTTACGGATCTTGCCGGTGTTCGTCGAGATGCGCATAGTCAGATCGAGACCGACGCCGAGTTTCCCGAATTGAAGATCGGGCATGACCCCGATCATGTAGTACGGCGTAGTCTGGCCATTTTCGTTTATCCATGAAATGCCGAGTCCGCCTGCAACCTGGCTTTCACCGGGAGCGAGAAGGGGTCGGGGATAATTCTGAGCAAACAAGGTTGAGCTATAAATTAGTGTCAATGCTATTATTCTTTTCAATATCTTCATATCCATCCTCATTGATTAACCGAAAAGTAGTCTGCAAATGAGCAGCGCCCCCAGCATACCGACAGCGTCTGCTATTAATCCCGCGGCTACAGCGTGGCGGGTCCGGTAAATGTTTACCGCGCCGAAGTAAACGGCAAGAACATAAAAAGTCGTCTCACTGCTTCCATACATCGTCGAAACAAGTATTCCTATGAACGAATCGGGTCCATACTTCTTCATTATATCGGCCATCAAACCGAGCGAACCGCTTCCGCTCAGTGGCCTGAGAAACGCCATCGGCAAAACCTCCGGCGGCATTCCAATCAGGTGCGCCAAAGGAGAGAGCATTTTTACCAGCACCTCCATCGCGCCGCTTGCCCGGAATATTCCTATCGCAACGAGCATCGCCACGAGATATGGTATTATCTTGATGGCGACTTCGAAACCTCCCTTTGCACCTGCCACGAAAGATTCATAGACCGGAACTTTCTTCTTCGCGGCGTACGCTACAAATCCGGCAATGATAAGAGGAATCGCGACTATCGAAAGCGCTTGCAGAATGTCTTTTATCATTCCCGGCCTCCGCTCTTCGGAGCCTCCGCGGCGGGGTCGTCCTCTTTGATCCGGTAAATCTTCAGCCGCTGCAGAAGCTTTGCGGCGCTGATTCCTGCAATGGTCGCCAGGCCGGCTCCGAAAAACGACGTCATCAGGATTATTGTCGGGTCCTTCGACCCGAGGGCCGCGCGTACCGCGATCGCAGTGGCAGGGATCAATGTAAGCCCGGCGGTGTTTATCGCGAGAAAAGTTATCATCGCGTTCGTGGCGGTCCCTTTGTGCGGATTGAGACTTTCAAGTTCGTCCATTGCCTTCAATCCGAGAGGAGTCGCCGCGTTGTTCAGGCCAAGCATGTTTGCGGCCATGTTCATTATCATCGCCCCGATAGCCGGATGGTCGGGCGGAATGTCCGGAAATACTCTGATCATTACCGGTTTCATAATCCTCGCGATGATCTTGATCATTCCGCTGTCTTCCGCGAGTTTCATTATTCCAAGCCAGAAAGCCATCACACCAATGAGTCCCAGCGCGATCTTCACCGCCATCTCGCTGTAACTTATCACCGCGTCGAGGACGGCTTTCGTCTTCACGAGTGAAGTCGTCGGGAGGAGTATTGTAATTTCATTTCCGTGTCTTGAAAGTACCTTCGCCGTAATCTGCTTCGAGTTGTCGTCGGTTTTAGCCACGGTCTTCCAGAGCTCCGGAGAGTCATCAGTCGTATTTATCCTGATCGAGTTTCCCGAGAGTGAGGCGGAGTATTTAATGGTCTCAGGCGCATCTGTATCGACGCCGTAAAACTTGTCGAAGTAATCCCGTGAATATGAAACCGTTCCGCCGGCCGCGCTCGTGCTGTCGTACTGGAGCTCGAACGGTTCTCCGTTCCTGTAGGTGTTAACCGAAGCGTCGTATATATCGGTCCCCGCGGCGGTCAGAACTCCTATGAGCACGAGTCCTATCCAGACATAATTTAGCATTACTCTACCCGGCTGCCATCCAACATTGAAATCGCGCTCCAAACCCGCGCGCGAGCTTGCATAGCGTGCCATCTAGGCTCGTGTTTAAGCGAGTTAATACCGTCTATTGCCAAACAACTTAAAGGCTTATTCATAAGTTCGAATATTACGATAGGTTAATATAGAGGCTGGATTCGTGCTTTTCAACTTCCCGGTAGGCGTAGATTCAACTTGAAATTAAAGTTAACAGGCACATAGCTAGACCGCTAATCCGTGCCATACGCTTTGTACAGCCGGGTGGTTCTAATAAGGGAGCAACATGGTGAGGTTGGAATGATTCGAAACTAACGTTGTTTAAAACCGCTAAGGAGGAGGAGGCCTAAGCCTCCTCCATTTTCCCCGCGATCAAAATGTACTAGAGCGCTTCCTCAATCCGGCGGCCCATCTCTTCCGTGGAAAGGACATTTTGTCCGGCGGAAGCGATGTCGGCCGTCCGGTAACCCTCGCCGAGCACTTTCTCCACGGCGTGAAGTATCTTTCCGGCCAGCTCCTTCTGTTTGAGCGAGTACTCAAGAAGCATGGCCGCCGAAAGAATGCTCGCTATCGGGTTGGCGAGGCCTTTGCCGGCAATGTCCGGGGCGCTGCCGTGAACGGGTTCGTAAAGGGCGTGATTCTCGCCGACGCTAGCGGAAGGAAGCATGCCGATCGAACCGGTCAGCATCGACGCTTCGTCGCTGAGTATATCTCCGAACATATTCTCCGTCAGTATGACGTCGAAGTGTTTCGGGTTGCGCACAAGCTGCATCGCGGCATTGTCGACATACATATGGTCGAGCTGGACGTCCGGGTATTCCTTCTTCTGAATTCCGTTTACCACCTCGCGCCACAACATGGATGTGTGGAGAATGTTTGCCTTATCGACAGACGTGACTTTCTTGTTCCTCGTCCTCGCGAGTCTGAACGCCGTGTGGGCTATCCGCTCGATTTCCGGAACGGTGTAAGTCATCGTGTTTACACCTCTGCGTGTGCCGTTCTCCTCGAGTATGCCGGCCGGCCGGCCGTAATAGATTCCGCCGGTCAGCTCTCTTATTACGACTATGTCGATTCCCTTCACGACTTCGGGTTTCAATGAAGACGCGCCGAGCAGGGCATCGAAGAGAAGGGCAGGGCGTATGTTCGCGTAGAGCTCGAGCCCTTTGCGCAGACCGAGCAGCGCCTGTTCGGGTTTCATCTCGTACGGAAGCGTGTCCCACTTCGGTCCGCCGACCGCGCCGAGAAGAACAGCGTCGCTTGCCAGTGCAGCTTTCAGAGTCCCTTCAGGAAGCGGTCTACCATCCGTATCGATGGCTATCCCGCCGGCCCTGAGCTCGGTGAATTCGAATTGTTCGTTAAGTATTTGTGAGGATTTCCTGAGTATTCTGACGGCCTGCGAAGTAACTTCAGTCCCGATGCCGTCTCCGGGTATGACAGCAATCTTAAACATTTGCCTCCGCCTTCGGCTTGATCATGCCGATTTTCCTGGCGTAAGCGAAAAGTCCGCCCGCGTTTATTATATCCGCCGCGTCGCCGAGCGGACGAAGCTCGAAAGACTTGCCGGTCGACTTATTCGTTATCTTGTTGGCATCCAGGTCGATTTCGACCTCGTCGCCTGTCGTGAACGACTTGTAAATATTATCGACCGACTCGAGCGGTTTCAAAAAGCCGCCGTCGACCGAATTGCGGTAGAAAATCCTGGCATAGGTCTGGGCTACGACGGCCTTCACGCCCGCGACCTGCAGCGCCAGCGGGGCGTGCTCTCTCGAAGAGCCGCAGCCGAAGTTCTTGCCGCCGACGATGATGTCGAACTCGGATTCGAACCTGCCGTCATTCACGAACTTGATACCGCCCTTCGGAAGGCCGGACTTTTCTTCCGGTACACCGCTCATTGCGTATTTTCCGTAAAGCTTGCGCTCTTCCGGTGAATGCGTGTTATATACCAGGTGCTTCGCGGGTATTATCTGGTCGGTGTCGATATTATCGCCGGCCACATAAACCTTTCCCGTAATTTTGTTCTGTGACATTCTTATCTCCTGAATAGAGTTGACTCGGAAGCTGCGGCCCCGCATGGTCCGGGACCAACCGGAAACCCGGTCTGCGACGCTTTGAGTCCTGTAATTGACATTAAAAGTGTTTCAGCGCGCAAAGCTTACGCGAGGAATTTTCTCGGATCCGTTATTTTCCCGTTGATCGACGTAGCCGCCGCCGTCAACGGAGACGCGAGGTAGACCTGTCCCTTTTTCGAACCCATCCTGCCGGGGAAGTTACGGTTTGTCGTGGAGACGCAGACCTCTTCGCCGTTGATCCGTCCGAATGTGTCTTCCGGTCCGCCGAGGCACGCACCGCAGCTGGCGTGTCCGATCCTGCATCCGGCATCCTGGAATATCTGAAGCAGCGTTTTGCTCCCGATCTTCTCAGTCTCCAGTCCTCTGGCGACGTCCGTCGTGGCGGGTACGATGAAAGTGTCGACCGCCGTCTTCCTGCCGTTGAGTATTCGCGCGGCCGCTTTGAAGTCCACGAGCTTTCCGCCCGTGCAGGAGCCGATGTAAACCCTGTCGACCTTTACGTTCGAGAGGTTCTCTGCCGTGTCCACATTCTCGGGAGAGTGAGGCTTCGCGACCAGGGGGACAAGCTTAGAAGCGTCGTACTTCTTTTCGAGTGCGTACTTCGCGTCGGGGTCATTCTGAACCGCGTTGTAAGGCTTGTCGGTCCGGGCCTTTACATATTTTTCGGTCTCACTGTCGGGGGCAATGATTCCGTTCTTGCCGCCGGCTTCGATCACCATGTTGCAGAGCGTCATCCGCTCTTCGATGTTGAGACTGTGAACTGCGTCGCCGGCAAATTCCATCGCGGCGTACGAGGCGCCGTCGACGCCGATGTCTCCGATGATTCTGAGGATGAGGTCCTTTGCCATGAGGTAGTCCGGCATGCCACCGTCGAATACGAATCTCATCGTCTGCGGGATTTTAACCCATAACTTCCCGGTTCCGAGTATGAACGCCGCGTCCGTGTTGCCGATTCCCGTGGCGAACTCCCCGAACGCCCCCGCGGTGCAGGTGTGAGAATCGGTGCCGAACAATACCTCTCCCGGTCTCGTGTAACCTTCCTCAGGAAGCGCCACGTGGCAGACGCCCTTGTAATCGGGGGTGCCCACATCGTAGAAATTGTCGATCTTCTGTTCCTTCACGAAGTCGCGGAGAAAAACAACATTCCTCTTTGCGTGCTGGTCTTCGGTAAAGATGTAATGGTCGGGGATCACGACTACCTTGTTGCGATCCCATATTTTGGCATCTGCGCCGAACTCTTTTCTGAATATCGATATTGTTCCGGGTCCGGTCACGTCGTGGGTCATGAGGACGTCCACGTCTATCCAGACATTCTCGCCGGGTACAACGCGGTCTCTTCCGGAGTGTCCGGCGAGAATTTTTTCGGTTATTGTCATTCCCATTTTAGAAATCTCTCTTCGCTTTTGTGCTTCTTGAATGTACTCGTTGGTTCGTTAAAAATAACTAAAGGCCGGCTGAATTACACGGCGTTCGCCTGGTTTTTGATCATAGAGTCTTCGGCCGACTTCGCGGATTTGGCCGAGAGTGCGCGGTTGACCGCCTGCAGGTAAGCCTCCACGCTTCCCGTGACGATGTCCGTGCTCGCGGCGTGTCCTGTGAAGACCACCCCGTTGAAAATGACCTTCACGAATACCTCGCCGACCGCGTCTCCGCCCCACGTGACCGACTTGATGTTATAGTCGGCCAGGTGGCCGTTAAGTTTCGTGATCCGCTCGATAGCGTTGTAAGCAGCGTCCACCGGACCGTCGCCGGTTGCGGAATCGACGAACGTCTCCTTTCCGTCGCTCAGCTCCAGCACCGCGGTGGATTTGACGCCCGTTCCCGTCATGACCTGCAGACTGGTAAGCGTGTAGCTCGACTCATCGCTGTCGAACTTGTTGTTGAGGATCGCCATCAGGTCTTCGTCGAGGATTTCCTTCTTCTTGTCGGCGAGCTGGGTGAACTCCTGGTATATGTTGTCGAGCTCCTCGCCGGAAAGGGTGTAGCCGAGCTCCTCGAACCTTTTCTTCAACGCGTGCCTTCCGGAGTGCTTTCCGAGGACGAGCGTGGAGTGTTTGATGCCGACCGATTCCGGAGTCATGATCTCGTAGGTTCCGGCATGCTTCAGCATGCCGTCCTGATGAATCCCGGATTCGTGGGCGAAGGCGTTGGCGCCGACGATCGCCTTGTTGTTTTGTACCAGGAAGCCGGTGACCGAGGAGACCAGGCGCGAGGCGCGGGTGATTTCCTCGGTGCGGATGCCGGTGTTGA
>JBJKPN010000139.1:0-27106 GCA_046706365.1 Candidatus Kryptoniota bacterium | reverse complement strand
CCTTAAGGAAATCAAAGTGTCCGAATGCGTGACCGGTCTCTCCCTCGGCTGTATCGCGGAAAACTCCCGCGACATCGGGATAGCCTTCGATGTCGGCATGACGTGCGAAGTAAAGGTAGCGGCGGTTTGCCTGAGACTCTCCGGCAAATCCGGCCTTCAGGTTGTCAAAGGTCTTCGACCCCTTTAGTTGTTTTGCCATTTTATCTTCCTCCTAGTTAGTTATAATAATAGGAATTATTCCTGAAATAATAAGACATTGCCGGCGGAATGTCAAGGATAAAGTATGGCCTTCCGATTCGGTCGTTTGCACGCTTCTCGGGGTAAATGCGGACAAAGCCTAGAGAAGGAATGATTCCCCCTAAAGCTTGCACAAGAAATTCCGACATTTTGTGGTAGCAGATGTTATCTTGTCGCGGGCCGGAAGGGTGGTTACCCGGGAATCTGGCCCAGGTGGTAAGTTGTCGCAACACGCTTGTACGCCACGAACTTCCCCTCGAACGGGAAAAGAATGGGGGGACAATCTTCATTTCGTGACATTGTGCTGGCAATTACCTTGTATCTTCAACCTGGATCTTTCATGTAAACGGAGTACAACGATGCCTTTGATGGAGTGGAACGAGAAACTCAGTGTCAATATTTCCGCGATTGACGCCCAGCATAAAAAATGGATCGGCATCCTCAATGAACTGCACGATGCCATGAAATCGGGCAAGGGGAAGGAAAAAATCGGGAAGGTGCTCGACGACCTCGTCGAGTATACCAAGGTCCATTTCGCTGCCGAGGAAAAACTTATGCAGGGGAACGGTTACCCGCTGTTTGCTGGCCATAAAAAGCAGCATGAAGACATGGTAAAGGAAGTGGAGCTGTTGAAATCAAAGTATATCTCGGGCGCTTCCGGGCTGACTATCGAAGTGATGCAATTCCTCAGGAACTGGCTGAGTGAGCACATCATAGGGACTGACAAGAACTACGGTCCATATCTCAATGAAAAGGGAATCTACTGATTCCTCCCGGGGATTGGGTCCGGTGAATAGTCCAATCCGATAGTTGAGGTAGATCGCCCGCATTTGCCGGCATGCCGGGAGTCGCCGGTGATTCCGGCTTTCCAATTGTCTCTCTGGTATTGCTTCGCTAATTTCCCTTGCTATAAAAAGAGAGCAATGTTGGAAAAAGCGATTGTCACATTATCCGGCGGGCTTGACTCGGCAACTCTCCTCTACTGGTCCGCGAAGCAGTATGAAGTTCGGGCGGTTACATTCGATTACGGCTCGAAGCATAACGAGAAGGAACAATCTGCCGCAAAGGAGCTCGCCGGACTTGCCGGCGTTCAACATACACTTATCAGACTTCCGTTCATTGATGACGTGTTCAAATCAGACCTCCTGAAAAGCGGCGGGAAGATCCCGGAGGGCCATTATGAGGATGATTCGATGCGAAGCACCGTCGTGCCCTTCAGAAACGGCATAATGCTTTCCATAGCAGTTGGCCTGGCCGAGTCGATAGGAGCAAGATTCGTCCTTTATGCCGCGCACGCCGGGGACCACGCGATCTATCCCGATTGCCGGCCCGAATTTCTCAATTCCATGTCTGCCGCTGCAGGAGCCGGGACCTATCTCAATGTCCAAATCAAAGATCCTTTCATAGGGCTTCACAAGAAGGACATAGTGTTGCTCGGAAATCAACTGGGGGTGCCGTTCGGCCTGACATACTCCTGCTATACAGGAGGTGAATTTCATTGCGGCAGGTGCGGTACATGTGTGGAGCGAAAAGAGGCCTTCGAACTCGCCGGGATACAGGATCCGACGAATTACATTTCGTAGTCGGCACAAACTGTCGCGGAATGGATTTGTACAGGACCTGACAGCCTGTTGGGCGGCGGAAGGCCGGCAACGTGAGAATCCCCGATCGATCCGTTGTATGAACCTTCCCGGCATATCATATTAAGGTGAAGAGAGGGGCGGGCATGTCGAAGGCATTCAAATGGTTCGTATGGATGATCGCGTCCACCGCGCTCATCCTGGTTCTTTGCGGAATTTATCTTGTTGGACGGGACTACAGCGGATATTTCAACAATGAAAAGGGGAAACTGACCCGGACACGGATTACGACTTTTCGCACAGACAGTCTCTTTAAACGCCAATGGCTCGCTGTTGAGAATGATCGAGGAATGACCGTCGAGTGCGGATTATTGACACCGTCGCACGCGGAAGAATCAATCCGTTATCCAGTTGTGATCCTTATGGGTGGCAAGGCGACGGGAAAGCATGCCATAGACTATGCGCTCGATATCCGAAATGTGATTATCGTTGCTCCGGACTATTCCTACACGCCGCGGGAATCCTATTCGCCTTTTGAGTTTCTGGCCGATATTCCTGAGATGCGGCGGGCTGCACTGAATATGGTGCCTTCAGTTATGCTTGTAACGGATTATCTCATGCAGCGTCCGGATGTTGATACGACAAAGCTCATACTTCTCGGTTACAGCTTCGGCGCGCCTTTCGTGCCGTGCATTGCGGCAAATGATCGCCGGGCTGCGGCGGTCGCGATGGTGTTCGGCGGCGGCGACTTGCGCGGCATGATCCGGCACAATGTCAGGCGGTACAGGGGAGCTGTCGAGGCGGAAATCGCCGGTGATCTGGGGAAAGTGCTGCTCTACCCGCTTGAGCCGCTGCGGTATGCGGACAGGATTTCTCCCATACCACTTATAATGATAAACGGCTCGAAAGATGAGCAAGTGCCTCAGCGGTATGCCCGTGAGTTTTTTGACAAAGCCGGTGAACCGAAGAAGCTTGTGTGGCTGGAGGCACGCCACGTTAATCCGCGGAATGTCGAGTTGACAAAACGCATCGTGGCGACGTTGAAGCAAGAACTCACCGACATGAATTTGCTTACCAGGGGAAACTGACCGGTTTCGGTAAAGCAGCACCGACTTGCAGCGGTGATTGAATTTGCCCGCCCTCACAGCTAAATTGTGTGAAAACAGAGTGTGATGACAGGTAACGAACTTCTCGAAATCCTCAAGAATAGAATCCTTGTATTTGACGGAGCGACAGGAACCAGTCTGCAAACTCAGAATCTCACGGCCGCCGATTTTGGCGGAGAGAATCTTGCAGGCTGCAACGAATACCTGAATATTTCCAAACCGGAGGCACCCGAGAAGGTGCATCGGGGTTTTCTCGAAGCAGGTGCGGACATCATAGAGACAAACTCTTTTGGCGGCACCTCAATCGTTCTCGCGGAGTACGGTCTGGGGGACAAGTCGTACGAGATAAACAAGCGCTCGGCGGAAATTGCCCGCAGGATGGCGGATCAATTTTCCACCGCCGAACGGAAACGGTACGTTGCCGGCTCGATGGGGCCGACGACAAAGCTCCCCTCGCTCGGCCACATCGGGTTCGATGAAATGTGCGCTTCATACAAGGTGCAGGTAAAGGGACTCGTCGAGGGGGGTGCGGATCTGCTTATAGTCGAAACCTGCCAGGACCTTCTGCAGATCAAAGCGGCCCTGGCGGCGATATACGAGTTTTTCGAGGAAACAGGAAAAGAGATTGCCGTCATTGTGTCGATTACGATCGAGACGATGGGCACGATGCTTATGGGCACGGAAATATCCGCGGCGCTGACTGCAATAGAGCCGTACGATATTGTCACCGTATTCGGAATGAACTGCGCCACCGGCCCCAAAGAAATGGAGGAGAACGTCAGATACCTCTGCGAGAACTCCCCGAAGCCGGTGTTCGTCATGCCGAATGCAGGTTTGCCCGAGAACATCGGCGGGCAGGCGTGCTACCACCTCAGCCCGGACGAACTCGAGCACTGGATGACGAGGTTCGTGAAGGAATTCGGCGTAAGCCTCGTCGGAGGCTGCTGCGGCACGACTCCGGAGCACATATCCAGACTCGCGAAAATCGCATCCCAAACAAGGCCGAAGGAGCGCGAGTTTTCATATACTCCATCCGTCTCCTCGATCTATTCGAATGTCGCGCTGCATGTCGATCCTTCTCCCGTGATAGTCGGAGAAAGGTGTAATGCCAACGGTTCCAGGAAATTCAAGGAGCTCCTCCTTGCGGAAGACTACGACAGCATGGTACAGCTTGCCAAGGAGCAGGCGAAGGAGGGAGCGCATATACTCGACTTGTGCGTCGCCTACGTCGGACGCGATGAGGTGCGCGA
Organism: Candidatus Kryptoniota bacterium; assembly: GCA_046706365.1. Classification (GTDB taxonomy): domain Bacteria; phylum Bacteroidota; class Ignavibacteria; order Kryptoniales; family JAKASW01; genus JAKASW01. The sequence continues at coordinate 22,933 of JBJKPN010000139.1, read as the reverse complement.
CATGCGCGAGGTGATGAAGCGATTCAACACACAGGTGACCCTCCCTCTCATGATCGACTCGACCGAATATAAAGTGATCGAAGAGGCGCTGAAGATGTGCGCCGGAAGGGCGATCATAAACTCCATCAACCTTGAGGACGGCGAAGAGAGAATGCGCAAAGTCCTCCCGCTGTGCAGAAAATACGGGGCGGCCGTTATTGCGCTCACCATCGACGAAGCCGGGATGGCGAAGACACGGGAGAAGAAGTTCGAGGTCGCGAAGAGAATTCACGATCTGGCAATCGGGAAGTACGGCATGAGAGAAGAGGACCTAATATTCGACACACTCACGTTTACTCTCGGGTCGGGAGATGAGGAGTTTCGCAAAGCGGGAATCGAGACGATTGAAGCCATAAGGCTTATCAAGAAGGAGTTTCCGAAGTCTTACGTGCTGCTTGGAGTATCAAACATATCCTTCGGGCTAAATGTCCACGCGAGACACGTTTTGAATTCTGTGTTTCTTCATTATGCCATCCAGGAGGGACTCGACCTTTCGATAGTAAACGCCCAGAAGATCATGCCACTGTACAAAGTAGACGAACGGGGGAGAGAGCTGTGCAGGGAACTCATATTCGACGAAAGAAAGTTTGAGAGTGCAGAGAAATAATAGGAGAGACCCGAACAAGTCGATATCCGCTGCAAGGTCTCAAGGGATCGAGAGGGCAAAGAATTCGATTCGATTGAAACTGTCGGTAGTGATTGAAGAAGTGAAGGAATCGCAGGACTAATCGAGAATATGACCGAATCTAAGTGCACATACGACCCGCTCGTGGAATTGATGAAATACTATGCTTCGGCCGAGGCGGTTGCAAAGGACCGCAGCGGCGACGAGTCTTCGAGTCTCGAGGACAAGCTGAAGAGAAGAATAGTCGACGGGGACAAGATCGGCATCGACAGCGATCTTAAGAAGGCCATGGAGAAGTATACGCCCCTTCAGATTATAAACGAAATATTACTGGACGGGATGAAAACCGTCGGCGACCTTTTCGGGAGCGGTCAGATGCAGCTTCCTTTCGTGCTCCAATCTGCGGAGACCATGAAAGCTGCCGTAAAATATCTCGAGCAGTTCATGGAACGTGTGGAGGGGATGCAGAAGGGGGTAATTGTCCTTGCTACCGTAAAAGGAGACGTTCACGACATAGGGAAGAACCTGGTCGACATCATATTGACCAACAACGGCTACAAAGTAATTAACCTCGGCATCAAGGTGCCGCTTGAGCAGATAATAGAAGCATCAGAAACGAACAAAGCCGACGCGGTCGGGATGAGCGGCCTGCTCGTCAAATCGACGGTCGTAATGAAGGAAAACCTCGAGCAGATGGACCAGCGCGGGTTGAAGTTGCCCGTAGTACTTGGTGGTGCCGCGTTGACCCGCAGATATGTGGAGCAGGATTTGAGGAAGGTGTATTCCGGATATTTGTCCTACGCAAATGACGCATTCGACGGTCTGCATTTCATGGAGGACGTCAAGTCCGGAAAGATCAATAATCAAATTCGCAAAGAGGTGACTATGACTTCAACTTCAATCGAAGAATCAAAAGGACAAGAACAGAATTCGTCCATGCAGGCCGATGCAGCAGATGAGGGCAGAGTCGAGGCCCCGGCGCGCGGGAAGGTTTCTCCCGCACCTGTGGTACCGGTGGCTCCGTTCTACGGCAGCACGATAGTGTCGGACATGAAGGTCGAGAAAGTATGGGAGTATCTGAACGAGGTAGCCCTTATCCGCGGCCAGTGGCAATTCTCGAAGAGGGGGTGGGACGAGGAGGAGTACGCCCGCATGCTTCAGAAGAACGTCTACCCGATTCTGGAGGAGGTGAAACTCAGGGTGAAGAGAGAATCGCTTCTTGCACCCAGGGTCATCTATGGATATTACCCCTGCCAGTCCGACGGCGACGATCTCATCATTTACCGCCCGGCAGCCGACGACGATTTGCATTCGAAATGGGTAACGCTCAAGCCCGGTATGTCCCCGGACGGACAGATGAAGGAGTGGGTGAGATTCACTTTCCCGCGTCAGACCGACGACCGTCACCTGTGTATTTCCGATTTCTTCAAGCCGAAGGATTCAGGCGCATTCGATGTCATCGAAATGCAGGCTGTGACAATCGGTTCGAAGATAAGTGAATATACGAGGCGTTTGTTTGAAGATGCTGATTACCGTGATTATCTTTTTCTGCACGGCCTGAGCGTTGAAAGCGCGGAAGCCCTGGCCGAGTACTGGCACAAGATTGTGCGAACAGAACTCGGAATCGATGGGAGCGATGCAAAGGAAGTGAAGAAGCTGTTTTCGCAGAAGTATCAGGGTGCGAGATTTTCGTTCGGCTATCCTGCCTGTCCGAGTCTCGAAGACCAGGTGAAGCTTTTCGAGATACTGCGTCCCGAACGGATCGGGATTTCTCTCACGGAGGAGTTTCAACTGGTCCCCGAACAAAGTACTACTAGCATAGTTGTCCATCATCCGGAGGCTAAGTATTTTAACGTTAAATAGCATCAAGGAAAGATGACGCCGGAAACTTGCCACTGCATAGGTCGCCCCGGAATCTTGAAACGAGATAGCATTCACGCCTCATCCGGACGGCATGTTTATTCCGAATTTTCAGCGGGGAACGGCTGATGCTGAAGAGCCTGAAAATAAAGAACTACGCATTGATAGACGAAATCGAACTCGAATTCGGAACGGGTTTGAATATCATCACCGGAGAGACGGGGGCCGGAAAGTCCATCATCGTGGATGCTCTGAGTCTGATTCTGGGCGAAAGGTCGACTGCGGAGGAAGTCAGGAGCGGGGCCGACAAGTCCGTAGTGGAAGGCGTGTTCACCGTATCCGGCAACAGGAAAGTCCAAAGACTGCTCGAGGATTCTGAAATAGAGTTTGGTGATGAGATCATAGTTCGCAGAGAGGTCAGCCAGAAAGGGCAAAGCAGGGCCTTTGTGAACGACACGCCGCTTCCCGTTTCCCAGATGAAAACTCTCGGCGACCTTCTTGTGGATTTGCACGGTCAGCACGAGCATCAGTCGCTCCTGAGACCGGAGACTCACATTGATCTTCTCGACGACTTCGGCGGGCTGGAGACACTCAGAAGCAGTTTCCGGTCTTCTTATCATGATCTGGTCAGAATGCTTAACGAGCTGATCGAGACGATCTCGAGACGGAATGCACTCAAAGAGAAAAGCGAATTGTACGGATTCCAGATAAAGGAAATTGATTCTGTCAGCCCGGAGCCGGGCGAGATTGAACGCCTGGAATCGGAACTGAGAATACTTGAGAACTCCGAGAAGTTATACGATGCGACCGCAAAATTGTATGAAATTCTGTACGACAGTGAGAGCTCGATTCACGACCAGCTCGTGAAGGTTAGGAATAAACTTGAAGACCTCTCTGAAATAGATCCGGAGTTCGGGAATCAGAAGCAAGAGTGTGAAAGCGCGAAGGCGATCGCAGATGAAATAACCAGGTTTGTCCAGAGCTACAGCAGCAGGCTCGAATTCGATCCGGCCAGGCTGGAGGAAATCCGGGAGCGGCTCGGCGTACTCGTACTGCTTCGAAAGAAGTACGGAGGTTCTATCGAGGCTGTAGTCGAGTACAGGGAGAAGATCGGGAAGGAGTATTCGCTCGCTGAGAACTTCGACGAGGAGATACGCAAACTGGAAGGCAACATCGAGAACGCGAGATCCAGGTTGACCGGGATCGGTGAGCGGCTTTCGTCGAAGCGGAGGGAAGTTGCAGAGCGTATTACACGAAGCATCGTCGGAGTGCTGAACGAGATCGGGATCGAAAAGGCGGCTTTCGAAGTCAATATCCGGAACCGGCAGTACGAGGGTAAAGATGCAGCGATGAAACCGCTCGTCAGACTCGGAAGCGAATTCTACGAGACTTCGGACAACGGTTTCGACAACGTGGAGTTTTTCATTTCGACCAACATCGGCGAGGAGCCAAGACCACTCGCGAAGGTCGCTTCGGGCGGCGAAATATCGAGGATTATGCTGGCCCTGAAGACTATTCTTGCAAAAAGCGACAGGCTTCCTCTCCTCGTATTCGACGAGATCGATACGGGCATCAGCGGGAGGGTTGCCGCGAAAGTCGGAAAGAGTCTGAAGAATCTCTCAGGTTTCCACCAGATAATTGCCATTACACACCTACCACAAATCGCCGGAAATGCCGACTACCATTTTATGGTGGAGAAAACCGTGAAGGGAAAGCGTGCGGTCACCCGGGTCAGCAGACTTTCGGAGGACGAGCGAGTCCTCGAAGTGGCAAGATTGCTGAGCGGTGAGGACGTCACCCAGGCGAGCATATCGGGCGCAAAAGAACTGATTGGACCAAAATGAAAACCGAAATCTTCATCCACAATTCGCTGACAAGGCAGAAGGAAAAATTCACTCCCGTTCGTGAGGGGCACGTCGGGATTTACGTCTGCGGGCCCACTGTGTACAATCACTCCCACATCGGCCACGGCAAAAGCTATGTCTCTTTCGATGTGATCGTGCGGTTCCTGCGGTTCGTCGGTTACAAGGTCCTTTACGTCCAGAACATCACCGACGTGGGACATCTTACCGACAACGCCGACGAGGGAGACGATAAGATCGAGAACGAGGCAAAAAGGGAGAAGATCAATCCCATGGAGATCGTCGAGACCTTCATGCGGAGCTACTTTGAAGACATGGACAGGCTGGGAATTCAGCGGCCGGACATTTCCCCGAGGGCGACCGGGCACATAATTGAACAGATCGAGCTGGCGAAGCGCCTCGTGAGCAAAGGCTATGCGTATGAAGTTTCCGGGAATGTCTACTTCAATATTACCAAGTTTTCCGAATACGGAAAGCTATCCGGCAGAAACCCCGACGATCTTATGGCGGGCGCGAGGGTCGGTGTCAGGACCGACAAAAAGAACCCCGGCGATTTTGCGATCTGGAAGAAGGCCGAAGCAGGGCACATCATGCGCTGGCCGTCTCCGTGGGGTGAGGGATTCCCGGGATGGCATCTCGAATGCTCGACAATGAGCATGAAGTATCTCGGCGAAACCTTCGACATTCACGGTGGTGGAATCGACAACCAGTTCCCTCACCACGAATGTGAAATCGCGCAGAGCGAGGCAGTCACCGGCAAGCCACTGGCCCGATACTGGATGCACAACAACATGGTTACTTCCAACGGCCTGAAGATGAGCAAGTCGCTGGGCAACTTCGTTACCCTCAAGGACGCATTCAAGAAGCACGATCCTGTCACGCTCAGATTCTTCATTCTGCAAAGCCACTACAGGAGTCAGCTTGACTATTCGGACGAATCGGTCGAGGCGGCCGGAAAAGGTTTGGAAAGGCTCAAGAACGTCATCCGTCAGCTGAAGGTCATCGTCGGAGAGCCGACAGGCAATGTGGATTTTGACAACCTTCCGGAGGAGCCGGTAAACCTTCGGCGATATTTCAACGAATGGCTGGCCGCCATGGCAGACGATTTCAATACACCGACTGCGATTGCGGTGTTGTTTGAAATGTTGAAGGATGTCAACTCGCTGCTGAGCTCCGACAATTCTTTTAGCAAGGATACCGCGGACCTCATACTCTCTTTCATCAACAAGCTCGGCGGGGATTTGCTCGGGATTATCCCTGGGGAGGGCCAGGCGGGTGCCGGTCCGAACCTGGAAGCGGACCTGGTCAATCTCCTTATTCAACTTCGCGCCAACGCCAGATTGAGCAAGGACTTCAAACTTGCCGACGATATTCGGGCCGACCTGCAGAAGTTGGGTGTGATTCTGGAGGACAGCAAAGACGGAACTACGTTCAAATTGTCATGAAAAGGTAATCGTGGAGTGCTGATGCGCTCTCGGCGCCGGCTGCGTCAGCAACATAGATTCGTATAGCTCCAAACTCTCCGATCATGTAGTCAGTCAGGGAAGTGCAATCAGAAAGCCAGGGAATGAGTTCCGATGAGGCGGCCATTCTGACGGGTGTGTCTCACAATTCATACAGCATGATTTACGGGTGGCGAATCCCGCTATTCACGGCTCGTAATCTCGGGATAGATCTTAGACTGCTGAATGCTCCCGAAGGATGTGAGAGATTTCCATTTCATAGTGCAAAAGATGTTTAAGGCTGATAAAAATTCACAACTTGTTTATATTTCATCGAACAGTAAAGGCGAATTCGGATGTGCCGCAGTCGGGAAGGGCTTTTAAAGCGCCTTGTACTAGAGACAAAAATTGCAGACTCAGCGATCAGAAATATCTCTATGCACAGCGAGTTTTCGAGCCGGGACTCTCGATATCGATCGAATACTTGTTGTTCCGTTATCGATCGACTCCATAGACCTCTGTTGCTTTTGTGTCTGCAATCCGCTCCTGCAACACGACCGACCACTGAGGTCTTCAAGCGAAAGCCTCTTCGCTGTTCGGGGCGACGGGATCGGAAAATTGTCAACAGGATTATGAAAACGAACCGGCAACTTACTGAAAGAATTATTTCAGAGGGAGTTTCAGAAGAGAAGAAATCTGAAAGGAAAAAACAATGAAGCGAACCGTTTTCCTTCTCACAGTTCTTGTAATGTCAACTGTCGCCGCTGCAGGTGAGTTGAACGGGAGCGCCGGAAGCGCTGCCGACGTTGAGCCGCGTTACCTGATCGATATGCCAACGGCGGGAATACTCCATAACGGCATGATTGCTATGAATGTGAATTTCTATGAAAACAGCGGAGTTCTCGTGGGACTGGAGGCCGGTGCCTTCAACCGTCTCACATTCGGCCTCAGCTTCGGCGGCACGAACATAATCGGCTCCGGCGCGGTCGATTGGAACAAACTGCCGGGAGTCAACATCCGCTTCAGAGTGCTGGATGAAACCGACGCAACGCCCGCCATTGCAGTTGGCTTCGATTCCCAGGGGAAGGACGCCTACATCTCGGAGTACAATAGGTATGAGTTCAAGTCGCCCGGTTTCTATGCCTCTGCTTCCAAGTACTTTACGATGCTGGGATACCTGGGGATACACGGCGGGGTGAATTACTCGCTCGAGAACGGTGACGGCAACAAGAACGTGAATTTCTACGTCGGAGCCGACAAGACCATCGGCAGGGATATTTCCGTCGTTGCAGAATATAATTTCGGACTGAACGACAATTATCCGAACGGGTATCCGAATTCGCTGGCGAGTGCAGGTCCCGGCTTTCTGAATGCAGGAGTCAGGTGGAGCGTCGGAAGCGGATTCACGGTTGAATTTGACTACAAGAATATCCTCGACCTGAAAAAGACGGGCAGTTTGCGTACAATTCGCATCGAATACGTGCAATCGATGTAACTGAAATAGTGCGGATCCGTCAATGAAAGTGATATTAATTTATTTTAAGGCTCCAAAGGCACCTTGTTTCGCACTGTTTTGTTATTGAAATTGGAACAAGGAATTGAGATGATAGCGATACTTCTGGCGGCATGTATGATGAATGGGAAGATGGGTCAAGACACATTGAGCACGAAAAAGCTGGCGCAGGAATATAAGATTTTCTATCACCCGCCGGCGGTGCTGATATCACCTAAGCAAATCGAGCTTCCTGCATTCCTACCTGTTCCATTCAAGCTAAATAGAATGAATAAATGGGGAAGTGCGCAGAATCTGTCCGGGTTCGGTGCAAAGGATTCGGCCGGAAACGTTAAGCGTTTCCAAGTGAAGCCGCGTCAAAAAAAATGAGGTGAGTATTATGAAAACAAAACTGGCAGCTTTAGCGTTATCGTTCCTGGTTGCAACGGGTTTGACGGGGTGTTATACCGAGTTTGCCACCACAGGCGATACAAACGGCGGGTACGGGCAGTCGGGCAATTACAATCAGTACTATTACAATGACAGTACAAACGCCGCCTATTCCTATGATACCACCGGTGTAAGCACTCCGTATACTTACAACAACTATAACAATTACAACGGGTATAACGGTTACTACGGCGGCTCCCCATACGGGTACGACTCGTGGTATTATAACAACTACTTCACGCCGAGCCCGGCATGGTGGAATTCGGACAACCTGTGGCTCGGATTCGGCTGGAATTCAATGGGCTACAGCCCGTTCTCGCTTTACGGCGGTCTCGGATTTGGCTGGTATAACAACTATTATTCGCCTTTCTATTCCTATTACTCTCCGTACGGCTACAGCCCATACGGCTATTACGGCAACTACGGCTACTATCCGCCGCTGTACTATTATCAGTCCTCGGGCACAAATGTTCCAGCTCGTGCAAGAAATTTTGGCGCTACCAGGAACGGTCGGGATGAGTTCGGCGGCGCTGCAGGAGCGGGTGTTTATGGCGGAGCTTCGAGTTTGTCGGGTGGAAGTAATGGAGCCAGGGCATCGGTAGAATCGCAAGGCAACAATTCCGCCCCAAGGGCGAGGGCGTCAAGCGGTTCCGCTTCGCCGTCGAGTTCCACGACACAGACAGGCGTTCGTTCGCGTGGCACGTCGACCCCGTCTTCGGGAACTTCGACTTCCGGCACGCGTGAGCAGGCGCCGCAGTCCACTCCTCAGCCGCGCCAGAGAGTGCGACAGGAGAATCCTCCTCCGCCTCAGCAGAACCCTCCGAGCAACGTGCAGCCGCAGAGGCCGCCGCAGAACAATCCGCAGCCACAACCGAGGCAGCGGGCACCACAATATAATCCTCCTCCGCCGCCTCAGCAGAATCCTGCACCGAATTATCAGCCGCCAAGTTACCAGCCCCCGGCGGGGCCGGCACCGTCGCCTGCACCTCGGCCCAGGGCAGGGGGACCCGGACGGATGGCCTACTATAATGGTACGATGATGCCCCCCGCGGTTCCGACCCGCGTAAGATTTGAACGCCAGCCGGCCAATTTTGCCGGAACAGTTAGAGGTGAAGCGATAAACTCCGCTCCACCGGTTCGCGAGATGACAAGCTTCAATGCTCCTGCCCGCAGGTTATTCAGTGCGAGCCAGAGGTCAATCGCCTCTTTCCATCCGACCGAGAGTGGCGGACATGCAGCTGCCAGCCGTGGCGGCAGCAGCGAGAGGGGAGGCAACGCAAGAGCGAGACACTGAACAAAGATCGAAGCACGTGCAACGTGACAATCAACTGGGTGGGCGGAGCACAGTACATTAACGGACTATCTATCTTCTAGCAGAAACGGAAAAAGTATGAAAAGCAGATTTTTGTTCTTGTCGGTTGTTGGTTTATTGATATCATTTAATGTCTATGCTCAGACTCCGGATGATGCTCTTCGACTGGCCGAAAGCGGATACGGCATCAGTGCAAGGTCCATCGCGATGGGGAATGCGATGACCGGACTTGCCCAGGGCTACGATGCCACATTATTCAATCCCGCCGGCCTGGCACAGACCAGACAATCTGAGGTGTCGTTCGGTCTTAATTTCCTCGGGTACACCAATAACGCCACGTATCTCGGCAATCAGAGTTCGCTCTCGAGCTCCGAGACAAGTGTGTCCAATGTGGGCCTCGTATATCCCTTTCCCACGACGAGGGGAAGTTTCGTGATCGCTTTCGGTTTCAACCGGGGGCCGGACTTCAACTCCGCACTGTCGGTAGGCGGATTCAATCCGAACAGCTCAATCATCCCTTCTCTCTACTATCCCGGTGACACGCTCGCCGACATTCCTTATATGGTATACCTCGAGGATGTCAATCAGAATCCTCTCGTTTCCAAGAATGTCACCCAGAGCGGGAAGATCTTCACATCGGGCGGTATAAACAACTGGCTCGCTTCGGCAGGGATGGATATCGCACAGAATTTTTCAATCGGGCTGACGATCAATCTTATCAACGGGTCCTACAAATACACCAATACGTTCAGTGAAACCGGCGCTCAAGGCAACAGTGCCGATCTCGGTTCTTTCCTGCTTACCAGCCAGGATAACCAGGCCATAAACGGGTGGAATGCCAAGGTAGGATTTCTGTACCGATGGCAGGACATGAACGGAGAGACATACGCGCGATTCGGTGCCGCTATTTCGTTCCCGTCGTTCCTGACAATCACCGACAATTATTCCGATCAAGGCACCGCGTATTTTACGACCGCCCCCGTGGGTCCTTATACTTACTCAACGACCAACGGATATGGTCTGGCCGAAGGTAACGGACCGGCAGTGCAATACGACGTTACGACGCCGTTCAAGTTTTCGCTGGGCGCGTCCGGCGGGACATCATTGCTGACCGTTGCGGCCGACATCCAGTATGTGGACTGGACGCAGCTTAGTTTCAGCAACTCTAATCTCGGAGCCAGCACTATTAACGGTTTGAATTCTCAGATTAAACAGGAATACAAGCCGACACTTAATACGAGAATTGGAGTCGAGCTTGCTCTGGCGAATCCCAGATACTCTCTCTTTGTACCGTACGTGAGGGCCGGTGGTGAGCTTCTGCCTTCTCCGTACTCTTCTGACGGAGCTTCGCAGGCGCAGAAGTACATCAGCGGCGGAGTCGGTGCGAAGATCCAGAACACCATCACGGTCGATTTCGCATACCAGTACGGCTGGTGGAACTCAAACGCTCTCGTCTATCCGTCTACCGTAATAAACAATGTCAATTATCCCGGCCAGAGAACGAGCGACGAGAAAATCACCAATACTAATTTCGTGTTTACGTTCGCATATAATTTCTGAGGTGAGCCATGAAACGCATGATTAGTGCAGGACTGACAGCATGTTTTGTTATGCTTGCGGCGATGTCCGCCAGTGCTCAGGTTCTAAACGGAGGCATGTGCCCGGATAATCTCAATTACAATTACAGAGTCCCAGGTCTCCAGGGCACCGCAACTCCGGATGCTGTTCCCACTTCAAACGCTTTCCGCCAGTCCGGATTTGCAATACCGGAATATTCGCCTGTTTTGATGGACGCGACGAGCCTCGGGGCAGGTGCCGTGGGAAGTTTTCCTCTGCAAGGTAATCTGTTCCTGCGGATCTCCGTCATCAACCTGTACAATCCGTTGCCGGCCTACGATTCATTCGTTTACGGGTCACAGGGTATTCTTGTGCCGGTCGAGCTCGGAGTGAGAGTCCCGTTTCTGAGATCGACGCTCGGAAGTCTCGGGTATACGCTCTACGGTGAATCCTCCGCCGGCATGCTATTCGGATGGGCATATCCTACTAACGGTTCGTTTATCAACTACTCGCTTCCGAATTCCAGATTTTCAAGCGGCGCTGCTGCCTATGCAGGGATCGGCAATTCCCTCCGGATGGACAGGTATGTCGGACTTTATTTGAACGCCGGCCTGGGCTACTATGATTTGCTGTCCGCGTCCATTTTGCCGCAGTCTCATTACCTTTTCCCCTCGGTAGCCGCGGGGTTTTACTTCAGTTTCGCGCCTTAATAGGGAAGAGACTTATCCGCCCTCAACGCTTTGGATTGCGACATTTCACCTCTCTTCACTAAATTGTGCAGGTGAAGCGCTTCAAACTCGTCCTGGCGATACTCTCTCTTACGCTGATTATTGTGCTTGTGAGTGTTGTCCTGTTCCTCAGGAGGATAGGAACGGGTTCTCTCCCTGAGCAGCAGGGGACACTTGCGGTCAAGGGCATCGGCTCCCAGACAAGGGTTCTGAGAGACAGCCTCGGGGTTCCATACATCGAAGCCAATTCCGATTCCGACGCATACTTTGCGCTGGGGTTTGTCCACGCGCAGGATCGACTATTCCAGATGGAGATGTACAGGAGGCTTGGTGAGGGGAAGCTGAGCGAAATATTCGGGGAGAAGACTCTTCCAATTGACGAGCTCTTCCGCACCCTCCGTTTCAAGGAAATGGCGGATTCCCTCTATGACAATTCTTCCGCAATGAGCAAGGATATCCTGAGGTGGTACTCCAACGGTGTGAATGCATACATGACCGGCGCAAAAATGCTGCCTGCGGAATTTTCAATGTTGAAGTTTCAGCCTGCTCTGTGGAAGCCCGCTGATTGTCTCATCGTCGCAAGGCTGATGTCGTGGGAGTTGAACATCTCATGGTGGACAAAGCCCGTTTTCGGAGAACTCTATGACAGGCTCGGACCAGAGAAGGCTGCCTACCTGATACCATTGTTTTCCGGCCCGGCCAAGGCAAAAGTAACCGCTGCCGAGCTTCGTTCCGCGACTTCCTTTGCCGACCGGTTTGTCGGCGTAAACTCCGAAGCTTTGGATTTCATTGACGGAGTTGAGTCCCCTGATTGTTTCGGAAGCAACAACTGGACAATTTCACCGTCGAAGACAAATACCGGATCTGCGATTCTCTGCAACGATCCTCACCTGGCGTTCAGCGAGCCTGCGAAATGGTATTTCGTGTCGATCGCTTCTCCTTCCCTCAATGTCATGGGCGTCACGCTACCGGGCACACCCGGAATAGTGATCGGACGGAACCGGTACATCGCATGGGGAATGACGAACGTAATGAGTGACGATTCCGATTTTTACACGATGGTTGCGGATTCATCCGACTCGAGCATGTACTGGTATGACGGGAAACTCTTATCCTATCAAACTGAACAGGATACAATCGAGATAAAGGGGAAATCTCCCTACATATTTACGAGTCGAATGACGGTCCAGGGCCCGGTAGTCAGCGGCGTGTTTTCCAAATCATATCAGATGACGTCGTTGAAGCAGGCGCAGATCGATCAAAGAGGGATAGTCGCACTTCGGTGGGCGGCATACTGGCCCAGCGACGAAACCAAATCGATATATCTGCTGAATACGGCCCGAAATTTCACGGAGTTTCTGAACGCGCTTAAATACTTCGGGAGCCCGGCCCAGAATTTCGTCTACGCCGACGTAAAGGGGAACATCGGGTACAAGGCAGCGGGAAACCTTCCACTCAGGAAGTACCAGATGCCTTTCCTGCCGCAGCCGGGCAATTCGAGCAAGTATGTTTGGCAGAGCTTCATACCGTTTGATGAACTGCCCGAGAGCTACAACCCGTCGTCCGGGTTTGTCGCGACAGCAAATAACAAGACGACTCCGCCCAAGTATCCGTACTACATCACGAACCTCTACGAACCGTCGTCACGCATCGACCGGATCGATTCTTTCATCACCTCCCACGATACGATGAGTGTAAAGCTCTGCCGGGTGCTCCAGCTTGATTACTACTCGGACTTCATGGCACTCTTGAACGATCGGCTGGTTGCGGCATGCGACAGCGAGAATTATTCCCCGAAAGAGCTGGTGTACCTGACCAATTTTAATGGAGTCATCGGGGAAAAGAGCACCGCCGCGACAATTTTGAATGTGACCTTCGTTCAACTCGTGAAGAATTTATTCGAACCCGTCCTCGGCAAATCGCTTTTTGACAGATACATAGTAATAAGCAACGTTCCGACCAGGATTCTCGGGAACATGCTCAGGAATCCGTCCGATGCCGCTCGAATTTACGAGGTAGCTAATGGCGACAGTCTGTTGAACGTCAAGTTGGTGGAGAGCCTGAGACAAGCGATCACGGTATTGAAGAATAGATTCGGCCCTGAGCCGATCAATTGGATGTGGGGAAGGCTGCATGAACTGGAACTCAAACATCCTCTAAGTGCGAACCCGCTTCTGAGGAGGCTCTACGACCTGGGACCGTATCCCAGAGGCGGGAATAACACAACGGTCAACAATGGCGAGTACTCGCTCAACAAACCGTATAACATGCTCATTGGTCCTTCCATGAGGATAATAGTGAATATGGGCAGGGACGGGATGTATTTCAGTCTTCCCGGTGGGGAATGCGGCCAGCTTCTGAGTCCGCATTACTCAGACCTTCTTCCAGACTATCTGCAAGGGCGTGAGAAATTCTTTTCGATGAAATTATCGGTGAAACAGGCAGCGCATGATCTGGAGCTGACGCCTGAAGAGTGAGGTGATTTGAAAGTACCTTCTGAACTTCTCTCTGAAATTTCGGCCGCCAAAAAAGTTGTGGCCCTGACCGGCGCGGGGATCTCCGCCGAAAGCGGAATACCGACGTTCAGGGGTGCGGACGGAATTTGGAACAAGTTGAAGCCGGAGGAACTGGCGGACTTCGGTGCTTTTCTGAAGAACCCCGACCTGGTTTCAGAGTGGTACAAACACCGCAGGGAAATCACCCGTGATGCGAATCCGAACGGTGCACACTTCGCGCTCGTCGAGATGGAAAAGTACTTTCCCGATTTTGCAGTTGTTACCCAGAATATCGACAACCTGCACAGGCGAGCCGGCTCGGGAAACGTAATAGAGCTCCATGGAAACATCGAGAAGAACTACTGCCTCGGATGCGGAAAAAGATACGACGGCGAGGATTTCGACAGGAACGGATCTTCCAGGTGCAGGGAATGCGGCGGCCTTATCAGACCCGACATAGTGTGGTTCGGGGAAATGCTGCCGCCGGATCAATGGAACGCGGCAGAAGCGGCTGCGTCCGTGGCGGACCTGATGTTTGTCGTGGGCACTTCGGCAGTCGTTTATCCCGCGGCTGAACTGCCCATGACTGTCAGGAGGAGCGGCGGAAAGATAGTCGAAATCAACACCGAACAAACACCTCTTTCGGAGTTTGCCGATTTTTCTGTCCAGGGTTCGGCATCGGAAGTGCTGTCGGAGATCGTCAACGGGATAAAGGAGTCGAAGAAAGATGCCCAGAGCAGGACATAGAAAGACTAAAATTATTTGCACGCTTGGGCCGTCATCGGATACGGCCGGTAAGATAAAAGAGCTCGTCGATGGGGGGGCGGACGTGTTTCGTTTGAACTTCTCCCATGGAACACATGAGGAACATGCCCGGCACATCGACATCATAAGACGTCTGGAAGTCGAAGTGCAGAAGCGGTTCGCGATCATTCAGGACCTCCAGGGCCCAAAAATACGCGTGGGGAAAATGGACCGGGTTATGGAGCTGAGAAACGGTGAGGCCGTAACACTCAGAGTGGGCGATAGTTCGAAGGACCCGGGCATCATACCGGTGACGTACGAAGGAATTGTCAAGGACGTGGTTCCCGGAGACAGAATCCTGATGGACGACGGTTTGCTCGAACTGCGGGCCACCAAGGTTTCAGAAGGCTCCGTAGAATGTGAAGTTGTAAACGGCGGCCCCCTTAGCTCCCATAAGGGAATCAATCTGCCCGGAGTGAAGGTGAGCATCCCATCATTAACAGAGAAAGACAGGGATGACCTGCGTTTCGGGATACAGAACTCGGTTGATTTCATCGCACTCTCGTTCGTCAGGCACGCAACCGATGTACTCGAACTGAGAAGCCTGATCGAGAAGCTTGGCGGGGCCCAGGGGATAATTGCGAAGATTGAAAAGCCGGAAGCCGTAGACGAGATCGATTCCATAATCGAAGCCAGCGACGCCATAATGGTTGCACGCGGCGATCTCGGCGTAGAAGTGCCTATCGAGAAAGTTCCGATCTTCCAGAAGACCATAATCAGGAAGTGCAATGAGTACGGCAAACCGGTGATCACGGCAACACAAATGCTTGATTCCATGATCCGTGAGCCGCGTCCCACGAGGGCCGAAGCAACCGACGTGGCAAATGCCGTGTTCGATGGCACGGATGCCGTCATGCTGAGCGGCGAAACCTCCGCGGGCGCTTTCCCGGTTGAAGCGGTCAGGACGATGGTTTCGATCGTCAAAGCCGCCGAATCTCAGCTGAGTCTTATTGAAAGGAAGCTCAACCACAAGGCCGTCCGCGATGATTTTACAGATTCTATTGCCGAGGTGGCCTGCTCGTTGGCCGGTTTCGTGGATGCGGCTTTCATTATTCCCATAACAAACACCGGTACGACGGCTCGAGCGCTTTCGAAGTATCGGCCGCAAGTGCCAATTTTTGCACTGACGGAATCTGTCGATGTCGCGCGCAAGCTGCTTTTGATTTGGGGAGTCGTTCCCGTCGAGGTGTCTTCGCTCTCCGATACCGATGCGATGCTGGCTCAGGTTAGTTCGCTTCTCAAGGCGAAGTCGCTCGCGTTGCCCGGAGATACGTACGTGCTGACCGCGGGTACCCCGCTTCTTGCCCGCGGCACTACGAATACTTTGAGAATTGAGAAAATCCTTTAAGCGGTCCAGAGGCGATTGTCCGGTTTGTATTCGAGCTCTTGTTTGTATGTGAAAGGAGAGGGCGAAACCAGGCAGTTTGCATCGGCTTCGTCGATTAAGTAATTTTGTTAAACCAAATCTTATCATTTATCAGAGGGCGTTTTATGAAGAAGTTTATTCTCGTTTCAACAGTGTTCCTGCTTTCCCTCTGCGGAAACTCGTTCTCGCAGGCGGTACACAGCGACTCGGCAATTTTCATTCAACCGAAAAATGAATTCTTCGACTCTGTAAGAACCTCACTTGACGCGTTCTATCATCGCGCCGACACGGTTGTCAGGAAGACAATCAGTCTCGACTTCGGTAAGTTCGATGCTCCAAAATCGATCGAGGATTTCACCCGTTACTGGGCTAATCCGTCGATCTCTCAGGGGAACACCGGAACTTGCTGGTGTTTCTCGACAACTTCATTCCTGGAATCGGAAGTGTATCGCCTGACGCACAGGAAAATGAAATTCTCCGAGATGTATACTGTTTACTGGGAATACGTCGACAAAGCCCGCGGCTTCGTGGAATCGAGAGGAACATCCAGATTTGCCGAAGGCTCTGAAGCGAATGCAGTTTTACGGGTCTGGAAAGAACACGGTATAGTCCCGGAGAAGGATTATCCCGGTCTCCTGAACGGCCAGCCGTTTCATGATCACTCGAAGCTGATCGCAGAGATGCGTGCGTACCTCGAATCCGTGAAGAAGAATAATGCATGGGATGAGGCAGCCGTCGTGAGCACGATCAAGGCTATCCTCGACCATTACCTCGGCACACCGCCGACCGAAATAGAGGTCGACGGACAGAAGATGACGCCGATGCAGTATCTCGACAACGTTGTAATGCTGAACCTGGACGACTATGTCTCGCTGGTCTCTTTTTCCGACCGCCCATATTATGCCTGGACCGAATACAATGTGGGAGACAACTGGTGGCACAGCAAAGCTTACATCAACGTCCCGCTCCACGTTTTCATGGACGTCATTGAACATGCGGTCCGCTCTGGTTACACGATGGCTATCTACGGAGACGTTTCCGAGCCGGGTCTCAACGGGCAGGCAGGTATTGCCGTGGTTCCCAGCTACGATATCCCGTCGCAGTATATCAATGCAAGTGCCCGGATATTCAGGTTTTACAACGGCACTACCGGTGACGATCACGGAATTCATCTGATCGGGTATGCTCACAAGGATGGAAAAGATTGGTTCCTGATTAAGGACTCAGCTTCCGGCATCCGCAATAACAAGACTCACCCCGGATACTTCTTCTACAGCGAAGATTATGTCAAGCTGAAAATGCTCGGGATAATGATTCCCAAGAGCGCAATTCCGGAGATTGACAAGAAGATGGGGCTCTAAGTCTCTCCGCGCACCGTCTCCGGTTGATGACGGTGGACAGTATTCCCTAAGAGCTGATTGACCGAATGTGGCCGTCATCGAAGCAATGGCGGTCACATTCTTTTTATCTAGAAATAAATGTGCGACTGGATCAGTGCCTCAACGGGCCGGGGCGCGCCGACAACATTCGTGGTGTTGAAGCGGACCTGCGGCATGAGGTCGAGGTGTGGCATCGGATAAACATCGGCTCCGATTATGTACCTGTAATACGTCGGACCACCGGGGTATTGCTTGAAATAGTCGAACCTGGCAACGCCGAAAATTCCGGGAGTGAAATAGTAGCTCAATTCGACCATCGATGCGTTTGACAGCGAATTGACCGGCATTACGGTTGGCAGCGACCTTGCCCAATCGTATTCTCCAAGGATTGAAAGTCGCTTCCCGATACCCAGTCCCGCCTGCGCACCCCACATTTTCGTTCCGTTGGTGATATAGCCTGAGGCTCCCGCCATGATATTCACGAAACCGTGTGTCATGTATTCCACGCGCCCGATAAGAGCCTTGTTTGAATTGAAGTCGTAGTTTGAAAGACCGTTGCCGTTTGTCCCGTCGACCGTCACGAAGAAATTCCCGAACCAGGAGCCGACCTCCACACCGAGATCCCTGTAGTCGGGCGAGAAGATAAGGCCAAGGAGGGGAATCCCCTGCAGCAGGCCGAAATTGCCTCCCCTTGTGTAGGCCGTGTGATCGTCCAGCCTGATTCCATACGAAGGAGAAAACGCTCCGACTTTCACGTAAGAATTGTCCTGGTTGAAATTGTACATCCCGTATGCCTCGTAAGCCGAATTTACGAAGTCGTATTTTACATAAAGTCTGGTTGAGGTGTACAAATGAACGGAGGAGTACAACGCTCCCTCCATGGATTGAAAGGTGGATTTCTTCATTTGTCCGTCGTAGAGATACTGGAACCGTATGTCGCCACCGATGAGAATGTCCTTTCCGAGGTGCGGATCAAACTGGAATTGGCTGTCATGGTCCGGAACGAAGCTGAGGTGGCTGTTCATAAAGTCGTTCGCCTGCTCCGGACTCCTGAGTTCGCCGCCGGTGGGATTGATGTGGCAATTGATGCACTGCTCCCCTTTCAGGATGGCGAATCTCGGCAGAGCAGAAGCCGCACTCGATGCGGCCAGAAGGAACAGCAGTGTCAGGCGCATTTTGTTTTGGTCACTGAAGCACCAGCCGGCGAAAACCCGATACACTCGGACTTATTGATTGTTGTCGAAGCCTTCGAATCCACTCGGCGGTATATTGACGGGATGCTTGTGTCCCTGGTGGCATGTATAGCACGTCGGCTTTTTTGCGTTGGGGAAGGAGAAGTAATCTTTTCTGATCTGTACCAGCATCTTGAGCATCATACGGGCCCGTCTCTTCGGAACCTTGGCATCGCTGGCATAATCCTGGGTATTGTGACAGTAGCTGCAGTTGACGCCGAGACTCTTCTTCATCATGTGCATCCAACTTTTCAATTCATTCTTGGTCTTCAGGAAGGTGAGTACCTGCAAATTCTTTGCGAACGAAGGCTCGTTTTTTGGTTTGGCGAAGACGATATCGTGGGAAAACAGGCTGACGAGCCCGATCATGATTAGAGCGGAAACAACAATCCAGGCGCTTTTCACAAGTGCTTCTCCGTTTTATTCTGTTTAACAGATAAGGCGGCTGGAAAGGTTCCTAATTCAAAACGTAAAGTTGAGCATAACCCCGGGCGATACCCTTCTCTGAACCACGTAAGTCCCGTTTCGCGGAATAAACGTCCAGTAGTAGTTCAATCCCACGGTCATGAACGGATAAGGTTGGTAGCCCACGAAGGCATAGAACAACGACCTGTTGTCAAGCCTGAACAGACCGTTCAAGCTCCTTACACCCCATCTGTCATATGCCGCATTGAAGACGATCATGGGAACAAGCTGAGGAAGTTTCGTTTCGAAGCTGAGGAGACCTCCATTCGGATCGTTGTCTATTCCGCGATAACTTCCGAGTATTTTGAAATTTTGCAGCAGAGATATTGTCAGCTGGCCACACCAGCCCGCGGACCTCTTCATGTTCTGTAGCTGTGAAGCTTTGCTGACTACGCTGTCGGCCGGCGCGAATCGGGACAGTTCGTAGAATTGGTCGAAGTATTCGGGGATGAACTCGTCCCCGATAAATTGTCTTTCAATTCTTAATGATGCGGCAGCCAATCCAGGCGCCCGGAATGTTCCCTTCACGCCGACAGCGGATCCATGACCGAATCGTTCGAATTGAGCAAATGAATAATAGGCATCAAGATCGAAGCGGTGAGATCTGAGGAGCGGGAATCCTGCGTCGAGACCGAACTCTTCGACCTCCCCCTTGTTTTCGATGATACTGTCCTGCTCTGTGGCCGGGTTGTAAGTAGCCGCAATCACGCCGGAATTCGGATTCCGATCGGTGACAAATGTTCCCCCGATTTCCATTCCACCTATGACCGGCAAATCTGCAAAGCCGGTGAACCTGAGTGGTCGCACGTAAACTCTCGCGCCCATGACGCCCGGCCGCTGAAAGTCGCCGTACATCGTCTCAAAGCCGAACCTGGAAAGGTCAATGTCGCACACCGCGCCGATCTTCCGATCGTCGTAACTCGGGCTGTTATTGTAATTGTCGACGATCAATCCGTAGCCAAGCGTTGCGTCGTAGAGCTGGCCCGCCAGCGCGTACACCGGGTCATGCTTGTGCCCCCATCTTACGTACCGGATTATCGTTCGATAGGCCCCGTTCGACCAGTCGGCTTTACGGATTGTCCCGTCATTCGTGGAAATTAGGAGAGTGAGATCAAGGCCGATGCCCAGCTTGCCGAACGAGAGATCGGGCAGGACTCCTATCGAGTAATACTGGACGGGTTCGCCGCCGCCATCGGTTATCCACGTTATGCCGAGTCCGCCGGAAATCTGGTTTTCTCCCGGCAGGAGAGGAGGTTCAGCAAAGTTCTGTGCGCTGCAGAAAGATGCAGATAGGAGAACGGAAACACTCAGTGCAAAGAAAATCTTCATCAAAATTCCGGTATCTTTATAATCAGCTTCCGAGCACGATCCTGCATATTAGCAGAGCACCCAGCATTCCGACAGCGTCGGCGATCAGGCCGGCGGCCACCGCATGACGTGTACGATAAATATTCACTGCGCCGAAATAAACGGCGATTACATAAAACGTGGTTTCACTGCTTCCGTACATAGTCGAAACCAGCACTCCGATAAACGAATCCGGTCCGTACCTTTTCATTATATCCGTCATCAGACCCAGCGACCCGCTCCCGCTGAGCGGCCGAAGAATCGCCATCGGCAGCGCTTCGGGAGGCATCCCGATCAGATGGGCCAGTGGAGCAAGTGCCGCCACGAAGATATGCATCGCCCCGCTGGCCCGGAAGATACCGATGGCAACTAGCATGGCGACGAGATAGGGAATTATCTTGACTGCAACTTCGAAGCCTCCCTTCGCACCTACAACGAAACTCTCGTAGACAGGTACTTTTTTTCTCGCTGCATACACGACGAAGACGGCGATTATCAGGGGGATTGCGATTATCGAAAGGGCCTGAAAGATATCCTTTATCATTTTGCTTTCACCTCCGCATCGTCTCCGCCGATCTTGTCAAACCTGTACACCTTCATTCTTTGAAGAATCTTTGCGGCGCTTATCCCGGCGATCGTTGCCAGTCCGGCGCCGAAGAATGACGTGAGGAGTATGATTGTCGGATCCTTCGACCCTATCGCGGCGCGAACCGCTATAGCGGTTGCCGGGATCAGGGTAAGTCCCGCAGTATTTATTGCAAGGAAAGTCACCATCGCGTTCGTTGCAGTTCCTTTCTGCGGGTTCAGAGAGTCGAGTTCTTCCATAGCCCTCAGCCCGAATGGCGTCGCCGCATTGCTTAGTCCGAGCATGTTGGCGGCAATGTTCATTATCATCGCACCGATGGCCGGGTGGTCCGGCGGAATTTCCGGGAAGATTCTGGTCATTATCGGCCTCATCATCCTGGCAATGATCTTTATAAGGCCGCTGTCCTCGGCAAGCTTCATTATCCCTAGCCAGAATGCCATAACTCCGATCAGTCCGATTGCAATCTCTACTGCCAGCGAGCTGTAGCTGATCACGGCATCGAGGACGGCTTTGGTCCTGACAAGGTTGGTAATCGGAAGCAGTACGAAAGCTGTGCCGGCGCCTCTCCTTACAATTTTCACCGTCATCATTTTGGCATTGTCGGCGGTCTTGGCCACCGTTTGCCAGAGTTCAGGAGTAGTATCGCCGAGTTTTATCTGCATCGAGCTACCGGCGACCGTTGCGGGGAAACTCAGTGTGCTATCTCCTTCAATTTCGACTCCGTAGAACTTATCGAAGTAGTTCCTGCTGTAACTGACGACGGCTGTACTGGCTGAAGTGCTGTCGTATTGGAGTTCGAACTGTTCCCCGTTTCGATAACGGTTTGTCGAGGCATCGTAAATATCGCTCCCCGCGGCAGTGAGAACTCCGATTACAATTAGTCCGAGCCAAACGTAATTCAGCATTTCAATTGCCCTCGTTTCCTTTTTTGTAGTCCAGGAGAAAATTTTTGTTTATCAGCCTCAACTTCGACGGATCAATCGACAGGCTGTTTCCGTCGCTTGATGGCAGACAAAGAGTATCGTTCAACTTCGTGTAATCGGATTTAGCGAACGAATTCAGGTATCCGTAATATCCCAGTAGGCCGTCGAGTATTCTCCACGCGACCTCAGTGGCCCGCTGCTGGAGGCCTTCGCCGGAGTAAAAACCGGTTCCCGGAGAGGGGAGCTCGATGCCTATCGTGTTCAGGGCTGCAAGTTCGAAGATGCCGCTGCGTGAAATGGCTGTGCCCGTTGTATCGAATTCGACACCCAATGCGCCCTGCAGGGCCGACGCGAGCTTCCTATTGACAATGCTCGGGTAAATCGTCACCGAAAACCTGGGAGTCGGATTTGTTGCGGATATGGCAATATAGAATCCCCTGGAGTAGTTCTTAGACATTTGGGCGCGCTCTTCAAGAGTCAACGTGGTATCGGTATTGCGTACTAGACGCGAGTCAGCGCCGAAACTCTGCAGCAGTTTGTTGAGCTCTCTCGCAACGGATAGGTCGATGCCGGCCGCGTTCAAGCGACCGGATGCAGGACCCGTTTCCTTCCCGCCAAAGGCCGGGTCGATGAGAAACGTCTTGCCGATAAGTAAACTGTCGGCGATCGGGGTCAGGCTTACAGCTTCTCCTTGCAACGTGTCGACCGTTTTGATGTAGTAACCGGGAAGACGGACACTAAGCGGGCCACCGTCGTAATCGAATGTGGCAAATCCATTGGTCAGAGACACCGCAACTGTCCTCATACGGGAATAAATTGCCGCTCCACAAAGAGGACTTCCGCCGGGTGAATGCACAAGAAGCGAGCCGATACGAATCTTGCTGCTGACTACAGGTACGATCTCCGAGTTAAGAGTATCTAGACGGAACGTGATCGAAACGGAATCGGATTGCGGTTTGCTGATTATTG
>JBJKPN010000138.1:0-19591 GCA_046706365.1 Candidatus Kryptoniota bacterium | reverse complement strand
TGACTCTCTTCGCCGTCCGCGCCGCCGATAAACCAGCAGATTCGGAACATCATTACGGTCACGGGAAATTCGAGAATATCTCGGCCCTCTTCGAGACACTTCTCCTATTGATCACCTGCTTTCTTATAGCAAAGGAGGCCATCGAGAGACTGGTCTTCAAGAGCGTCCAGATAGACGTTACTGCCTGGAGTTTTGTCGTGATGTTTACTTCGATCGGTATTGATTTCACGAGGTCAAGACTTCTCTCAAAGATGGCGAGAAAGCATCACAGCCAGGCGCTCGAGGCAGACGCACTCCATTTCTCCACAGATATTTTAAGTTCGAGTGTCGTCATATTCGGCCTGATCGGAGCGAAATTCGGATTCTCGTTCGCCGATCCGGTGGCCGCACTCGGTGTATCGGTCATAGTAGTGATCATCAGTCTCAGGCTCGGCAAGAGAAGCATCGATGTGCTGGTCGACAGAAGTCCGGACAAGAATCTGGTGAACAGCATACGCCGGGCAGCCCTACAGTCGAGGGAAGTCGAGAAACTCACCAGCCTGCGGGTCAGAGACTCGGGCGGAAGAATATTCGTCGACATGGTAGTGGCTCTACCCAGGCTTCTTCCTTTCGAGCAGGCCCACGCACTGGTAGACGAGATTGAGAAACGAGTGCGGGAGGTCAGGGACGGCATCGATGTCGTCGTACATGCCGAGCCCGTTGCGACCAGCAATGAGACCATAATCGACAAGGTGAGACTCGCGGCGAACCAGACCGAAAGCAAGATTCATGAGGTCGAGGTTTTCACAACTCAGAAAGGTCTGGTTGTAGACCTGCACCTCGAGGTCGAAGACGCGGGAACCATCGAGGCCGCTCACGAGAAAGCCGATGCACTCGAACGCACAATAAGAAAGGACCTCAGGGGAGTGGATCAAGTGTTCATACACATTGATAAATCCTCTCCGTCACCGGTACGCGCCACTTCGGTCGACCTGATTGGGAGCGGATTGCCTGAAAAGGTCGAAAGTTACGTCAAGTCAAAAAGGGGCGTGGTGTCGTGCAACGGTTTACATTTCACCGAGAGCGACTCCGGCCTGCGCGCCGCCATGACCTGTCAGTTCGATGAAACCTTTTCCCTGGCAGAAACAGTTATGATTGTAAACGAGCTCGAAGAATCCATCGTGAGAGAGTTCCCCCAGATTTTCAGAGCAGTAATTCATCAAGAACCAGTAACGCGCGATGCCAAATGAGACCTTACTATACCGATCCGTACACGATTGCTTTCGATGCGAGTATCGTCGAATTGTCCGAGAGAGACGGACAATTTGCCGCTATACTTGATTCCACCTATTTCTACCCGACTTCCGGGGGACAGGAGCACGACACCGGGACCATAAACGGCGTGCCGGTTATCGATGTATTCGAAGACGGGGACAAGATAGTCCATCTTATGACGGCGAAACCGGAAATCGGCAAGGTCAGATGTGAAATCGACTGGCAGCGCAGGTTCTCCAATATGCAGCAGCACACCGGCCAGCATATTCTTTCGGCCGCTTTCGAGAATCTCTTCGACATATCCACGGTTTCATCAAGATTGGGAGAAGAGGCAGGAACGATCGATCTATCGAGAGCCCCATCTGAAGGCGAGGTCCGGGAGGCTGTGGAGGAGGCAAATAAAATTGTCAGAGAAGACAGGGAAATCGTCATCCATTTCGCCGAGCAGAAGGATATCGCTTCCTTTAAACTCCGGAAGCCGCCGAAAGTAGAGGGTACCGTCAGAATAGTCGAAGTGAAAGGTTTCGATTTATCTCCATGCGGCGGAACCCACTGTACTCACTCGTCTGAAGTCGGGGTGATACTTACCGGAAGTACTGAGAAAGTAAAAGGCTCGCTGACCCGGATCGAATTCTTCTGCGGCAACCGTGCGCTTTCACAGTACTACAGACTTCACAAGTCCACTTCGGAAACTGCGCGGATACTCTCGGCGCTTGTCGATGAGCTTCCTTCTTCAGCTGACAGGCTTAAGGGTCAGATACAGGAAAAGGATTCGAGAATAAAGTTTCTCTCCGAAAGAGTGATGGGGTTGAAATGCGAGGAGTTGAAACCGAGGATAGAACAATCGGCCGAACGTCTTCCGGTCGTCGACCTGACCGCAGACACGACCGACGCAAACGAACTCAGATTTGTCGCGAGCTGTGTCTCCAAGGGCGTGGGTAAGTCGTTTGCTTTTCACAGGTGCGATTCGAATATTTGTCAAATGAATTTGAACCTTCATGAGAGCGAAGTGCTTGCCGCTACCATTTTGAACGAGCTCAAGAACAATCTCGGAGTCAAAGGCGGAGGAAGAAACGGATTCTTCTCCATCACCTTCGACAAAGCGAAGCTCGATGAAGTCGTTCGGACGCTGAGAGGCAAGCTCACAAATGCATAGCGCGCGGGCTCACCTTCAAATAAGCGGACTGGTACAGGGAGTCGGCTACAGGTTTTTTACAGCACGCAAGGCAGGCGTTTACGGACTGAAGGGATTCGTCAAAAACAAGGCTGACGGCAGGGTCGAGGTAATCGCGGAAGGCGACAGAGGAATGCTGGAAGAGTTTATCAAGGAATTAAGAGTCGGTCCGATTTCGGCCCATGTTACCGATGTGAGGATTGAATGGGAAGAGCCGACCTATGAATTTGACGGGTTCCACTCGTTATGAAAGTCGGTTTCGGATTCGACGCACATACGCTCGTGGAAGGAAAGATTCTCAAATTGGGCGGCGTAACGATCGATTTCCCGAAAGGGCTTCGCGGCCATTCCGACGGCGACGTCGTACTTCATTCAGTGAGCGATGCCATCCTTGGTGCGTGTGCAGGCGGCGATATCGGAATGTACTTTCGCGACGATGACAAGAAGATAGAGGGCATCGACAGCAAACAGATTCTAGCGTTCTCGCTCGAGAAAGCATCGTCCAGGAATATGACGGTTGCGAACATCGATACTGTCATCGTTGCCGACCGGCCGAGGCTGAGCGGGTTATACGAAGAAATTCGCAAATCTATTTCACGACAATGTAACTTGCCCGAAACAGCAGTTTCTGTCAAATCGAAGACGACAGAGGGAACACTTGTAGGTGAAGATTCCATTGCCTGCTTTGCAGTAGTCCTGATGGAACAATCGTGACCCAAATCGATAGTCTGATAACCGCACTTAACAACACCGACCCTCTCTACCTTTACTTCACGCTGTTCTTCTTCGCCTTCCTCGAAAACCTGTTTCCGCCCTCGCCAAGTGATGTTGTGATTGCCTTCGGCGGGTCTCTTGCCGGCCTCGGAAAGCTCAACCCGATAGCGGCCATTATTTCCGCAACTCTCGGCGGAACGCTGGGTTTCGCGGTCATGTACTATGTCGGATTCTTCTTCGGGAAGGAGATTCTCAATGCCGGCAAACTCAGGTTTCTGCCGCTCGACAAGATCTCGAAAGTCGAAGGGTGGTTCGGCAAATACGGCTACGGACTGGTCGTGGCAAACAGATTTCTGTCCGGAACCAGGGCGGTTATTTCGTTCTTTGCAGGGATTTCAAAATTACCGTTTTCGATTACACTTCCGCTTTGTGCGGTGAGCGCGCTCCTGTGGGACAGCATATTGGTTTTCGGTGGGGCCATCCTCGGACGCAACTGGCGGCTTCTCGACCATTATCTTGATATTTACGGGATCGTCGTCCTGTGTCTCGTCATTGTTGCGGCAGCCATCCTCACCATGCGATACTTTTACAAACGCCGACATGTCTAAGAGAATACTCCACTGGGCGATCTTTATACTGGCTTCGATCATCGTGGCGTCGATTGCCAACGACCTCCTCTCCTACAGGGTTGCGCGCGAAGCGGGGATTCAATTCGGAAACTATAACGAGTACTCAGGGGTGATCGGCATCAGGACAAATTATTCCGATGGAAGCGGGACATACGCGGGAATCGGGAAAACCTGCGACTCACTTGGACTCGATTTCGCGATATTCACCGACAAGAACACCGTCCAGCCGATGAAAGACGACATGGCACACAGGTTCGGCATAACTATGCTTATCCCCGCAGTCGAAATAACATCACTGAACGGATCAGGTGACTTCATTGTTGTCGGAGACAGCATACCGCTTCTCCCGGAGAAGGGGATTACTGCAGATTCCGTCAGGGCAGATGCTTTGAGAAAAGGCGACATGGTAATCATGACTGGGATGGACGGAGATCCCGTTAGTCCTGAGATGAAAACCGACCGTTTCAGCGGACTGGAGATTTACAACTTCGACAGACAATGGAAAAGCGCTCTCGCCTTTTTCGATTTCAACAAGCTCCTCGCAACTTACTTCATATACGGCTTCGAGGCGAAAGCGCTGAATTATCTGCTCAAGTATCCCGCCGCAGGGATGAGGAAATTCGACGAGTTGAATCGTTCAAGGAAAGTCGCAGGAATATCTGTGCTTAATGCGTCCGCACATTTGAAAATCGGAAGAAACAAATATTGGCACATTCCTTCTTACGCCAGCCAGTTTATGCTTGTTCATAACATCATCGTGACAAGAGTTTCTTTCAACGGCCATTATGAACATGACAGGGAAGTGCTCCTCGCTGCACTCCGTAACGGCAACTGCTTCACGGCATTTTCAGGTCTGGAGCACGCCAGAGGGTTTCTGTTCACCGCCTCGGATGATTCAACGGAAGTCATCATGGGAGACAGCATCAGGTTGAACGGTGAAGTCATCCTGCATCTTCAAATGCCCGACAGCAGCAATATCGTCACGCAGGTTGTACGCAGCGGCACCGTGATCAAAACATATGAGAATATCGGCAGTGCATCATTCTCCCTCACGTCCCCGGGCCAATACAGAGTCCAGGCTTTCCAGCAGCGCACCATGCTTCCTTTCTTCACGAAAAGATCCTTTCCCTGGATACTTTCCAATCCCATCTACGTCTATAGATAAAGCGAACCTCAGATGAAAAAGACCGGAAAGTTCTTCACATCCAAACTTGCACTGGGAGCAGTGTCCGGATTACTACTCGGATTTTCTTTTCCGCCGTTCCACTTCGAGTGGCTGGCCTTTGTCGCACTCGTTCCTTTCCTGTATGCAATCGACGATGCACCCAACTACAAAGAGGTGTTCAAGCTTACATACTTCTCCTTCCTGGTTTTCAATATCATTACTATTTATTGGGTCGGCGGCTGGGCTACGGGGGCGGATCCCTTTCTGCTAATTGGCGGTGCAGCGCTGGTAATCGGTCACCCGCTTTTTTTTGCCGTGCCGATGCTCGTTTATCATTTCATTCAAAAGAGGCTGGGAAGGAAGCCGGCCATCTTCCTGTTTCCTTTTCTATACTTGTCGTTCGAGCATCTTCACTCGATTACCCAGGTTGCTTTCCCGTGGCTGACTCTCGGTTATTCTCAGGCGTATAACCTTGCAGATATCCAGTTCGCATCGTACACGGGGCTCTTCGGGGTCTCTCTCCAGATTCTGATCGTGAATGTACTCTTCTTTTACGCCTTAACGGAGTGGATGAAAAATCCGAAAGAATATAAGAGACGGGCCGGAACGTCTTTCGCAATGGCATTGCTGGTCGTAATTATTCCGGAAATTCACGGCTTGATTGTACTCAACGGCGCAAATAAAATTCAATATCGCAAGACATTGAGAGTCTCAGTGGTCCAACCAAACATAAATCCCTACGCTAAGTGGGAGGAATCCCCAAATCAGATTCTGCGGACGTATGAGGATGAAACGAAAGCCGTCTTGAAGAGCGACCCGGAATTGATTGTCTGGCCTGAGACCGCGATACCCTTCTATATTCTGCTGCCTCCTTTTCATTACGACCTGGAATCATTGAAGTCTTTCATAGATACGACGGGGATCCCGCTTCTGAGCGGCGTTCCGCTGGCGCATTACTTTGCCGACAGCACGGAGGCCGGGCCGACGAGCCATTACGACGAATTCATGAACCAGTATTACGACGCTTACAACGGCGCCGCGCTCTTTCAACCGAATTCGAATAAATACCAGACCTACGGCAAAATCATCCTCGTGCCGTTCGGCGAGCGGATTCCTTATGCGGATGCAGTCCCATTTCTGATTAAGCCGTTGAAATGGGGAGTGGGAATAAGCAACTGGTCGAGAGGGAAGGACACGACGGTTTTCAAACTCAGAAGCGGACTTCGGTTTTCTACCGCGATATGTTACGAGAGCGTGTTCCCGGGATACATAAGAGACTTCGTGAAAAAGGGAGCCGACTTCCTCGTCATCATAACCAACGACGGATGGTACGGTACATCCTCAGGACCGTACCAGCATGCGGCCTACGCAATCTTCCGGGCGATAGAGAACAGGCGGGCGGTAGTCAGGGCAGCCAATACCGGAATCTCAGAGTTCCTCGACCCATACGGGAGGTATATCGGCAGGCTGACCAGTCTGGACGAGAAGGCAACACTGTCCGCGACTATTCCGATAGACAGTGAGATGACGTTCTACACCGAGCACGGCAACTGGATTGCACATCTTGCCGAGTCGATTGCATCTGCGTCAATTCTTTTGGGACTTTTTCTTAAATTCAGACAAAAAAGTAAGGAGATGTAGCAACGAACTACGTGGACTTGAGAAGCGATACGGTCACGAAGCCGGGCGCTGCCATGCGCAAGGCAATGGCCGAAGCGGAAGTGGGGGACGATGTCTTCGGCGAAGATCCTTCCATAAACCGCCTTCAGGAAAAAGTTGCGGAGCTCCTTGGTAAGGAAGCCGCCATCTACGTGCCGAGCGGTACGATGTCCAATCAGCTCGCATTGAAAACCCATACGAATCCGGGCGATGAAGTCATTGTCGAAAAGGATTCGCACATCTTCAATTATGAGACTGCAGCACCCGCACTGCTGTCGGGAATCCAATTGAACCCGGTCCCAGGCAGACGGGGCCTCATGACGGCCGAGGGAGTCGAGGACGCCGTCCGCCCGATCAGCTACTATATGATGCCGACGAGGCTGGTGTGCGTGGAGAATACTCACAATCGTGGCGGAGGATCAATCTACCCGATGAAACTCATCGAGGAGATCAAGCAGGTTGCAGAGCATCACAATCTGAAATATCACCTCGATGGTGCACGATTGTGGAATGCGTCCGTCGCAACGGGAATCAAGGTTTCCGAATATGCGAGGCTCTTTGACTCTGTTTCGGTTTGCCTGTCGAAAGGGCTCGGCGCACCCGTCGGTTCCGTTCTCAGCGGAACGAAAGAATACATCACCAGAGCACGCCGATTCAGAAAGATCTTCGGGGGTGGGATGAGGCAGGCAGGAGTGCTTGCTGCAGCCGGACTTTATGCGCTGGAACACAATGTCCAGCGGCTGGCCGAGGATCATGAAAAGGCAAAGGTGTTCGGGAAGATTCTGCTCGACTCGTCGCTCTACGAGCTGAACATCGACGACGTCGAGACAAACATCGTGATTTTCGGGTTGAAGCCGCCGATCAAAATGGACAAATTCATTGCAGACGCAAAGTCGCTCGGCGTGCTGCTTTCCGCCGGGACTGCCGGAAAGGTCCGCGCGGTTACACACCTTGATGTCTCCATGGAGGACGTGAAGAAAGCTGCAGAGATTCTGGTGAAATATCGTGCCGATTGATAGAGATTCCAGTTCGTTCAACCTCAAATATTCTCGGGAAGTCAAGACATACGAGATAGACATCCAGCAGGTTGTCCATAACGTCATATACTTCTATTACTTCGAAGAAGCCAGGATCGAGTATCTCAAAAAACTGGGCTTCGAGATGAAGAAGGAAATACTCGTCGACGGGGTGGAATTTGTAGTAGCTCACAACGAGGCCGATTACCACGAAGCCGCAAGGCTGGGCGACCGGCTCACGATTCTGGCGCGCATTTCAAAAATAGGCCGCTCCAGCTTCACTTTCGACTTGAAAATCGTAAGAGACGACGGGGCGGAGATGTGTTCCGGACGCACTACTGTCGTTGCAATCAAACCCGGCACCGGTCGTCCAACACCAATCCCCGACAAGATGAGAAAAGCGATTGAGGCTTTCGAAGGAGCGAGTGTCGATGCGGCCTCTAATTGAACGGGCTCCCGGCCTCGAGGAGCTCGAAGATGCTAAACGGGAGGGGTACACTCACTTTCCGGTTGTAGTCGAGATTCTTGAAGACATCTACACGCCTGTCGGGCTGTACATGCGGCTGCGCCTTACCGGTGGCAATAGTTTTCTCCTCGAGAGCGCCGAAGGAGGGGAACACATCGGGCGATATTCGTTCATGGGCGTTAATCCCTTTGCTACTTTCACGGTCCGGACCAACTCCGTCTCGGTAACTTCCGGGAATGCGACAAAGAAGATGGATGGCTCGCCGGTGGACGAACTCAAAAAGTACCTGGCGGCGTTCAGGGTGTATCCGTTGGAGGGTCTGCCGAGATTTTCTGGGGGTGCAGTTGGATACTTCGGTTACGACTTCGTAAGATACCTCGAAGACATACCCATGCCGGAAGCAACAGACCGCCTTCCCGAGGCCATGCTGAATTTTTACGATACGGTTCTGGCAGTCGATAACCTCAAGAGAAGAGTCCAGCTGATCAGTCTTGTACCACTGAACGATGACCCGCGGAAATCCGTGGAGTCGGTCGAGAACCGTCTTGAGAGTCTGCGCGGACTGTCGGCACACCTGGAAAAGAGAAATGATCAGGAGGATTCACCGAAGTGCAGGGTTGGTGAAGCGAAATTCAACATTACAAAAGAGCAATACGAGAAGATCATCAGGCGGGCAAAGGAATACATAGTCGAAGGCGACATCTTTCAGGTGGTTCTCTCGCAACGGGCAGAATTTGACCTCGAAGGTGACCCATTCCTGTTATATCGCGGCGTCCGCGCACTAAACCCTTCGCCATACATGTTTTATCTCGAGTCCACTTCCGCCGGAAATCGGGTTGCAGTGATCGGATCTTCCCCTGAGATGTTTGTCAGGAAGGAGGGGGACACGATAGAGATGAGACCGATCGCCGGTACGAAACCGCGGGGATCAAATCAGGAAGAAGACGACAGGCTGACACGCGAGCTGCTCAGCGATGAGAAGGAAAAGGCGGAACACGTTATGCTAGTTGACCTGGGCCGCAACGATATCGGAAGGGTCGCGTCGACAGGAAGCGTGCATGTCAACAACTTCATGCATATCGAGAAGTTCTCGCACGTCATGCATATCGTCTCGGACGTCGTCGGTACGATCGATAAAGGCAGGGATGCAATCGAGACACTGGCCGCCTGTTTTCCGGCCGGCACGCTTAGCGGCGCTCCGAAAGTCCGCGCAATGGAGATTATAAGCGAGCTCGAACAAACGAGAAGGCAGGTGTATGGCGGGGCCGTGGGATATATCGACTTCAATTCCAACATGGACACCTGCATAGCGATTCGCACATTTGTGGTTTCCGGAGAAAAAGCATATCTCCAGGCCGGAGCAGGCATAGTCTACGATTCCGACCCGGAACGCGAATACAACGAGTCAATCAACAAAATGAAAGCCAACCTGGAGGCACTGAAACTTCTGGATAAATTCCAATGATACTCCTTATTGATAACTACGACTCGTTTACATACAACCTCTACCAGTACCTCACGGAATTGGGCGCCTCGATCAGCGTCGCACGGAACGACAAGATAACCATCGCCGAAATCCGATCCTTGAAACCGAATGCGATAGTCATATCTCCGGGGCCCAAGACACCGAGCGAGGCAGGAATATCGGAAGATGCCATACGGGAATTTCACAAGTCGCTCCCTATCTTCGGCGTCTGCCTCGGCCACCAGGCAATCGGAGAAGTATTCGGTGGAAAGATAACAAAAGCGCCCGTTCCTATGCACGGCAAAACATCCCAGATAATTCACAACGGAAGGTCCGTTTTTTCCTCTTTGCCGATTCCGTTTCAGGCCACCAGGTACCACTCTCTGGTCGTATCCAACGAGGACGTTCCTGAAGAGCTTGAGGTGATAGCCTGGACGGAGGACAACCTGATCATGGCTCTGAGGCACAAGGATTACCCGGTGGTTGGAGTGCAGTTTCACCCTGAGTCCGTGATGACGGAGAACGGCAAGACACTGTTGCAAAACTTTATTGATGGAAGAATCTGAACATGAGCACGATTATCAACCATGGTCTGACAAACGACCGCCTGTCGATCCTCGAAGCGCGGCAAAGGGATATCTGGCGGATATTTCAGATTATGTCGGAATTTGTGGACGGCTTCGATCTCCTCAGCAGATCGGCACCCGCCGTGTCAATATTCGGCTCGGCTCGGATGAAGCCGGGGAGCAAATACTACGAGCTGACCAGGGAGGTTGCGTTCGAACTCGCGAAAACCGGGTACGGGATTGTAAGCGGGGGAGGAGGAGGCCTGATGGAAGCTGCGAACCGCGGCGCGAAGGAGGCGGGCGGAGAATCCATCGGACTGAATATCGAACTTCCGTTCGAGCAGAAGCCGAACGAGTACATCGACTCGGATAGGCTGATGACTTTTCAGCATTTCTTCGTTCGAAAGGTAATGTTCGTCAAATACGCACAGGGCTTCGTGGTGATGCCGGGCGGCTACGGCACGGTGGACGAATTTTCCGAGGCGATAACGCTGATACAGACCAACAAGACAAAGGCCTTTCCCGTCGTCCTGATGGGAAGCAGTTACTGGAAGAAAATGCTCGAATGGATGAGAGAGACAGCTCTCGAAGAAGGCTGCATAACCGAAAAAGACCTCGACATATTTCATGTATGCGACGAGCCGGGCGATGCAGTGAGAATTATAAAAGACTTTGGAATCCGCCATGGCTATGTCACGAACTTTTAAGGGAACTCTTGCAATTGTACTTCCTGTTGGATTATTGTTCATCGCGTTGCTCGGACTGGTTACCCATGGATTTATATTCGGGGCGACCCAATCAAGTTCCGAATCGCAATCCGGTCTCAGCCCGGAGGACGTGAGCAGGCTTTCGACTTATCGCATCCCCGATACTCTCAGCTTCTGCGGGGAGAGGATGCCGCTGGAAATTCCCGATGTCCGACAGAGAATGGAAGAAACTTTCTATGTAGAACTGTCGGACGCCCAGATCATTCTGGATTTGAAGAGGAGCACGGAATATTTTCCTTATATCGAACAGAAACTTCGCGACATGAACCTTCCGACTGACCTCCAGTATCTCCCGGTTGCGGAGAGCGCGCTGAGAAACCTGGTCTCCTATCGGGGCGCAGCGGGAATATGGCAGTTCACTCCTGAGACTGCGCGCAGGTATGGCTTAATTGTAAACCGTTATGTCGACGAGCGGTATAATTTTCAAAAGGCAACAAATGCGGCACTTAGATACCTGACCGACCTGGACAGCACGTTCGGAAACTGGTCTCTGGCTGCAGCCGCATACAACATGGGTGAGAGAGGCATCCAGGAAAGCCTGAGATACCAGATGGTCAAGAGTTACTACAGTCTTTATTTGAACGACGAGACCGCCCATTTCGTATTCCGAATTGTCGCGCTCAAACAAATCATGTCTCATTACAAGATGTATGGGTTCAACCTGCAGCCTTCGGATTTCTATCAGCCGCCCGAAACGAAGCTCGTGGTTGTGACTCACATATACAACCTGCCCGCCTGGGCTAAGCAACAGGGCTCGAGCTACAAGGAACTTAGGTACCTTAATCCATGGCTCGTGGGCAGGTTTCTTCCTGAAGGTACCTGGGCGATCCGGCTCCCTCAGTATGCTCAACCTGAGGTCTTCGCCGAATCGTCCGGTTCCGACATGAGCGCCAACCGCACCACTGCCGCCAGTGGCTCCGCCCGGAGTCCGCTGATCTACAAAGTAAGAACGGGAGATTCTCTTACCAGAATTGCCCAGAATTACGGAGTCACCGTCGGCGACCTGGTAGAGTGGAACGGTCTAGAGAACAACAGTTATCTGAGAATCGGCCAGCGGCTGAAGATATTTTCAGAAAACCAGGACGTCGAACAATAATCCCGTGCGTTTTGTTATATTTTTTCAGAGATGAGTCCTTACAGCGGCAGCGGAATTCGCTTCCTGAACTGACGGTCTCCGGTTTATGGCCAATTCACAAACAAAACTCTGACAGAGGACGAAGAGATAGTTTTCCCAGTTGACTGTCAATTCACACAACCTGAGGTAGGCGAAGCACAAATCAACAATTCTCTCCACAGATTGGACAGTACTAAGACCACATATCAAATTTTTTTCAGAATTCCTGCTACAACGTCGATCACAGTCGGAAAGCTCGGAAGGTTCAGATTTCCGGCCGGTGAATACGTCTATACCGGAAGCGCCAAGAGAAACATGGAAAAAAGACTCGAAAGGCACACAAGAAAAGTCAAGAAATTAAGGTGGCATATCGATTACCTGTTGACGCGTAAAGAGGTGGAAATAAAACGGATCAGACTTCAATCTCAATCGGAATGCGTCGTCAATTCATCGACCAGGGGTGAAATATTGATACCGCGGTTCGGAGCTTCGGACTGCAAGTGCAATTGCGTCAGCCATTTGAAACTTCTGCGGACGGATTGATCTACGGACAAAGTGGTAAGCACAAAAGAACATCTCCCGGCGCGGTTTTCGAGATGCTGGCGCCGACGGCCGGGCAATGCTGATTAACTCAAGAAAGGAGAACCAGATGAGGACGAGACAATCGGGTAAGTATAGCACGAAACGTCTCATTCGGAGAGTACTCTTCCTGTGGCTTGGAGCAATGATAGTCTGCCTCGGGAATTTCTCTGTGTTGCAGGCCGCGCAGGGAAATGATTCAACCGACCTGATGCATAATATTAAATTCAGGAATATAGGACCGGCAGCGGCAGGAGGAAGAGTCACGTCGGTCCTCGGAATACCCGGTCAGCCGAATATCTACTATGTCGGCGCCGCCGGCGGCGGAGTTTTTAAGACGACGGATGGTGGAATATCATGGAAAGCCATCTTCAAAGACGAACCCTCGCTTTCGATCGGGGCCATGGCAATCGCCCCTTCAAACCCCAATTTCATCTGGGTCGGAACCGGCGAGGCCAATCTTAGAAACGACATAATAACAGGGAAGGGGATATTCTTCTCTCCCGATGCCGGGAAGTCCTGGCAATACATGGGCCTCAAGGATGTCGGACAGATTTCCAGGATAGCAATAAATCCATCAGACCCCAATAACGTATTTGTGGCGGCAATCGGACACGCGTGGGGACCGAACCCCGAGCGCGGGATTTTCAGGACGACCGACGGCGGCAAAACTTGGGAGAAGGTACTTTTCGTCAACGACACGACAGGTGCTTCCGACTTAGTAATGGATCCGGGAAATCCGAAAGTGCTCTTCGCTGCTATGTGGCAGGTTGTACGACATCCATGGGCGCTCGACGATGGCGGTCCGGGGAGCGGTATCTACCGCACGACTGACGGCGGCACGACATGGAAGAAACTCACGGACGGACTTCCGAAGGGGCCACTGGGACGTATCGCCCTTGCAGCCGCGCCCAGCAACCCCGATCATATTTACGCGCTAATTGAATCGAAGACAGGAATGCTCTGGAGTTCCGAAGACCTGGGTGACCATTGGAATATGGTCACGAATAACCACGAGCTCGACGTCAGGCCGTTTTACTTCTCACGCGTTGTTGTCTCGCCGGACAACCAGAACGAGCTGTACTTCATGTCCTTCCTGATAACGAAATCGACAGATGGCGGAAAAACAGTCAAGAGCATCGAGCATGGAGTACACGTCGACCATCACGACCTCTGGATCGATCCGAAGGATCCGAACAGAATGATAGACGGTAACGACGGCGGTGCCTATATCACAGTCGACGGAGGAAAAACATGGCGTTTCATGAACAACCTGCCGGTCGAGGAATTTTACCAGGTCGCCGCCGACGACAGTCATCCTTTCAACATGGGCGGAGGATTGCAGGACAACAACGCGTGGTACGGACCTTCCACGAACCTCTACGGAGGAGGAATCACCGGTCAGGCCTGGTTCCCGGTTGCTGGCGGAGACGGTCAGTATGTGGTTCCCGCACCGAGCGATCCGAATGTTATTTATGCCGAATCCCAGAACGGATGGATGAAGAGACTCAACCTGAAGACAGGCCTCGAGGAATACGTTCGACCGTATCAATGGGACGCGCCCGATATGCCTCCCTCGAAGTTGAAATACAGATTCAACTGGACAACTCCTATCGCGGTTTCCTATTCTGACCCGAACGAGGTCTTCATCGGCGCGAATGTTCTTTTCAAGACATTCGACGGCGGAAAACACTGGACAGTAGTCAGTCCCGACCTTACACGGAATGACAAGTCCAAGCAGCTTCCCAGCGGAGGCAACATCAACCTTGATATCAGCGGCGCAGAGAATTACGATACGATACTCTCAATCGGCATTTCGCCTCTCGATTCAAATGTGATTTGGGTCGGAACCGACGACGGGCTTGTACAGGTCACGAGAGACGGCGGGAAGCATTGGGAGGACGTAGCCAGAAACATTCAGCATCTTCCCGAATGGGGACGCATTTACCAGATCGACCCGTCTCCGTTCAATCCCGCCGAATGCTTCGTTGCAGTAGACCTGCACGAGCTCGACAACAACAAACCGTACGTGTTCAAGACCGACAATTACGGGAAATCGTGGACCGCAATCTCCAGCAACCTCCCCGAGGGGCATCCGGCAATTGTTGTCAGGGAAGATCCCAATATGCGCGGTTTCCTGGTTGTGGGCACGGACAACGGACTGTTCTACTCCAGGAACGACGGAAGGGAATGGCAGAGACTGAAGAGCAATTTCCCGACAGTCTGCGTGTACGACCTCAAGTTCGTCAAATCCAATCACGATATGGTTGTCGCGACTCACGGCCGAGGAATCTTTGTCCTTGACAATATCACACCGCTGGAAGAGTTCGACAACGGAATGAAAGATCAGCCGTTCCACCTCTTCACTACGCTGCCGGCTTACATGTATCACTTCTGGTACCGCGACGCCTTCAATGACCTCAGTACCTACTCGGCTCCGAACGCCCCGAATGGTGCGATGATCGACTACTACCTGAAAGACACGGTCAGCGCAAATCCGAAAGAGAAGAAAGAGCATGAAACGCCGGTCAAGATAGTCATAACCGATCAGGCCGGAAACGAGGTAGCAACGGTTTACGGCCCGGCTAAGAAAGGATTCAACCGGTACGTGTGGAACATGCGGTACCAGGGCCCTGGAATCCTGAAAATAGACAAGAAGAGAGCCGCAAGAGAAAACCCGTATTCGACCGGCGGTCCAATGGTTACGCCCGGGACTTACAATATAGCTGTAACATTCGACGGCAAAACCACCGAGCACACGAGCGTGGTCTTGAGTCCGGATCCGAGACTCAACGTACCATCGGATTACTTCACGTCCAACCTGAAGGACGGGCTTGTCGCAAGGAACAGCTCGACTGCACTCAACGATATGATGAACCGCATCGATAACATCCAGGACCAGATTGGTACGATCAGAAAGTCACTGGCCACCGATGAACAGGGCATGAAAGACGGGAAGTACAAGCCGGTGCTCGACGGGCTCAAATCCCTTGGCAAAAAGCTGTCGTCTCTTATGGACACACTTTACACTAAAGATGTCCAGCACGATGTCGGCGAAGACGACATACATGATTTCACACATTTCCACTCACGACTCAGCGGACTCCTGTACAACTTCATGTCGCCGTACAATGGAGTTCCGAATGAAGTAATCATGCACCACACTGATCAGCTCGAGCAGCTCCTTGGCG
Organism: Candidatus Kryptoniota bacterium; assembly: GCA_046706365.1. Taxonomy (GTDB): domain Bacteria; phylum Bacteroidota; class Ignavibacteria; order Kryptoniales; family JAKASW01; genus JAKASW01. Next base: position 3,832 of record JBJKPN010000138.1, on the reverse strand, counting down.
TGTATCTCGGTCAGTTCAACGATATTCTGACCAGCGACATTCCATCCTTCAATACCGTTGCTCAAAAAGCCGGGACGCCAACGATTTTCGGCGGTCCGACGATCGAAGTAAAGAAATAATCAGTTTTGCGGTGGACGGGAGTAATCTCGTCCACTACGCAATTTGTCAGAGGACTAAATCAGAGGATCTATTATCTCAGGCTTTCGTCCGATCGGGCGAGGCAGCTTGATATTGTAAAACCAATGGGGTAAACTAAAACATATTTCGTATGCGGGTGGACTCCCGAAATCCGCTGGATGGCCGGCATATCGGAAGTTCCGTTCGGAAGGGAAGTTGCGTCACAGGGTACCACCGTTGTTAAGATACGGAAACGACGGTGACTTGCATAGGCGAGGTGATACCATGACTGTAAAGACAATCCTCCTGGCTGCCCTATTCTACCTGGGTTTTAAGCTTGTTCCCAATTGCATTGCTCAGACCCAAATTGGTCTGATTACAGGGTTTTCCTATTCGCAATTTCGGTATGACTCGGCGGCTACTGATGTTGAATTCTACCTCGCTGTTGCTCCGGTCACCAACAACCCGGGTATTTCAACCAGCCGTGGCTATCCGCATGACTCCTTGACTTTCGTGGAACTCGACTTTCATTTCAGGAATCTCGGCAGCGATTCCGTTTATAAGAAAGCAGAGAGGCTGCCGGTGTATTTCTCAGATTCTGCAAGCATTAGGGAAGCCGGGGGGATAATAACGGTGAATCCTTGTCTTCTCCCCCCTGGGAAATATATGGCATCAGTCATTGCAACGGACGAAAACAACAGAGCATGTGACACACTCAGCACAGAGATTGAAGTGAAAGGCTTTCCTCGATCAGGCCTTAGTCTTTCCGGCGTGGAGTTGTGCACGGATATTTCAAGTGAGTCTTCTGAACGCGACCCTTATTACAAGAATACCTTGCACGTGGTTCCAAATCCAAGAATGCTATATGGGCTGGGCTTACCAACAGTACAGTTCTATGCTGAGGTCTATGGACTCAGGCGAATGCACGATTCGACGGCGTACACGGTGAGCTGGGATGTTCTTGACACGGCGGGAGATGTCTTGAAGCATTATTCGGCATCGAGAAGTGGCCGATCTTCTGACGTCGTACAAATCGGGTCGGCAAATGTGTCTGACCTGGTTACAGGGACGTACGAATTCAAGCTGAGCGTGTCGGATTCCATCAGCACGCTCAAGGCAGTCTCTAACAGGTACTTCTTTGTCTACAATCCTTACGTGAAATCTAACGACACAAACCAAGTATCCAGGCAGACCATAATCTCTCCGCCTTTCGATACAATGTCGGTTACGCTTCTTAACAATCTATTTCATGCGGCTAACTATCTGGAAACGCCTGAAGAGACGAATGCCTATAAGCGACTTGTGACTCCGCAGGCAAAGAGAAAGTTCGTTTCGCAGTTCTGGGCTAAACAGGACAGTGAAGCTGGGCCGAACGGATTCAATTCCTGGAGGACATTCTACAGCCGATTCAAATACGCCAACGAACAGTTCAGGTCTTCTTTTACCGCCGGCTGGCTGATGGACCGCGGTCGTGTCTTCATAGACTATGGATCCCCGGATTATATAGAGCGGCACTTTAGTTCGGCTGACATGAAGCCGTATCAAATCTGGACTTACAATTCCATTCAGGGAGGGGTGATTTTTGTCTTCGTCGACATGACCGGGTTCAAGGATTACGTTCTGGTTCATTCCACAATGAGGGGGGAAGTGAGCAATCCGGATTGGTTAAGGTCTCTCGAAGCTACTCCAACTGCGAACCCAAGCAACCCGCTTAATCCGGCCGTAGTTCCCGGAGGACATTTGAACTGAATAGATAGGGGACTTCCTTGACCAGAAGATTTGGGGTACTGATTGCCTGTCTCATGTCGATGTGGGGCTGTAATTCACCTTTTCAGCCGAAGGTTGTCTACTCGCCGCAGCTTGTTGTCTACGGCATAGTGGTTCGCGACGACTCCACTGTCGACATTCGTGTCCAGACGAACAGCATAAATCCGATTGCAGACCCGAACTACTCCCCGGTACTTGACAGCCTCTGCGGCACTATTTCAAGTCTCTCCTCGGGCGAGGTTTTTCCGCTTTCGACCTCGTATTCAGACAGCCTGAACTTTCTCAGGGGCAGAATTGCGGCTGGCAAGAATACAGGCTTATCACTCGTAGTAGGCGCCAAAGGTTTTCCAACCTGCAGTTCACATTTGACTGTTCTGGACAGCGCCACAATCTACATCGGAGATTCTCAAACGGATCAGGAACTCCGCAACCCAGGAGTCCCGAATGCAACGGACCTTAAATTCATCATATACCCATCGGGTCTAACCAAGGCAATCCGGGGCATACTCGCGGTGGAATACGAGGGGAAGGATTCGACAGGGAGGCAGATCTCCGGAGAGTTCGACGTGGTTCCGGCGTACCAGAAGGATACTACCAGTTACCTTTTGAGAGTCGACGGCAATGTCTTCGACTTGACGTTCCCCATAATTGACTATGAGACAGCTTACAACGAAGCCATGGTTGCCTCTGGCGGGGGACAAGTAAAAGCTGTTGTCAGAATCACCCAGCTCGACGCCACGCTCTATGATTTCTACAGCACGGCCAATGGTTTCAACGACCCGTCCACGCTCAGAACCGAGCGGCCGATTTTCACGAACATTTCCGGCGGCCTCGGATTCTTGGGCTCGGCATCTAATGACTCACTGGTTATCCAGGTTTACCCATGAGTAAGAATACGCCGGCTATCTCGAGAGTTGTGATTCGAAGCATAACACTAGTGAGATCGTTCCAGCCGTCATTCTTTAAACTTTGCCTTTCCGCGATGCTATCCTGGTCCATTGCCGCACTCCTGTCAGCATCCTCATGCAATGCGCAGGGAAGGACGTACACCTTGCGGGGAACTGTAGTCGACTCATCCACCGGTGAGCTGATACCTTACGCAACCGTGAGAGCCAAAGGGACGTCAGTTGGCACCTATGGTAACGGATCCGGATACTTCGTTTTGGCCGGAGTACCGTGGACAACCAGACAGGTCGTAGTCAGCGCGGTCGGATTTGAACAAAAGACATTCTCCGTCAAGAGTAATACAAACGTGGTAACCGAAACATTTGCGCTTCCCGAACGGCCGACAACCATGCCTCCCGTGACGATACATGGCCAGTACTCAGGTACCATGAGACCTGCTGCCCCAAGTACGACAGTCCTGACGCCCGCTAGTATCGAGAAAGCCCCCGGCCTGCTTAACAATGACCTTGTTCAGGCGGTCATGCAGCTTCCCGGTGTCGTAACGATAGGCGGCATATCGAGTCAGTACTACGTCCGTGGAGGTGCGTCCGATCAAAACCTGGTCACCATCGACGGAATGACGGTGTACAACCTCTTCCACGCGTTCGGACTCTTCAGCTTTGTCGATCCGCTCATTGTAAGGGTTGCCGATTTCAGCGCCGGTGGGTTCCAGGCTGAGTACGGCGGAAGACTCTCATCGGTACTTGCGATACAGACCAGAGACGGCGACAAGTATTCCACTCATGCGGCGGGAAGCGCTGATCTCTTATCAAGCGACGTCATGCTTACCGGACCGCTTCCGTTCGGGATTCTCTCAGGATCTTCAAGCTTCATAGGTTTCTTCAGGACGTCCGACAACAGGAATGTTCTGCAGAGATATTTCAACCTCGGCTTGCCGTTCCAGTTTTCCGATGGATTCGGGAAGTTTACCGCGGACTGGGCATCGACGGGTCATATGTCCGTAGAGTTCTTCTCGACGGGCGACAGGATATCCAGCGGTGAC
>JBJKPN010000137.1:0-10113 GCA_046706365.1 Candidatus Kryptoniota bacterium | reverse complement strand
GCTCTACGGACACATGGAGACGGTCGAGGAAAGGGTGGACCACCTCATCAGGCTGCGCGAGCTGCAGGATGAAACGAAAGGGTTTTTCGCGTTCATCCCGCTGGCCTATCACCCCCACATCGAGGATTCGACACAGTGGGCGACGGGCTTCGACAACCTGAAGAGTATTGCCGTGAGCAGATTGATGCTGGACAACTTCCCGCATATCAAAGCGTACTGGATTTCGATGGGACCCAAAGTAGCACAGATAAGCCTCGGATTCGGTGCCGATGATCTTGACGGGACCGTGCGCGACGAGCGCGTGTTCAGGATGGCCGGCGCTTCGACGGAAACGGCGCTGACAAAACGCCAGCTCGTAAAGCTTATCAAAGATGCGGGAAGAATTCCCATCGAAAGAGACGCTTTGTACCATACACTAGAGAAATTCGACTGAGCCACAAGCCCGGACGAGTAAGGTGAAGATATGTCGGATCCAAAAGGTCTTTCAGGAAAAAAGAAACTGGGAGCGGTTAGTTTTCTTAATACGAAACCGCTCATTTATGGATTAGAGAATAACCTTTTCCCTCACAACTTCGATTTGATAAAGGCAATTCCTTCCTCGCTCGCCGTACAGCTGAATGCCGGGAAGCTGGATGTTGCACTCATCCCGAGTATCGCCTACGCGAGAAACACTCCCACGCTGAGAATTGTCCCCGAGTGCGGGATTATCGCTCATGGTGCTGTCAACAGCATTCGCCTCTATTTTAACAAGGATTTGAAAAACATACGTACGGTGGCGCTCGATATCAGCTCGATGACCTCCGTCGTCCTCACCAAGATAATTCTCGCGGAGAGGTACGAGATAAAACCGGAGTTCATCGCGGCGGAACCCGATATCAGGAAGATGCTCGCGTCCGCCGACGCCGCGCTCGTGATCGGGGATGCCGCGCTTTTCAGGACGGAATCTGCCGGCGTCAACTATCTCGATCTTGCCGAGGAGTGGCGGGACATGACAGGCCTCCCGTTCGTTTTCGCCGTCTGGGCGGGGAGGGAGGGAGCGCTCACCCTTGACGATACGCAGGCGATAATCTCTTCCAAGAATCTGGGGCTCGATAATATCGACGCGGTATGCAGGGCTGCCGCTTCGGAGTACAACGCCGACTTCGGGCTCGTCAAATCTTATCTCACGGATAACATACAGTTCAACCTCGGTGAAGAGGAAATTGCCGGAATGAGACAGTATTTTGAGCTCGCCTATTTTCACGGTGCCCTTGAATATATGCCGCTCCTGAATTTCTACCCATTGGAGTCGGCCGCCGAGGAATCTCCCTCCGGAAATTAGCCGATTGTAACAAATCCGGGCATCTTCGTAGATTCCGTGAGAAAAAGGAGTTTTGAAAATGAAAATGCTGCTATCGTGTCTCCTGGTTTTCTCCCTCCTTACAGCGGTATCCCGGGCTTCCACACAGGAGACTGATTCAACGGCATCTGATCAAGGGGGCGTCATCGATTCGCTCAGGGCTCAGATGAAAGGGATAGAAAGATCCTACCAGTTGCTTAAGGCACGCACCGATTCAACACAGCAATTCTCGGAAGCAGACAGACTTGAGCTGGAAAAGCTTTCTCAGGAAATGACTTCTGTGGGAGAACAGCTGAGGGAGCTGACACAGAACGCGGGGAGGCTTGCCAGCGAAGCTGCCGATGTGTACGACGTGAAGAACGCCGTCGTTGAAAACGGCGATTACACGCTCGCGTCCGGGCAGGTGGTAAACGGTGACATCAAAGTTCTTAACGGCGACGCATTCATTCACGGAACTATAAAGGGTACCATCATCGTTGTCAACGGCAACGCTTACGTTCGCAGCAGTGCCAGGGTCACAGGCGACGTCGTCGTGGTCAACGGAAAAGCTCATGTGAGCGAGGGCGCGGAAGTCGAAGGCAATGTCATCGAGAGAGGCGGAACCGAACTGGACATGAGGCGGAGCATAACCAGCAAGCTCCATATGCTCGATCATCCGGACATATGGTCGAAACCGAGCTTCCTCTTCGACAGGCTGGCGGCAAACTATAACAGGGTCGACGGATTATTCCTCGGTATCGGCCAGCGCAAAGAATATTTCTGGAGCGGTGTAGAGAGCTTTTCGCCATATGGGTTTGCCGGCTACGCTTTCGCGCTTCATCGGTGGAGATACCAGGCCGGCCTGGACAAGTGGTTCGGAAACGAGAACAGGTTCGAGATTGGTATCGAAGGCCATTCGCTTACCGATTCCAAAGACTACTGGATCATAGGGCCCAAGGAGAATTCACTTTACTCCGTTCTTGCGAGAGAAGATTACATGGACTATTTCTCGAGAGACGGAATGTCGGTTCATATCGCGCAGTACTATGATATGAATTCGAGGGCGGTACTCAGCTTTGACGTTGACAAGTATTCCTCGCTGTCGGACATGACAAACTGGTCGATCTTCGGGGGCCACAAGGTGTTTCGACCGAACCCGGCGGTCGGGGAAGGCTGGATGCGCAGCGTCGTCCTCGAGCTTCAACACCGACAGTACAGAGGAGACACGAAGCGAACCGGGTGGATGGCGGATTTGAGAGGAGAGACGACTGTAAGCGGGGCTTTCAATTTTTCGATGCTGACCGCTAGTGTTGTCCGGTATCAGCCCCTCTTCCGTGGCGTTCAGTTGAACATGAGGTTCAGAGGCGGGACTTCGCGTGGCATCCTTCCCATGCAACGGGTTTACCAAATCGGCGGATTTAATACTCTGAACGCATTCCCTTACAAGGAGTTCACGGGAAACCGACTGGTACTGTTCAACGCTGAGGTCTTGTTCAATCCGGAGCTGTTCAAGCGTTCAAGCTTCTTCCCGCTCAACACCGTCACTCTCATCCTCTTCGGCGATGTCGGCGAGGCGCAGGCAGCGGGTAACGTCGGGATGACCAGCGGGTGGAACCTGATTACGATGAACGGCCTGAAATCGGACTACGGCGTGGGGCTTGGTAATGGCTCCGGAAGTTTTCGGATTTTCCTCGCGTGGAGAACGGACATAAGCGCTTCACCAACGTTCGGCATCAGGATAGCGAGACCCTTCTAAATTCTGATAGGAATTCTTTGGCCGTTCAGATGACGCCGCCGATTTCGGTTCTCGGAGGGTGTAACTCCCGGCGGCGTCATCCGTGAAATTGTCCTTAATAAACGCGGACGGCTCTACGGAAAGATTCCCAGTTCAAGGTATGCCGTCGCAATCTTGTTGATTGCGTTCAGAAAAGCGGCTGTTCGCAAGTCGGGTATTCTCGGGTCGCCCTTCATTATGTCCCGGATCTGGTTGTATGCTCCTGTCATTGTCTCTTCAAGCCCAGAGTTTACCAGGTCTATTTCATCAGCACCCTTTGTTATCGCGTTGCGTTCGGCTTCGGAGAAAGATTTTCCGGTGGTCTGCTCGACGGCGTGAAGTATTTTGTCGAAAGCGGAATGCTCGAACCGTTTGTCCATTCGCCCGAACCTCACGTGCGACAGGTTTTTCAGCCATTCAAAGTAGGAAACCGTCACGCCTCCCGCGTTGAGGTACATGTCCGGTATGACCATCACCCCTTTTTTCAGGAGTATCTCTTCCGCTGCGAAAGTTGTCGGGCCGTTTGCGCCTTCTCCGATCATCCTGGCCTTGATGCGTGGGGCATTCTCCTCCGTGATCTGTTCCTCCAGCGCGGCGGGGATGAGGATGTCGCAGTCGAGTTCAAGCGCATCGTTTGAGTGTTCGATATCCTTCGCTCCGGGGAACTTCAGAATGGAACCGGTCTCTTTTCTGTGTCTCACCACAGAGTCGACATCGAGTCCCTTGGGATTGTAGATCGCACCTTCAAATTCCGCAAGTCCCACCACGAGGGCTCCGCCTTCCTGGCAGAACTTCGCGGCATGGTAGCCAACGTTTCCAAGTCCCTGTACCACCACGCGCTTACCTGCTATTCCGCGCGTGAGTCCCAGTCTCTTCATGTCTTCGGCATTGTCGCACGCCTCCTGCAGGCCGTAGAAAATTCCGCGTCCGGTCGCTTCAGTTCTCCCTCTCACGCCTCCCTCGGCAACCGGTTTGCCGGTCACGCAGGCTAGCGCGTCAATCTTGCCGGGGTAAAAGGTCGCGTATGTGTCCGCGATCCATGCCATCTCTCTCGAACCGGAGCCGTAGTCGGGAGCGGGCACGTCGACGCCCGGCCCGATGTAGTTCTTCCTGATGAGTTCTGTGGTATATCGCCTGGTGACAACCTCGACGTCCGTTGCGGTATGCTCCTTGGGATTGAATTTGATGGCACCTTTGGCGCCTCCGAAAGGGACATCCACGACCGCGCATTTGTAGGTCATGAGGGCGGCGAGCGCCTTCACTTCGTCCTCATCCACTTTGTCCGAATACCTGATGCCGCCCTTGACGGGGAGTTTGTGATAGCTGTGTTCGACTCTCCATCCCCGGAGAACTTGGAGCCCTTTCGATGTCCTTACCGGAAACTGAAATGAATAAACGCTGTTGCAGCCTTTGATCTGTTCGAGCAATCCTTTTGGGTGGCTCGTAAACTGGGCAGCTTTGTCGAAATTGCGGTTTACATTCTCGAAAAAGCTGATCTTGACTTTTGAGTTGTTCATAGATCGACCCTGTTTTTGTTGTGGGAGAGTTTCTCCTGTCTCTCAAATTGGCATTGCCTGCCGGAACTGCAAGACCGCTGAAATCGTGCCGCCGAGCCCATCTGAGGAGGCCGGCGCCGTTTTTTCGGTAACCCGGGCTGGCGTGCCATGATCGCCTGCGTATATCTCGGAATATTCCTGTGGAAGTTAAATGTGTGAGACTACAACGGCAGTCCCGTAACAAAGGACTTCGGTCACGCCGTTCATCAGCTCCGTGGCGTCATATCTGACGCCGACCACTGCGTTCGCTCCAACTCCTTCGGCATGTCCGACCATCATCTCGAAAGCCTCTTCACGGCTTTTCTCGCAGAGTTCTGTGAATAACGTGATATTTCCGCCGAACAGAGTCTGCAAAGATCCTCCGAGAGTTCCGAATACCGACCTGGATCGTACGGTGATGCCTCTGACGACTCCGAGCTGTCTTGTGATCTTGTACCCCTCGAGCTCGAAGGTGGTGGTGGTCATTGAAAGGTCCATCGGGAACCTCCTTAACTAGTTGGTTCAGAAATGAAGGTTATGCACCAATAACACGAGTGAATATAGCGGCGGACCATGTAATTCACAATGATGTCCGGACCGCTTCGGTCTCAGCGGTGATTCCAAGAGCATCCGGCTTTTTGTTTCGAAAGACAGGTGTGAGGTCTATTGTGTGTGTGGTGAATTCTGCCGTGGTTTCGTAAATTCTAACGAATCAGATGAGGAATAAATGAAATATCTATCGCTTGCCGCGGCTGCAATCCTTGCTCTCCTTCTCGCTTCCTGCTCAACTCAGAAACTAAAAGTCGACATGGTGCTGACAAATGGAGATATACAGACCATGGATGCAAGCCTCCCCAAAGCGGAGGCGGTCGCCGTGGACGACGGGAAGATTGTCGGGATCGGAACCAGCGAGGCGGTCGCTTCGCATTTCATCGGAGAGAAGACGATAGACCTTCACGGCGCGTACGTTCTGCCGGGTCTCATCGACGGTCACGCGCATATGCTGGAACTGGGTCTCAGCCTGCAGACCGTTAACCTGTCCGGAACGCATTCCCCACAGGAGGTTGCAAGACTTGTGGAAGAAGCCACTGCGAAAGCCAGGCTGGGCGGTTGGATAAGGGGGAGCGGGTGGAATCCGCGGGAGTGGCATCAGAAGGTGTCGCAGGTTGGCGGCCTTCTCGACGATGCCGCGCCCGACAATTTTGTCTTTCTTGTCAGTTCGGACGGGGATGCGATTTGGGTTAATCGCAAAGTGCTCGAGCTCGCGGGCATAAACCGGTCTACAAAATCACCCGCCGGAGGAGAAATCGTCCGGAACAGCAAAGGCATTCCGACCGGCATACTCTTGGGATCGGCAATAGGGCTCGTCGCTTCGAAGATTCCACCTCCATCCGAAGATGAGATAAAGAGCGCGATCGAACTGGCAGCGGATACTTGCCTGCGGTACGGCATCACCGAAGTTCAGGATGCGGGAATCAGCCGTCACACACTTGATGCCTACAAGCTTCTAGCGGACCAGGGAGAACTGAAGCTCAGAGTCTATGCAATGTATGACGGAAATGACACTACTCTGCCGGCAGTTTTGAAGGAGGGCACAATTGTCAATTATAGGAATTTCTTCAGCATGCGTTCGGTAAGGGTGGATATGGATGGACCGATCGGGCCCCGCCAGTCTGCGCTTGTCAGGGCATACTCTGACGCTCCCGGACAGTACGGCGCCACGTTGATGGGCGTTAAGAGCCTGGAGAATTTGACTATTGCTTCGCTCTCGAACGGTTTCCAGGTTTGTACTGAAGCCCATGGAGACAGGGCGATCAATGTGGTCCTCGATGCGTACAAGAAAGCTCTTGCGGTCGCAGGGGCAAACGACCCACGTCTCCGGATCGAAGGAATCGATGTCGTGCTTCCGAAGGACATCGCACGTTTCTCACAGCTCGGAGTCATACCTTCGATGCAGCCGGTCGTATGCACCTCGGATATGTACTGGATCGAATCGAGGCTTGGACCCGATCGCACCAGGTATGCCTTTCCATGGAAATCGTTGCTGGACCACGGTTCGAAAATCATTTCCGGGTCAGATTTCCCGAACGAGAGTCCCGATCCACGGCTCGGTATTTTTGCCGCGGTTACAAGAAAGGATCTCGATGGTATGCCCCGCTCGTTCTCCGAGGCCGAGCGTTACTTCCAGCTTACTCGCGACGCGGACGTGGACAGCTCTGATTTTGACGACGGGTTTTTCCCCCTCCAGAAAATGTCGCTGGCGGGAGCTTTGAAATCGTTTACCGTGTGGCCGGCGTATGGCGCCTTCCAGGAGAGGGAAAAGGGGACTATAACAGTCGGGAAGTTCGCGGATTTCACGATTCTCAAGAACGATCTGTACAAGATACCTCCCGCGGAAATTCCTTGTGATCCTGTCCTTGCGACAATTGTTGGCGGCAGGATCGCCTACGAGAACCAGCTCGCGCCAAATTGGTCCGCAAAATGAATTGTCGGTAGCATGTAACGGTTTTGCCCGAGCATATAGAGGACGGGTATCGCATGTCTTTCCGGATGCCAACATACCGGCGTCAGGATAGAGATCTCGTCGGTAAATGCTGCAAATCTTAACAGGAGGAAAATCATGGAACTCAAACTCGTTAGAATTGTGAAACCCGAAGATGTGAATTTCATACTCGGGCAGGCGCACTTCATCAAGACGGTCGAAGATTTGCACGAGGCGATAGTCCAGACTGTGCCGCAAATGAAATTCGGGATAGCTTTCTGCGAATCATCCGGTCCCGCGCTCGTTAGGTACAGCGGCAACGACGATGAGCTGACCGATCTCGCGAAAAAGTACGCGATGGAGCTGTCGGCCGGGCATTCATTCATAATCTTGATGAGGGAAGGGTTTCCGGTGAATATTCTCGGAACAATAAAGAACGTTCCGGAAGTGGCCGGTATCTATTGTGCCACCGGCAATCCCGCGGAAGTCATCATCGCCGAGACTGAACAGGGCCGTGGAATTTTGGGAGTTGTCGATGGGGTTAAGACCAGGGGAATCGAGACAGAGTCAGATAAACAGACCAGGCATGATTTCTTGAGGAAGATCGGCTACAAGCTCTAAACCGAACTTCTTTTTACAACCGCCGTCTATAATCACAATTAATGCTGGAGACTATGAAGAAGTATATACTTTTGTATGTGCTGTTGCCTGTCGTTGCGCTGGCTCAGACTATGCAGGGCGTCAGTACAGAGACCGTGCGGAGCGATACGCTTACTCTGGAACAATGCGTGCAAATCGCGCTGAAGTATAATCCGAGCATCCGGCTTGCAGAAGGAGGATTGGAGTCATCGCAGTCGCAGCTGAAACTGTCCGAGTCGCAATATATGCCACAGATATCCGGGACAGCCAGCGCTGCGAGAAACGGTGGGACTTTTCTCTTTGGTCCGATTGCGCGGGCAGGGTATTTCGACAACTTTTCCGCAGGCTTCACCGCCCAACAGATGATCTTCGACTTTGGAAAGACAATCTCCAGGGTTTCCGCTTCGTCCGATCTCGTAAAAGTCTCCCACCAGAACCTGAGAAGCGCGAAGGAAGATGTCGTCCTCAACACACACATATCCTATTTTAATTTCCTGGCGGCAGAAAGAGTGCAGGAGGTGGACAGCGAGACGGTCGATCAGGCTCTCGATCACCTTCGACAGGCAAAGGCCTTTTATAAGGCCGGCACTGTTCCGCAATATGATGTCGTGAACGCTGAAGTGGAAGTCGCCAATGCAAGAGTGAGTCTCATCCAGGCAAGGAATAACTTGAAGATCGCGCGGGTGCAGCTTGAGAACGTGCTCGGCGTGAGACTGCCTGCGGGGGTCGGCCTGGACGATAATTTAGAGGTCACGTATGTAGACGTGAGTGTTGAGCAGGCGATAGAAACGGCATTGAGAAACCGACCGGAGCTCCTTGCGAGCCAGGCCCAGGTTCAGGCGAATAAGTCGCTTCTTACCGAGGCATGGACTGAAAACCTTCCGAACATATCTGCCAGTGCGGGTTACAAATGGAACGGCGCAGACCCGCAGCCGCTCTATCCCAGCTGGAATGTCGGTTTGACATTCTCTCTGCCGATATTCGAAGGATTCGCCCTTGATGCCGGCATAGACGAGGCGCGAGCAAACCTAAAGAGCGCACAGGCGTCAAACCAGATAGTTATGCAGACAATGTACCTTGATGTCCAGCAACAGGAATATGCACTCCAGGAAGCAAGAGAACGCATCACGGCGGCGAAGAAACTCGTCGAGCAGGCAAGCGAAGCCCTGCGTCTTGCGGTGGGGAGATACAACTCCGGTACAGGAAGCGCGATTGAAGAAACTGACGCTCAAGTTACGCTTGCCAATGCCCGCATCTCGTATATTCAATCGCTTTACGATTACAACGTTTCCAATGCGCAACTTCGGCGGGCAATGGGTGTGATTAATTAAACCAAGAGAACAAAGGGTATGAAGAAGAAAAAGGTCGTTTCCGCGATTGTTACTTTGTTGATCATAGCAGGCGGCGTCGCGTTCTTTGCTTCCAGAGGTAATACGGAAGCCGTACAATGGCTCACGCTGCCGGTGTCACAGGGAAATCTAGACGTCGTGGTCACGGCGACCGGCACTCTCGCCGCCGATACGACGGTGCAGGTGGGCACTCAGGTCTCCGGCACTATAGCGAAGCTGTACGCGGACTGGAACTCGCATGTCAAAAGGGGACAGATCGTGGCACAGCTCGACACCACCTTCCTGTGGGCGAGCGTGGAGCAGGCTCAGGCGAACCTGCAGAAAGCTGTAGTCGCGCAGGAGCAGGCCAAGAGAACTTTCGATAGAGTGAAACAGCTGTTCCAGCACAATCTCGACTCTCAATCCGACTATGACACCGCACTGTCTGATTACCAGACCTCTCAGGCAAGCGTAACGCAGGCGCAAACCGCCCTCGATCAGTCCAAGATCAATCTCAGCTACGCTACTATCCGCTCTCCTATAAGCGGGGTCGTGATTTCTCGCAACGTTGATATCGGTCAAACTGTCGCGTCGAGCTTCAACACACCGACCCTCTTCACGATTGCCAACAGTCTTTCAGATATGCAGATACAGGCATCAGTCGACGAGGGCGATATCGGCAGCGTAAAGGTCGGACAGCCCGTTACCTTCACTGTTGATGCGTACCCCAACGATGTTTTTTCGGGCAGAGTCACTCAGATACGACTTCAGCCTACAGTTGTCCAGAACGTGGTGGAGTATACAGTAATAATAGATGTGCCGAATCCGGATCTGAAACTCATGCCCGGGATGACGGCCAATCTTACGATACAGATTGCGGAACATAAGGATGTACTGAAGGTGCCTACCACCGCTCTCAGGTTCATGCCCCCGGCACAATATTTTACAGACATGATGAAAAATCTTCCGGATTCCGTGAAACAGAAAATCGAACGCAGAAGGAAAGAGAACGGCGGTGGGCACTCATTCAATGGCGG
>JBJKPN010000136.1:0-1693 GCA_046706365.1 Candidatus Kryptoniota bacterium | reverse complement strand
CGCTTATGGCCCGGCCATACACTGTAGATCCCGAACTCAAGTCCGAACAAGCTAAAGAATAGGATCTTCGACTCTTCGCACGACGCCAGCGGCCGGGTTTACCGTCCGCTATACCTTCTTTGCCCCTTGCCTCGCTGTGTAGATGAGCCGCATCGCCGAGACGCCGATTCCCGCTCCGCAGGCCAGCAGTCCCAGAACCTGTACAGTCCTTACATGCTCGATGAATTCTGTGAGTGCGATAGCCGTAAACAGCACTATCATGGCAATACTCCACCAGATAGACCTCGTCCTCATATCAATCTCCTTTCATGAAGTCTTGCAGCTCCCTTGCCGCGCTTTCTCTCTTCTAAAAGTCTCTTGCGCAGTCTGAACACAAGGTGACAAGATACGAGCGGTGATAGTCTTCGTTGATGCAATGGGGCAGATGTTAGATATCGGGCGTGGAGTTGGAAGCAAGCTTCCGGATTTATTCGCCGGCACCGGAAACAATGCCCGATCAGCATATCCCGCTTTCCTGCCACATATCGGTTCACGACTTCCCTTATTGCACTGAATGTAACAGCAATGGGGAGTTTAGTCAAGTTTCGAAGACGCTATATGGCACGAACCATGTTGTCACACACGAGGAACCAGGAAAGCAATATCAGTCAACAATCCGATCCACGCTTCCAGCGTCCCACAACAAGGGAATGGCACCTAAATCCTCTGCGTCCGTCCCCAAAATGCCGCTAATTCTTCGCAGGGATGATCTTGACTTTGAAAGAGCGGTCCTTCGATTTTGCGATAGCAACTTCGGTATCCAGAGGCACGAGGACGCTCCCGCTTAGGTTAAGCTGGTGCGACGCATGGCCGGCTGAAGTTACATTCTCGACCCCGAGTGTGTACTCCACCAGCACGGCCCCCTTTCCTCCCCGCCTGAGTTCACCCTGAAAACTGAGAGAAGTCCTGGCTTCCCCGCTTGTTTGGACTGTGCTGAACATGAACCGACCTTCCGCGGTCATTATTGTTAAGCCTTCCAAATTATCCGACGGTCCCGCTGTTAGAGTGATGGCATACGTCCTGCCGAGATTCTGGATTCCTCCGTCGACCCGTCGGGTGTCTTTCGCTCTATCCTGGGACACCGCGGCCCCGGAAATAAAAAGCAAGAGACCTATAGTTGCGCAAACTATCGTAGATTTACTGATCATGACTCGCATACTCCCTTCCCTGATTGAGTGTATTATTAACTAATTCGATGCGCAAAGGCAGAAACCGTTTAGCCGCGAAAACCTTACCAAACATCGCTTGGGACTTGCACCTTTCATACTAAGGGGATTGCCAATTTTGTCGTGAACGCCTTTTGCCATTTATCAACTTCTGCTAAATTAACCGAACCAAAACAACAGCAGAAAGCACAATTGGCGGAATCCGTAACGCAAAGAAGCGCAGTTCAGCAAACGGGCGGGCAAAACATCAAAGACCTTCCACATAAGGTATTTACCTTTTTTCTCGTGACCATCGGTCTTGTGACCGCGATAACGATCTGGGTCAGGAACTACTCTTATTATCTTACTCCTTTGAGCGACAGGCCTGCGATGGCGAGGTATGAACTCCTGAGACCATCCGGAATAGAAAGCCACGGGTTCGGAGTGATAGGCACTGCGATGATCTTCATCGGCGTCGCAATCTATTCAAGTCGAAAGCGACTGAAAAA
>JBJKPN010000135.1:0-5621 GCA_046706365.1 Candidatus Kryptoniota bacterium | reverse complement strand
GTCGCGATTGTAACTGCAGGGATCGATGAGGGAGAATTTCACGACAGGGCTCACCTGAACCTACCGGGCCACCAGGAAGAGATGATAAAAGAAATTGCGGCAACCGGTGTGCCTACCGTGGTTATCCTGGTGGGCGGGAGTGCCATTACCATGGAACATTGGATTGACAAGGTTCCGGGAATTATCGACGTGTGGTATCCGGGTGAGCTCGGCGGGAAGGCGGTGGCCAACGTATTATTCGGCGACTACGATCCGGCCGGGAGGCTGCCGATTACATTCCCCGTTTTCGAGGGACAACTGCCGCTATATTACAACCATTTGCCCACCGGAAGAGGGCACGGTTACGTACACCTTACGGGTGAGCCGTTGTTCCCGTTCGGGTACGGACTGAGCTACACGAAGTTCGACTACAGCGATCTGACTTTCAGTAAGAAGGTGACTACTACCGACGACACCGTCATAGCCCGTTTCAAGGTAACCAATGCGGGCAAAGTCGGCGGTGACGAGGTGCCTCAACTATATATACATGAGTTATACACATCCGTAGCGGTGCCTGTAAGAGCGCTGAAAGGATTCAAGCGAATTTACCTCAAGGCCGGTGAGACAAAAGAGGTCGAGTTTAAGATTACGCCCGACCTATTGTCGATGATTAACGCACACCTGAAGAGAGTCGTAGAGCCGGGCGAATTTCATATTATGATAGGCGCTTCGTCGAAGGACATCAGGCTGAGGGGAACGATAACGGTCAGGTGAGAAACTAATAGCGTCCGTCACACCCGAGCGAGTGGTGCCATTGGAGCGGCAAGTCCTCCGAAGGGGTGCCTTCGGTAGAAGTGCGACTGCCATTCCAACGGCCCACCCGGCCGGTTTAGCTAATCCTTCGACTCGTTTCGTTCGCGAAGGATTAGCCTCCTCGTGCTCCCGATGCCGAATTATTTCTTTTTCGTCATACTCTGCAAAACACCCTTGAGCTTATTCAATTCCTGACCATAGTTTGTCCAGTCGCCGTTCTTCAGATATTCCAGGGCCTTGTTGTAATGGTTCAGCGCTTCCTGCGCCATGCCGGATAACGGTCCGGTCGGAAGTCCTCGCAGCGCTTCCTGTGTCTGGACCGTTGAAATAGTATCCGAAGAAAACACTGCCCGCAGTGCATCGTCCAGGTTGTCGCGCATCTGAAGTTTGTCTCCGAGGGAAACGATGACACGTTTCAACTCCGGCATCTTGCTTTGTTCCGACTGGAGATAAACGGGCTCCACGTACAGGAATGAATGCTCAATAGGGATAACGAACAAATTTCCCCGAATCACGCTTGATCCCATTTGATTCCAGAGAGTCAGCTCGGAAGATATATCGGGTTTCTGATTTATCCGGGCGTCGATTTGCAACGGGCCGTAAATCAACTTGTCCTTAGATAGGCTGTATTCCAGGAGCTGCCCGTAATTGTCGCCGTCGCACCGCGCACACAGCCAGGCCACCATATTGTTCTTGTTCGAAGGCGTGAACGGGACCATCAGGATGAATTCCTCCGATTTCGTGTCCGGCAACCTCATGATGATGTAGTAAGGAAGCATCGGCTGCTCCTCCTGGTGGTAGACTTCCTTCGGCAAACTCCACAAATCTTCCTGGTTATAGAACACCTGCGGGTTCGTCATGTGGAATGTCCTGAACATGTCCGCCTGAATCTCGAAGAGATCCATGGGGTAGCGAATATGAGCCTTCAGAAAAGCAGGCATCTCGCTCATGGGTTTGAACAGCGTGGGAAAGATTTTCTCGTACGTCTTGATCACCGGATCCGAAGGGTCGATGACGTAGTAGGAAACGTCTCCGTTATACGCGTCGATGACAACCTTAACGGAATTCCGTATGTAGTTGATTCCATAGTAGTTTTGCGCCCCGTAAAAAGGCTGCGAGTATGGAAACATGCTCGACGTGGTATACGCGTCGTGAATCCAGTACAACTTGCCGTCCTTCCCCACTACCAGGTATGGGTCGGAATCGTACTGAAGAAATGGCGCGATAGTCTGATCGCGGTCGGTGATGATCCGATGGAACATGATGCGGCTCTCGCTTGTCAGGTAGCCGGTCAGCAGGATGTTTATATCCGAGAATTTCCATGCGTAAACCAGCCTTCGAAAAATGTTGGAAAGCTGAACGCCGCCCGTTCCCTGGTAGGACTTGTACACATCCTGACTGCCGCTCGGGTAATCGAACTCCTTGGTTTTCGTATTTACAAGTACATACTGGCTTGTCTGCTCACCATAGTAGATTTCAGGGCGGGTAATGGATAGGACGTTCGATGTGGGAGGAATGTTTTGGACGATGAGATTGGGCATGCCGGCTTCCGTGATCTCGTTGACAGGGCTCATAACGAGGCCGTAGCCGTGCGTGTACTTAAGATGGATGTTGATCCATGTTTGTGCGCGGGGAGGAAGCTCAGAAGCAGGCAGTTCTCTCGCAGCAAGAGCCACCTCCGTATAGTTCCCCTTGAAATGGTACCGGTCTACATCCACATTCTGGAAATTGTAGTACAGCCTGATCTCCTGCAATTGCCGGTAAGTCTCGATCAACGGCCTGGTATCCCAGAGCCTGATGTTGTGGATTGTGGAGTCGTTAGCCTGCATTTCATTATAGGTCATGGGCTGCCCAACTACGAAAGGCTTTTCTTCGACCTTGTTCAACCCGAACCCCAGACGGGTAAATTTTATATTGTTCAGTATATAAGGCGTCTCCTTCGTCAGCTCGGTGGGCTTCACTACATACTGCTCGATCAGGCCGGGATAGATCCACGAGAAACCTATAAGAACCACAAAAAAGAGACCGAGCGAGTAAAGGACATATTTCCATTTGTTGAAGTACGGCACCAGAAAGAAGAGAACCGCAACGATCAGGGATGTGATCAATACGGCCCAGTAGGCTGGAATCTGTGCATGAACATCAGCGTACGAGGCGCCGTATGCCACACCTGAGCTCGAATACATCAGATTGTAAAGGTTAAGTCTGAATATCAGGGCGATCCCGAGAAACAACAAGCCGGCGAGAACGGCCAGGTGAGACCGGGCTTTCTGGTTGACATAAAAACGGTTTCCCTGTACGCCGACAGCCTGGTCCATGAAATAGGAAGTCAGGACGCCAAACGCGACGATGATCACAGAAAATAAATACCACCCCTGCAGGAAATCGTAAAGCGGCAGGCGGAAGACGTAAAAGCCCGCGTCCTTTGAAAAGATCGGGTCGGCGACCCCGAACCTCGAGGCATGCATAAACTCCAGGAATGTCTGCCATGCGCCTGTTGCCTGCGTACCCATGACAAACGAGAAGAACAGAATAATTGCCGCCCAGGAATATTTGGCAAATCTGTCGCTGAAAATGATATCGGTGGGCCTGACGGGTCCTCCGGCGACAGGCATTCTCAACCCGCGCGTATAGGCCCCGCGTTTCCTTGCGATCGAAATGTTCCACCACGCAAAGACTCCAAACACGAGAAAGAAGATGATAAACAAGAGTATTTTTGCCCACAGGATCGTGGTGAATACTGCGCCGTAACCCAGGCTCCTGAACCACAGCCAGTCGCCGTAGTATCCGACGAAGAGGGAAAGTGCCACCAGGAGGGCTATTACAAGAACGGCAATTGAGACAAGCATTAATTTTGTTTTCATGATAGGCGTCCTAATCTGTTTCGTTGCGATCTGCGCCCGGAGTGAAGCCCCTATGTAAGTTAGTGATCCGGTGGTGCATTGGCAAATGCAGGAATGGGGAATCGGCGGTCAAGACGGCAGAAGATGAGAAGTTGAGAAGTTCAGAAGATTAGAAGTTTGGGCACTTCGCATGTAAATCCGGCTCTGTGTTTCTCCGTGACTCTGTGCCTCCCGTGGTTTTGTTAGGCTCGGCAGTAATTCAACCACAGAGACACGGGAGACACGGAGAAACACAGGAGCTGAACTACGCGCATTACGCTGTACGCTTCTTTTCTTCACCTTTACCTTAACCTCAACCTTAAGCTCTGGTCCTCCCCCTTTCTGTCTCCGTGTTTTAGTTCAATTCAGTCGAAACCCCAGCCGCTCTTTTCGTGCTTGGCGGTGACCTCCGAGGGAATTTAACCCCAGAGCACGCAGAGGAGGCCCGAAGTGCGCGGAGCGTATTGCTTCAACCGCATCCCTTTTCTCTCTGCGTGCTTCGCGTTCGTGGGATCTTTTCATATACGACTTGAGGGCCTTTGCACACTTAGCGGTTAGAACCTCAGGTTGGCCCCATCCATGACGAGCATATGCCAGGCTCCGGCAGGAGCGGCCTGTTTGGAACTGCCATTCAAATCTAATCCATTCCGCCCTTTCCAATTCCCATTTCCCCGCTTGAAGAATGCAAGCTCGCACATAAATGCAGAACTTTACGATTTTTTTCGTTGTTTTGATGATATAACCTGACGGCTATACTAAACGATTAACGGAGAAACAATGAAATCGAAACTATTAGCTCTTGTATTTATGGTCACGGTACCCGGTCTTTTTCTGGCACTCGGACAGGTGAATCCTGCGGTTGGACAGGGTAAAAAATCAACACAGCTTCAAGACAACGGAATAGGACCGATAAAAAGTGTAACTCTCGGGAAAACCCTCGACAAGAAGATGGTGAACCAAGGAGAGGCAATCTTCTACGGCAAGTGTGCGTTGTGCCATGCCTTGAATTCGATGAAGGCAGCGCCCCCGTTAGCCGGCGTTACGAAGAAGCTCTCGCCAGTTTTTATCATGAACTATCTGCTCAACACTTCTCAGATGCAGCAGAAAGATCCCTATATCAAGGCGCTGATGCAGTACTTCCAGAATGTCCCCAAAATGCCGGACCAGCATCTCAGCAAGAGCCAGGCGCGGGCGGTACTGGAATTCCTGAGATCGACTGACAAGTAATCATAAAGTATCAGGAAGACTATTCTCAACTGTGCGCTGTTCCTTGCGGTCAAGCGGCCGCGAAGCACATCGCAGGAATATGAGATTAAAAAGCTTTGAGGTAATTCATGGAAAACACAGAGTCTGGAATCCCGGAGAAGCATAATCCATCGCGCCGGACATTCCTGAAAATAGGCAGCGGCGCAGCGGCCGCCTTTGCAGGTCTGCTTCTGGGCATTCCATTTGTCGAGTCTATTATCAGTCAATCTCTGCGAATGAAAATTGCCAGGTTCGTAAAGGTAGGACCCGTGATGTTTCTGCCCGACGGCATACCCGAAAAAATGTTCTTCGACGAGCGAGACAAGAATGCGTACATAGAACAAACGGAGAGACGCGACGTGTGGGTTGTCAACCACAGCACCGATGTTACGGTTTTTTCACCGATTTGCCCGCACTTAGGCTGCCGCTATAACTGGAACCCGCAGGACCAGCATTTCGAGTGCCCATGCCATGGAAGCGTGTTCGCAAAGGACGGGAAAGTCCTCCATGGACCGGCTCCGCGTCCGCTGGATACCTTGCCACACGAGGTGCAGAACGGAATCCTTTCGGTGAAATGGGAACGCTTCAAGCTCGGCATTCCGAAAAAGGAAATCATATAGGAGGAACTGATTAGATGTCGTCGAGTATAAACAAATGGATAAATGACCGCTGGCCTCTGCAGGAAATCTGGAAGTATACGAC
>JBJKPN010000134.1:0-18924 GCA_046706365.1 Candidatus Kryptoniota bacterium | reverse complement strand
ATGTGGGCCGGGAAAAGAAGATGAAGTCCAGGCAAATTCCAAACTCCAAGTTCCAAGCGCCAAACAAACAGAAAATCTCAAACAATAAGAACAGAAGTCACCATGTTGGTTCGAGCTCGATCATTAGT
Source organism: Candidatus Kryptoniota bacterium (assembly GCA_046706365.1). GTDB lineage: Bacteria > Bacteroidota > Ignavibacteria > Kryptoniales > JAKASW01 > JAKASW01. The sequence continues at coordinate 18,796 of JBJKPN010000134.1, read as the reverse complement.
TCATTGAAGTTTATCCCTTCAATTCTTTTGTACGCCGGCTTGCTGTGAAGCGGCATTCGGACCTTGCAGGTTTGAATTTATGAATTACCGCTTGACCAACGTAGGAATTTCAACTCAGGAGTAAAGAACGTGAATGTAGTCTACATAATGTGGCTGAGGCAGCTCAAGAAATACTTCAGATCGAAATCGAGAATAGTCGGCTCTCTCGGCCAGCCGCTGCTTTTTCTTCTCGCTTTCGGATTCGGGTTCGGAGCCATTTTCAAAAAGGCCGGAGCCGGAAACTACATCCAGTTCCTCGCGCCCGGAATCATAGTAATGAGCGTTCTCTTCACGGCGATTTTCTCCGGAATTGACCTGATCTGGGACCGGCAGTTCGGCTTCCTCAAGGAAACTATGGTCGCACCAGTCTCGCGATTCCAGATAATGTTCGGCAAAACCCTCGGCGGGGCAACAGTCGCGGCAATCCAGGGAGTTATCGTTTTTATTCTGACTCTGCTTGTCGGCTTCAGGCCGCACGATCTGATACTCCTCCCCGTCGGCGCCATCATCGTGTTCCTTGTTGCCCTGCTCTTCACGTCTCTCGGGATAGCGCTTGCATCCACTATGGAAGACATGCAGGGTTTTCAGTTAATCATGAATTTCCTCGTGATGCCGATCTTCTTTCTCTCAGGGGCACTCTTCCCGCTCGAAGGCCTGCCAAAGGTCATGGACATCATTGCCATGCTCGACCCACTCAGCTACGGGGTCGACGGTTTAAGATATTCTTTCATCGCTTCTCAGTCAGTCTTCGGATTGGCCACCGACCTGACGGTTCTCGCTATTCTCACAGTCATCCTGCTCGGACTCGGCAGCCAGCTGTTCGAGAGAATTCAGGCTTGAGAGGAAATGTTGATGCGGGTTAACTGCAATGTTTAACAAAATAGTGATCGCTTCCTGGATCGTCTTCATAGTTTATTGGGCCGTATCCGCCTTCGATGTCAAGAGAGATGCCGGCCCGCAGAAATGGTGGAAGGGGCGGATTTCCAGGTTCGCCCGACTTGTCCTCGCACTTATACTAACATACCTGTACCCCTCCATCCTGGTGAAAGCATTCCCGGCTTCGGCTGAGCAGTCGAGTGATGTACTGCTTAGAGCTGCAGGCACCGCCCTTTGTATCGGCGGAATTGCCTTTGCAATCTGGGCCCGGAGACATCTTGGAAGAAATTGGAGCGGCCATCCTTCTCTGAAGGAAGGGCATGAGCTCGTTACAACGGGTCCTTACAATTACGTGAGGCATCCGATCTATACCGGTATGCTTGCCGCGCTTCTCGGCTCAATCTTCAGCTTGACGGGGCCATTGTTCCTGTACTTCTTCATAATCATGGCTGCAACTTTTGTCTACCGTATTCACGTCGAAGAGGGCATAATGTTGCGAACCTTCCCGGAAGCGTATCCCGCTTACAAGTCACGAACAAAGGCGCTCATTCCGTTAATCTGGTGATTCGATACACCGGCCCGGAGTATATTTCATGAGCTGCTGCCGGTGGGCAGGAACGAAGATCTCACCCGACAGTCTTGAAAATGCAAATCAGGAGTCAAGTTGGAACCTAAATGGCTGGAATGGGCGAAGAGCCTTCAGGCAGAAGCCCAGAACGGGCTGACCTTCGCCCGAAATGAATTTGAGGTGGAGCGATACAGGCATATCATGGAAATCGCGATGCAGATGATGGCTTCAAACTCGGGTACTGACATGGAATTCGTCAAAGATTTGTTCAGGGACGTGGAAGGTTACGCCACACCGAGAGTCGATGTCAGAGGGGTGATCTTCAAGGACGACAGGATACTCCTGGTAAAGGAGAAGTCGGACGGCGGATGGACTCTCCCCGGCGGATGGGCGGATCCGAACGAGACGCCGTCGCAATCAGTCGAGCGCGAGGTTTTCGAAGAATCGGGGTTCGAGGCGAAAGCCGTCAAAATGCTTGCGGTCCTTGATCGTGTGAAGCAGGGGCACGTCCCGCCGTCTCCTTACCACATATACAAGCTGTTCTTTCTCTGCAAAATAGTAGGAGGGGCAAAAGCGACCAGCATTGAAACGGAAGCGGTGGATTTCTTTCACGAGGACAATATCCCTCCACTTTCTACATCCCGCACGACTGCGAAACAGATTAGTAGATTCTTCGAGCACAAAAGGAAGCCGGATCTCCCCACCGATTTCGACTGAATAGACTTGTGAAATCGCGCCTGGTTTGCTAAAATGGTGCAATTCAATTATGCCAAACAATCATGATTTCCAGCCTTTAACAGCAACACTGATTACTTCTCTCTTCGTCGTGGCTGTTGCGATTTCTGCACTCTACCGCCTGCAGCCTCCGGCACCGGCCCCGGCTACGGCTCCCGATTCGCTGTTCTCGGCAGACAGGGCCGCAGGCTACATAAGGGATATCGCCCGCATGCCGCATCCAATCGGGTCGGCGGCAAACACACAGGTCCGCAAATACATAGCCTGCCAACTTGAAGCCCAGGGCCTTCATCCCCATTTTGATACGTCCGTTGTTATCGGGTCGTACAATGGTATTCATTATGCCGCTTCGGTGGTGAATATAACTGCAAAGCTTAAGGGCACCGATAATACGAAAGCCGTGCTGCTTATGGCACATTATGATTCCGTACCCACTGGGCCGGGTGCCAGCGACGACGGTTCCGGTGTCGCAACCATACTGGAAACACTCCGGGCCTTGAAGGCCTCGCGCCCGTTGAAAAACGATGTCATCGCAGTCTTCACCGACGGTGAAGAAGCGGGGATGATGGGCGGACAAGCGATCGCCGAAGACAAGACATTGATGAGGCAAATCGGCGTCGCATTGAATTTCGAGGCACGCGGGACGAGCGGCCCTTCTATCATGTTCGAAACGAGTAAAGACAATAGCTGGCTGATTAACCAGTTTTCGGATAACTCCCCCGATCCTGTAGCGACCTCGCTTTCTTCGGACATGTACAAACATCTGCCGAACAATACCGACTTCACATGGCTCAAGAGCAAGGGGATACAGGGACTGAACTTCGCTTACATAGGCGATCTGGAACGGTACCATTCGGAACTCGACAATTATTGGAACATCGATGAGAGCAGTATTCAACACGACGGCACATACGCACTATCGCTGACAAAGCATTTTGGAAATATCCCGCTTCCCGGGCCGAAGTCTCCGGATGACACTTATTTCAACTTTCTCTGGCCTTCGTTTGTGAAGTATCGATCTTCAATGGTCGTTTCGCTGTCTGTTATCGCCGCATTCCTCCTCCTCCTTACGGCTTACGTAGGATTAAAGCGAAAGACGATAAAGGGAGCCAAACTGCTGATCAGCTTCTTCCTGCCGCTTGTTCCGATTCTTGTGCTTGGGACAGGATCGTTCTTCCTGTGGCGGGCGTTACAAAACACTTTTCCCGAGGCTCACCATTTTCTCTTCGGCGCGTTTTACCATGACGGCGTATTCTTTTCCGCCATTGTAGTCTTTTCAACAGCCGTCACGACCGCATTCTATATTTTCGTCCGCAAATACTTCAGATCATCGGAGATGACGACCGGCGGCCTGTTCTGGTGGCTGATTCTTTCGATTGCAGCATCTGTCTACTTACCTCACGGCGCATATTTGTTCCAATGGCCGCTGATTGCCAGCGCCCTCGCGCTTATCGTCTTTTTCATCGCGACCAGGTCCGATTTCAGATCTCCTGTCATAATGATAGTTCTTCTCATTTGTTCCGCACCCGGTATTTACCTGGTTTCGCAGATTGCGTACCTCCTCTTTCTGACGATTCCCATCCCCGGCGCAGTGGCAGCTATCGTGATCCTCACGGTTCTTGAAATCGTCACGCTTCTCCCGCACCTGGCGATCATCTCCGCACAGAAGAAATGGGTAGTCCCTGCGGCACTCTTCGTCGCGGCAATTGGGATTGGAGTCGCAGCACCGCTACTACATCACATCGATGCACGGCACCCGCAGACTGACAGTATCGACTACGCGCTCAGCCTTGATGACTCTACCGCATACTGGGTGTCCATGGACGACACAACGGACGAATGGACCTCCCAGTTTATGCAGCACCAGATTGCACCCGAATCGATACCCGATTTCTTCCCGGGCGGGGAGAAGCCGCTCATGGCCGCAAGAGCTGTACTCACAAAACTCTCTCCGGTTTCAGCTACTGTATTGAGCGATACTGCTTCCCGCGGCGCACAGTTTATCACGCTCCTCCTGAGATCTCCCGAAAACGCGAGTCCTGTAGTATTATCGACCTCCACGCAGATAATCGCGGCATCGGTGGCGGGTAAGCCCTTGCCGGATTCAACTGCGATATTTCCGGCAGCGAAGCAGGACCGATGGATGCTCTACTATTTCGGCCTTCCCGACAGCGGGAGCGTATTTACGTTTGTGATCCCTGCCGGAGAAACGCTCGACCTGAACACGGTTGAGACAGTCGCGGGTCTGCCTGTGGCCGGAGAGCTTCCCTCCACTCCGCGCCCGGCATCGATCATGCGAAGACCTTTCGTTACCACCGACGCATCCCTGATAATGAAGACCTATCACTTCTGAGAAGATTTCCGCCGGGCGAATCGCCTGAATCGTAATTCACTGAACTCAGCTAACTTTCACGGGAGCCACCGCCTCATCCGGAGTGCAATGTTGCACGCTCGCGTGCCGGGCACTAAATTAAGCCAATAATTTCCCGGCAAAACAAAGAGGGTGAACGCCATGAAAAAGCTGATACTGCTTATTCTGTTTGCTACGCTTTTCCCCGCCACAAGCGTCTTCTCCCAGGAGCCATCACATTACGATTGGGGCACGTTCTCACGGGCAGACTCACTACGGGGTTACCTGTCTCCACTGCGATCCTGTTATGATGTTACCTACTATCATCTGGCTATTTCGGTCGACACGACTTCTGAATCCATCACTGGTTGTAACACGATCGCGTTCAAGGTCGTGACGCCGTTCAAAAGAATGCAGGTCGACCTGTTCGCAAACATGAAAGTCGACAGCATCCTGTCTGAAGACGGAACGGTCCTGAGCTACGCCCGTGAATTCGGCGCGGTCTTCATCGACTTGCCGCGGGAACTCTCAGCGGGGACGGAGCATCACATTATCTTTTATTATTCCGGAAAGCCCCGGGTCGCGATCAATCCTCCCTGGGACGGAGGTTTCATCTGGAAGCGCGACAAAGAAGGCAATCCATGGATCATGGTCACGTGCCAGGGAACCGGCGCCAGCCTCTGGTGGCCGAACAAGGACCACCAGTCCGACGAGCCTGACAGCATGCTGCTCAGCGTCACCGTGCCAAAAGGCCTGGAGGATATCTCCAATGGCAGGCTGAGAAGCAAGATCGGGGTCCCCGGGGGCACACAATACAGCTGGTTCATCAGCTACCCGATAAACAATTACGACGTAACGATAAACATCGGGAAGTACGCCCATTTCAGCGACGTTTACACGAGCCGCGACGGCAGCAAGCTGACGCTGGACTATTATGTCATGCCCGAAAATCTTCAGAAAGCGAAGAGGCATTTCAAAGAAGTGAAGACGATGCTTGCATGCTACGAGAAATATTTCGGGAAATATCCTTTCTACCGTGACGGTTACAAGCTCATCGAATCTTCGCACAACGGCATGGAGCACCAGAGCGCCGTCGCATACGGCAATCACTACCGGCTCGGCTACGAAGGGAGAGCGAGCTCGGCGGTCGGGCTGAAGTTCGACTTCATAATTATACATGAAAGCGCGCACGAATGGTGGGGCAACAGCATCACGTCCAGGGACATTGCCGACATGTGGATCCACGAGAGTTTCGGCGCCTACGCGGAGGCATTGTATGTCGAATACAACTGGGGACACAAAGCCGCTCTCGAATATATCAATGCGAAGAGGCAGAATGTCAGGAACGACAAGCCCATTATCGGACCGTACAATGTCAACACGGAAGGCTCCGGCGACATGTACGACAAGGGACAGCTGGTACTGAACACGCTCCGCGATGTCATAAACAACGACAAGCTTTGGTTTTCGATCCTGAAGGGAATACAACAGAAATTTGCATACCAGACTGTCGATGCCGACGATATCACGAATTACATAAACGAGCGCACCGGCACGAACTACAACTATTTCTTCGACCAGTATCTGCGCTATCCCGGCCTTCCCGAGTTCATCGCGATTGCAACGAAGAAAGGTAACAGGACAGTCGTCCGGTACAGATGGAGGGCAGACGTGAAGGACTTCCGCATGCCGATAAGAGTTGCCGTCGCTAAGGGGAGATTCAAGTTCATCCAGCCGAGCGAGAAATGGCAGACGCTTGAGCTGAAGAACTTCGACCCCGTCGATTTCAAGGTTGACGAGGACGAGTTCTTCTGCAAAGTCCACATATTAAGGTCTTACATCGACCCTAACAGCGACGTCAAGCTCCTTTGACCCGATGAAGCGGACAGGGATTCTTACTTGAAGAGCCCTTCGACGGACAGGTACCTTTCGCCGGTGTCGTAGCAAAACGTCAGAACGGTGCTGCCCGCAGGTATCTCGGGGAGTTTCTTTGCCACCGCGGCCAGCGACGCCCCCGACGAAATTCCGACGAGGATCCCCTCTTCCTTCGCAGCCCGTACGGCATATTCGAACGCTTCCTCATTGGAAACCTGAATCGTACCGTCGAGCATTTTCGTGTGAAGGTTCTTCGGGACGAATCCGGCACCGATGCCCTGGAGCGGGTGCGGCCCCGGCGAGCCGCCGCTGATGACCGGCGACAGCGCGGGTTCGACAGCAAACACTTTTGTCTTGGGGAATTTCTTTTTCAGGACGTTCGCGCACCCCGTGATATGCCCGCCGGTTCCGACTCCGGTTATCAGGTAGTCCACCCCTTCCGGAAAATCGCGCAGGATCTCCTGTGCCGTATTCTTCTCGTGAGCGTCTATATTTGCAGGATTCTCGAACTGCTGGGGCATCCAGGCGTTCGGCGTGTTCTTGACGAGCTCTTCCGCCTTCTCTATGGCACCTTTCATTCCCTTCTCTCTCGCGGTGAGTTCGAGCCTGGCCCCGTACGCGGTCAGTATTCTCCGTCGTTCCATGGACATCGATTCCGGCATGACGAGGATAAGCTTGTACCCTTTGACGGCCGCAACCATTGCCAGACCGATGCCGGTATTGCCGGATGTCGGTTCCACGATAATGCTGTCTCGCTTCAATGTCCCCCGCTTCTCGGCATCTTCGATCATCGTAAGGGCAATCCGGTCCTTGATGCTCCCGCCGGGGTTGGCCCGTTCAAGTTTAACCCAGACATTGGACCCCGAAGGATAGAGGCGATTGATTTTGACGTGCGGCGTATTGCCGACCGTTTCCAGGATGGAATTAGCTTTCATGGGGTACACTCCTCTCAGTAATTGTTCGGATTATTTTAAATGACATAATCTATTCCGCCGTTTGTTTCGTTCGGCGTCCGTACGTTGACTTTCGTCTCGTGGTAAACAAAAGAATATGGCGGTACCGACTTCGTCAGCCATGAGTTGCCGCCAATGATGCTGTCATGACCGACCACAGTGTCGCCGCCCAGTATTACAGCCTGGGCATATATGATTACGTTGTCTTCGATTGTCGGATGCCGCTTTGTATTGGCCATCGATTTATCGACGCTCAAGGCGCCAAGCGTCACCCCCTGGTACAGTTTTACGTTGTCGCCGATAACCGTCGTCTCCCCGATGACAATGCCGGTCCCGTGATCGATGAAAAACGAAGTCCCTATTCGTGCACCCGGATGGATATCGATTCCCGTCAGCTGGTGTGCATATTCTGTCAGCAGCCTGGGCAGTATCGGGATATCCATGAGATAGAACTCGTGCGCGATGCGGTAGATTGCAATCGCGAGGAAACCGGGATATGCAAGGACAACCTCTTCCACGCTTTCCGACGCGGGGTCCCCGCGGTTGATGGCTTCGGCGTCAAGCCAGAGTTTCCTGTGGATGTCAGGGATTTTGCAGAAGAATTCTTCAGCGGTCTCGTCGGCAGAGGTCCCGGGCCTGAGCGGCAGGCGCCGCAGGATCGTCTTCACGTTTCGCTCGAGCAGGGACAGTCTTGCAAGTATCTCCTCGCGCGTAAAGTAGGTCTCCTCCGACAACGAAGGGAAAAGGCTTTTGATGATCTCATCTGCAAAGCGTTGAGTCTCGGCCTTGATCGGAAGGCTGAATCCCTGCGATTCGTGTTTCAGCAAAAGGTCATCGGCAAGCTGGGCTATCCCTCCTGTTACCGTACTTTCCTTCATAATTTGAGCCTCTTCTTAATATTCATATACGTTCTGCACACAAAGAAAAAGCCCTTCGTCGGGTTTCGACGAAGGGCTTCCGAAAGTCTCTTTGTTAGGTTCACACTAACAGCTACATTCGTCCCCCCGCGAAAACCGCGTGGACTTGCAGGTACAAGCGCAACAACAAAACCCGGATTTCAGCAGCATTTCCTTGTCCCGTGTGTTTGTCATGAGAACCATGTTGTTCATAATCTACTAACATGGCTCTCCCCTAACAAGTTCCGACCATAAGGCGACTCGGGTTTGAAACGCAACGCGAATTCCCCAGAAGTTTCAATTGACCCGGAAGCCTCTTAGATTTGTACAAATATCAGGAGGGTATATGTATCGTGCTGCATTCATTTTCGCGTTAGCATTTTCCCTGACGGCGGGCGGACTTCTCGCGCAGGGGACGAAACCTATCCGTGACAACGTCGGCTTCTGCTGGGATAAGCACCAGATGGATCGGCTCATCGAGTATTTGAAAAAGAACGAGAAAGCTCCTGCCGCCCCATCAGGCATAATTGCGGCCGTCTCGCCGCACGACGATTATATGTACGCCGCAAGGGTCTATTATCCTTTGTATCGTGTGCTGAGGGCAAAACAGGTCGTGATCTTCGGCGTCACTCACGGCGACGTGAGAAAGCAGATCGGCGACCCTCACAATATTCTGATCCTGGACAACTTCGCCGACTGGCCCGGACTTGGCCACACCGTCGGAGTCTCTCCACTGAGGGAATACATCAAAACTCACCTGGACACTTCCGACTTCATCGTCAGCGACAAGGCCCAGGCGTTGGAGCACTCCATCGAGGCGCTCCTTCCGTTCCTGCAGTACTTCAACCCGAACGTTCGGATCACTCCTATCATGGTTACTCAAATGCCTTTCGAGCGGATGGATGAAATATCCGGGAAGCTTTCCGCCATAATCGCGGATTATATAACGGCGAACCACCTTGTCCCGGGAAAGGATATCGCGTTCCTGATCTCTTCGGATGCCGATCACTACGGAGAGGATTTCAATAATTCACCCTACGGCGAGGACGCAAGGGCCCATGAGGAGGCCACTGCAAACGACAGAAGAATTGCGCACACTGACCTCGACGGTGTCCTGACGGCAGACAAAGTCCGCGATCTCACAGTTCAGCTGAAGGACATCGTCTGGTGCGGGAAATACTCGGTTCCTTTCGGACTCCTCACATCGGAAAAAATTATGAGCAGGCTGGGGGGCAAGAAGCTGACTGGGAATGTGCTCAGGTATTCGGATTCTTACACGGAGAGTGTGCTCCCGCTCAAAGGTACGGGCATGGGAACTACGGCGCCGGCATCCTACAAGCATTGGTGCGGCTGGCTTTCAGCGGCGTTCTATCTGAATCACTGACACCGGAGTGCGTTTCCTTTGCTGAGATAAAACAAGCAGGCACACAGTCCGCGAGGGGGGTTGGGCCATGTGCCTGCCCTTGTTCGACAGCCGGGTTTTCCGGCTGCGCAAAGTCATGTGGCAGGTTGTTTATTCGCGAGCTAAACCTTCAGGTCTGCAGTAGCCAGAAATTTCGGCGGCCTTCTGGCCTTCGTCGCCTGTTCGAATGAATATGCTATTTTGATCAAGGTAGGCTCACTCCAGGCACGTCCGAAAAACGAAACGCCCACAGGAAGACCGAAATCGAATCCGGCGGGCACGGTGATATCCGGATAACCGGCGACGGCAGCAGGCGAGGAGCTCCCTCCCAGGAAGTGGTCGCCGTCCACTAGGTCTGTCATCCAGGCGGGGGCGTCCGTAGGTGCTACGAGCGCATCCAGCTTGTATTTTCTCATTACCGCATCGATCCCTTCGGTGCGCGAGAGCTTGATGCATTTTGCACGCGCATCCAGATACTTCTTGTCGGTGAGCGGCCCGCGTTTCTCGGCACTCAGGAACAGCTCCTGCCCGAAATACGGCATCTCCGTCTTCTTGTGTTCATTGTTGAACTTTATCAAATCTGCGAGCGTATGCATTTTTGCATCCGGGCCAACCCACTCGAGATACTTCTTCATGTCCGCCTTGAGCTCGTACTCGAGGACGATCTGTTCCGCGTCACCCCATTTACCGAGGGTCTTGAATTCCACCGGGTCGATTACTACTGCACCTTTGCTCTTCATCACTTCGATGGCGTTGTTTATGATATCGTCGACTTGCGGGAGAAATCCGAAAAGCGCTCTGACGATTCCCAGACGTGCTCCCTTAAGACCGGACGGGTCCAAGAATTTCGTATAATCGGTGCGGTACTTCCCTTTGCTCGCTCTGCTTGCCTTGTCGGATGGATCAACGCCTACCATGGCGCCCAGCAAAGCGGCGGCGTCGCTGACCGAACGGGCCATTGGTCCGGCAGTATCCTGCGAGTGCGAAATCGGGACTATTCCCGTCCGGCTGACCAGACCAACAGTCGGTTTCAGGCCGGCGAGGCAGTTGAGCGATGACGGGCTGACTATCGATCCATCGGTTTCAGTGCCGATTGCAACTGCCGAGAAATTCGCAGATGCCGAGGCGCCGGAGCCGGAGCTGGAGCCGGAACAATTTCTGTCGAGAGCATACGGGTTGTGAGTCAGGCCTCCCCTGCCGCTCCACCCGCTTGTCGAATGAGTCGACCTCATGTTTGCCCACTCGCTCAGGTTTGTCTTCCCAAGGAGCACAACGCCCGCCCTTCGCAGCTGGCGCACGACGAACGAATCTTCGGCCGGATGCGAGCCGACAAGCGCGAGCGAACCGGCAGTCGTCATCATCCTGTCTCCGGTGGCGATATTGTCTTTTATAACCACCGGGATCCCGTGCATTATTCCGCGCGGTCCCTTCTCCCGCCTTTCCCTGTCCATCTCGTCAGCAATCTTTAACGCGTCGGGGTTCACCTCGATCATGCTGTTGACAGAGGGGCCGCTCTTGTCCAGCTTCTCGATTCTGTCCAGGTATTCCTCAGTGATCGAGCGGGCTGTGTACTTCCCCGTTTTCATTCCTTCCTGCAGCTCGGCGACGGTAATTTCGTCGAGGGAGGACGGCTTAGGACTGAATCGGACGATGGCAGGAAAACCGTGCTTGGCGAGAGAAGGCAAAGCGGCAATAGCCGCTCCGCCCGCGAGCGCGGTCTTTATCATACGCCTACGACTAAGGTTAGTGCTGTCGTCGGTGGATTTCTTTTTGGCAGGCATGGCTCAATCTCCTTTTTGGCATTAGGGATTTCGAAGCAATTCTTCGCTAAATATATAGCATCACTTCTTTTCAGCCAACTTAATTCCGGAAGGGCCATTTCCCATCGGGTTGTCGATCCGGCATAAGGAATCCGGCGGTGCAGGCCGACCTTCCCGGTGCTTGGTTTTGCATTGCAGGAAACGAGCCTACACTGCAACAAATTCGTCTGACACTGTTACGAATTACTCGTACACTGCTACAAATTACTCGTACACTGCTGCGAATCAGTCGTGCACTGTTACAAATTAGTCGTACACTGCTACAAATTACTCGTACACTGCTACAAATTACTCGCACACTGCTACAAATTACTCGCACACTGCTGCGAATCAGTCGTACACTGCTACGAATTAGTCGTACGCTGCTACAAATTACTCGTACGCTGTTACAAATTAGTCGTACACTGCTACGAATTAGCCTGTCATCGAAATAAATCAGTTTTACGCTGTGCGGAATGGGTTTTACACTGGTCGGGTAGACTTGTACGGAACTGAAGTGGCTGTTTTGAACTAAAAGAGGCATATCCACGAAGCGCGCGGGGCTCTCGACCCCACACCTGCTTCACCAACACCCATTCCGACCGAGTCAATCAAATCACGGGAGACACAGAGGCACAGAGAGTCGGTAGACAACAACGGCGAGGAATTAGAAGATCGTATGGAAAGATCAATTCGTCCCCTCTGTGTCTCCGTGACTCTGTGGTTGAATTGAGCTGCGTGACGAGCGGAGGAATCTACTATAAGAGTTCGACCAGACGGCCGGAAGCTGGGAAGTTTGGAAGTTCTGAAGATCGGAAATCTCGCTCATATCCACAGCAGATTTCTCTCCCGAAGGGACCACTTTGTGGGGCTCGCTTCGTTCGCTCGAAATGACAGTGAGAGTGGGTCGGACACACCCCAGCGTTTCATTGCGACCGAGTCACGCCTTGCGTGACGAGCGGAGGAATCTACCTTGGACGTTCGACTAAGCTGGATTTGAAGAAACGTATAGTAGATTTCTCGACTCACTTCGTTCGCTCGAAATGACAGTCAGTGTGGGTCGGACACACCCCAGCGTGTCATTCCGACCGAGTCACGCCTTGCGTGACGAGTGGAGGAATCTACTATAAGCGTTTGACCAGGCGGCACCGGAAGCCGGGAAGTTTGGAAGTTTGGAAGATGGGAAGTTTCGTTCATATCCATAGTAGATTTCTCTCCCAAAGGGACCACTTCGTGGGGCTCCCCCGATTTGACTATCGTCGTATCGGGGTCACTCGAAATGACAGTGAAAGTTGGGAATGGGAAGTCCGGAGGTCCGGGGCGCTACTCTACCGTGACGCTCTTGGCCAGGTTTCTGGGTTGATCTACGTTGCAGCCGCGCTTGACGGCCACGTAGTACGCAAGGAGCTGCAGCGGTATGACCGAGAGTATCGGGCTCAGTATCTCCATCGTCTTCGGGATTTCTATTATGTGGTCGACCATTTGCCTGAGCTGGTCGTCGACCTCGTTAGCCACTGCGATAACCTTCCCGCGCCGTGCGCGAACCTCCTGTATATTGCTCAGGACTTTGTCGTAGGTGGAGTCGCGCAGCGCTATGAATACAGCCGGCATTTTCTCATCGATTAGCGCAATCGGACCGTGCTTCATTTCAGCAGCCGGATACCCTTCGGCGTGAATGTAGGATATCTCCTTCATCTTCAACGCACCTTCAAGGGCAACCGGGAAATTGACGCCCCGTCCGAGATACAGGAAGTTTTTCGAATCCTTGAACTCATCCGCAATCTTCTCGATCTCCCCGGCGGTATCGAGAATCAGCTTTATCTTGTCCGGCAACTTCTGCATTTCCGCAACGATCTCTTTGCCTTTCGAGGCGCTCAGGACCTTCTTATCACGAGCGACGAGGAGGTTTATAAGGTTAAGGACGACCAGTTGTGATGTGAAAGCCTTCGTGGAGGCGACACCTATTTCCGGTCCGGCATGGATGTACACGCCGGCGTCGCTTTCGCGCGCGATAGTGCTGCCGACGACATTGACGATTCCATATGCCGGGGCCCCCTTTGACTTTGCTTCCCTGATCGCAGCCAGGGTGTCGGCGGTCTCTCCGCTTTGGCTTATGGCCCAGACAATGTCGTTTTCGAGAAGCACCGCATCTCTATAGCGGAACTCAGAGGCATAGTCCACTTCGACCGGGATTCTGGCGGACTGCTCGATGATGTATTTCCCGACGAGGGCGGCGTGCCACGAAGTACCGCAGGCCGTAATGACAAACCTTTTCGCCTTCATGATGTTTTCAGCTACATCTTCGAGACCACCCATCTTCGAAATGCCCTCTTTTTCGAGCAGACGGCCCCTCATCGCGTTCAGTACCGTCTCGGGCTGCTCGTGAATTTCCTTGAGCATGAAATGGGCGAAGCCGCCCTTCTCGATTTGTTCGACGTCGAAAGTCAGCTGCTCGGCCTCACGTTCTACGATTTCGTCATCGAGGTTCTTGAGGGACACGCTGTCCCTGGTCATGACGGCTATTTCGTTGTCTTGAAGGTACACAACTTTGCGGGTGTGCTTGACAAGTGCGGACGCGTCCGACGCGATCAGGTTCTCGGAATCGCCGAGTCCTACGACGAGCGGGCTTCCCCTGCGCGCGGCGATGAGCATCTCGGGCTGATCCGACGCCATGACGACCACACCGAATGTGCCGTCCACCTCCTTGAGGGCGGTCCTGACGGCGTTCTCCAGATTCTTGTGGAAGCGGTAAAACTCTTCGATGAGATGTGCCAGGACTTCGGTGTCGGTCTGACTTTCAAACTTGTGACCGATCGAAATGAGCTTGGTCTTAAGTGCAGAGTAATTCTCTATGATCCCGTTGTGGATTATCGCAACGTTTCCGGTGCAGTCCTTGTGCGGGTGCGCGTTGACCTTATTCGGCTCGCCGTGAGTGGCCCATCTCGTATGCCCAATCCCGACGGTAGCCTCCCCGGCGCTGCCGACCATCGAGTCGAGCTTGGAGACCTTTCCCGGCGTCTTCAGTATATCGATGTGGTGATCTGCGAGCAGTGCTACACCAGCCGAGTCATAGCCCCGGTACTCCAGCCTTTTCAGCCCCTCGACCAGTATTTCTCTCGCATCTCTCTTACCGATATAGCCGACGATTCCGCACATATTTTCTCCTACCTGATTCCTATAACCGCAAGCATACGACCGCTGGATTCTCCTTCACGTCGATACGAATGAAAATCAGAGTTGCAGATGCTACAGTATTCGCTTACTTCTATGTTTTCCCGGGGGATTCCTTCTCCCGCGAGTTGCTCTGCGTTGGCCGACTTCAGATCGAGCATAAACTTCCCGGCAGCGCTCCCCGGTTTGAAGAAGCGGTCGGAAAAATTCGCCGACACTTCCCCGCCGACCTCATAGCAGCATGAGCCTGCGCAGGGTCCGACATACGCTACAATATCCCCGGGATTCGATCCCCAGGTCGATTCCATGACACGCACGGCTTTCGAGACGATGCCCTTCGCCGTCCCCCGCCACCCGGCGTGCACAGCGGCGGCAGATCTTGTAAGTTTGTCGAACAACAGGATCGGCACACAATCGGCAACCGAAATCGCGAGAAGCAGGTTTTTGTTCCGTGTCATCAACGCATCGGTCGCCTGCCGGACTCCGGCGGTTTCCACGAGTCCGATGTTGTCGCCGTGGACCTGCCCTGCAGAGGCTACGGCGTCTTCTCCGAAGCCGAGCGCCTCGAAAAACTCCCTGCGATTGGCGCGCTCGGCGGCATGATCGGTGCTGTTCAATCTCATGCTGAAATCGCGCGGCTTGCCGTCAACCCTGAGGCTGACGGCGTTTACCGCACCTGCGTGCAGCAGAAGCTCTGATTGTATGAATTCTCTGTTCAAATCTTGTTAAGTGCTTCGCGGAGGTCTCTTATTATGTCCTCGACCTTTTCGAGACCGATTGAGAGTCTCATGCCTCCAGGATCCAGGCCCCTCTTGACCTGTTCGGAGGCCGGAATGGCTGCGTGCGTCATGCTTCCCGGGTGCTCTACGAGGGTCCTTATGTTGCCCAGACTTACGGCAAGTGTGATCGTATATGCGTCCTTTGCCAGCGCGTTGATCATTTTCTCGGCATTACACCTGCTTTCTTCAGGCGTCCTGCCCTTCATAATCCAGTAAATCATCGAGCCCGGTGCGAAGTTTCCGTCGAAGTCTCGCATTTGTTTCTTCGCGAGCGCGTGCTGTTTTGCGCTCTCGAGGCCCGGGTAGTTGACCGTCTCGACCTTCGGATGCCCCGCAAGGAATCGCGCGATCTCGATTGCAGTCTCCTGCTGCCTGCGCAGTCTTGTTGCGAGAGTAGGCAGTCCATATACTAACGCATCCCATGCATTCTTGGTGCCCAAAACCGCGCCGAAATCCTTTCTGTACAACAAAAGCCTGTCGCGGCTCCATAACGGGCCGGCAACCGCGCCGCCCACATCGGTACCAAACCCGCCGATGTTCTTGGTCAACGAATGCACCGCGAAATCCGCACCCAGTTCGATCGGCCGCTGGCAGAACGGAGTTGCGAAGGTATTGTCAACCACAATACTGATCCTGTTCGTCTTTTTTCTCTTCTCATTCTCAGCCCTCACAATTTCTGCTACTGCTCCGATGTCTATGAGATCGAGAGTCGGGTTGACCGGAGTTTCGAAATACACGGCGCGAGTCGCCGGAGTGATCGCTTTCTTGAGATTGGCCGGGTTCACAAGATCGACGAACTTCACATCTATCTGATACCTCGGATACCAGAGGGTAAGAAGCTCATAGGTGCAGCCGTAAAGAGTTTTGTGGGAGACTAATTGGTCGCCGGGTGCTGTGAGTATTCCCAGTGCCGCCGCTACCGCTCCCATGCCGCTACTGAATGTCACGCAAGCGTCGGCAGATTCCGCCAGCGCCAGGTTGTCTTCCAGTAAGTCCTTGTTGGGCTCGCCGAGCCTGTCATAGATGTAAATCGGAGCCTGTTTCGAGACCTCTTTACCTTCGACGGTATGTGCAAACTCCACAAATCCCTGCGCTCCTCTTTCGGCGGACTCCAGCCTGAATGTTGCGCTCGCGGTAATGGGCGGGACGAGGTGATGGGAATAGTCCCATTTTTCCGTGTAAGCTTTTCCGTAAATAAGATGTGTTTCTGTGCTGTAATCGTTTGAGACGAGGAGTTCCTTCTTGTTGACTTTCGGTTTTGCCCTGGTCTGCTTCATATCAGTACTCCTTTTTGAGGTTGTAATTATGAAACCGGATTACCTGGTTGTTCGCCAGGAATTTCGTTATATGCTTCCCGATTCGTGCCGTTGTAACGACAAGTTTGGAATGAGACCCTGTGTAATCGGATCGCCTGCCCTACCTTCCGACTCACTGCGCACGCTGTCATGTATGAATCTCTCTATCCTGCGAAGAAAAATCAATGCAGCCGCGCTCCGAATAAAGCGTTGATTTTCAAGCGGTGGGATTTTATATTAGTTCTCCCGCGTGACTAGCTCAACTGGTAGAGCAACTGACTCTTAATCAGTGGGTTCGGGGTTCGAGTCCCCGGTCACGCACTGGGAATCACCCCCACTTTACTTCAACACTTTCGGCTGCATCCTGATGGGCAGCCACTGGAGTAGTGGGTTCGGGGTTCCCCCTCATGTGCCGGAACGGCACACGAGGGATGCCTTCGGCAGAGTCCCCGGTCACGCACTGGGAACCATCCCCACTCTACTTCACAGCTTTCGGCTGCATCCTGATGGGCAGCCACTGGAGAAGTGGGTTCGGGGTTCCCCCTCATGTGCCGGAACGGCACACGAGGGATGCCTTCGGCAGAGTCCCCGGTCACGCAACTGGAACATCAAGCTGGACTACGGATTACATTCCCCGCATGCCAAGCATGGCAACGGCGGGCTGATCATATTACTACGACGGTGCGAGCGGCTGGACAGTGCTGGATTCTGTTACGAGTCAAATCCGGGGCACCGGCTGAAGACGGCTCTCCTTCAGGTTGACAATCCGCAGTGTACCGATTAATTTCCATCAATGAAAACGATAACGTTCCGGATACCAGATACGGTTGAACTCGATCAGAATGAAGCAGCGATGCTCTTTGCATCAAAACTCTACGAAAAGGGGAAACTATCGCTTGGTCAGGCTGCAGAGTTAGCGGGAGTATCGAAAAAGACCTTTATGGAGTTGCTCGGCAAATACGGAGTCTCTGTCTTTAATTATCCGGCCTCGGATATAGAAAAAGACTTAAGGAATGCCGAACGTTATAATATCTGATTCCAGCTGCTTAATTCTCCTTAATAAGATCGGAAAGCTTCACATCCTTCAAGAATTATACGGGAGAGTGCTCATCACACCTGAAATATCGGTGGAAATAGGAGAATCGTTGCCGGGCTGGATCAACGTGGAAAGGGCGCGAGACCCGAAGTACCAGGCTTTGATCGCTGCTACGCTTGACGTCGGAGAATCGAGTGCCATAGCGCTCGCCTCCCAATATGAAACTCCATTGCTGATACTTGACGATCTGAAAGCAAGAAATCTGGCAGAGAGTTTGGGCCTGCCACACCGGAACAATTGGCGTCCTGCTGAACGCCCGGAAGAGCGGGATAATCGGAAGCCTGAAAGAGATCATCGGTCTCATCGAACGGACAGATTTTCGACTAAGCAAAGGGCTGAAGGATTTGGCTCTAAGACTTGCCGGTGAAAAGGATGTTTGAAGACCTATTGGAATATCGATAGCCTGATATAACCAGTGAGGGACAATTATCCAGCGGCGTTGCCATGCATAAGTTCGGGCCCCATGAGGAGCGAAGTAACCGCAGGACCGGATACGAGGTATCAGTTTACCTCTAAGGAGCTCGACGGGAAGACCAGCCTTTACTATTTCGGCGCGAGGTACTACGACAGCTGGCGAGGACAGTGGCTGAGCGTGGACCCGCTGGCAAAGAAGTACCCGGGGTGGAGCCCGTATGATTATGTGCGAGACAACCCGGCTACGCTCGTCGATCCGAACGGAGCCAGTGAAAAGCCCAGGCAATATTACAAAGAGAACATTAATCTGAAATTGCCGCCTCTCACCCTTGCCAACCAGGGCGAACGTAACGCCATAAGCATCTCTGCGAACGGATTCTCACCCCAGAGTCACTCGTCGTTTGGCAAAGCCTTTGTGGGCTTTGTCCAGCAAACTGCCAAAGCTGCAACCACTGTGTATTTCTGGTCGGGAGTCGCAACGGGTGTCGTTGGACTAGGGGCGACAGCTTTTGGCCAAGTCGAGTTGGCCGCACCTCTATTTGCCGCTT
>JBJKPN010000133.1:0-8906 GCA_046706365.1 Candidatus Kryptoniota bacterium | reverse complement strand
GTTGGAATCCTGGTTCGCGTTCCATGTCAGGACCGGATGTACGGTCCAGGTACATCTTACGTTTTGGGCCTTCGATGGAGGCTTGTTGTCCACAAAGAGAGGGACGCTAAGTATGAAGCCCGCGTTGCTGAGCACATTCAGCAGGCCGAGTGAAGAGTCGGGTGCAAGTTCTAAGTAGAACATCAGCGTATCGAGCCCTTCGGGAAGCTGGCTGGAGTTCACAGTGAACCTGTACGGGGAAGACGATGCAATTCCCTGGTATTTCGTCGACACGGTTAGTCGTACGTCCGACAACTTAAGTGAGGGAGGAAGAGAGTCGATCGATACCGTGAAGGTGCCGGTGACCGATTGACCCGGGGTTATCCCGTGCATTGCCCACTGGCTGAGCACCGGTTTATGAGCATGTGTGTTGTCGTACGCCGGCGGATTGGTGATGTTGCATGATGAAATGCACGATGCCCCCGTAATCAGCAATGCGATTGTGAGAAGGGCAAGAAGCTTCCGTTCTAATCCGTAACCTGTTGTCATGTGCTATTCTATCCCGCGACCTTTAAGAATATTAGGGACTCCCGGGACAAATCTCAATATGCCGGCGGGCACGATTTTTCATCTCGGTTCCCATTTCCGTGCCCGGGTAGTTCAAGCCTGCCCCGGGCAGTCTTAGTTCAGAAGCTCGAAGGACGCCGCGCCGTTGTTTTTAGGTTGCTTAAAAGAGAAGCGACAAACCGGTCAGCAGCCCTATGTTCGAGATGGTATTGTCTCCCGGGTAATACCTGACGTTGCTCCAGCTTTGCGATCTGTAATTGAGCTCCAGTCTCACGAGCGCGCACTTGCTCACCAGGATCTTCGTCCCGACGCCGGCATTAAAGACCCCCACTTTCAAGCCGTTGGTTACGTTTCCAACCGCACCGGGGTACATCGGGAATTCCTCACTGTTTGCCAGCCCGTATCCTATTCTCCCGAACAGGGCCATGATTGAATTCGGCAACCGTTGTGTATATGAGACATTCGCAATGAGCTGGAACCCCGGCTCTACCCGTTTCATAAATGTCATGGTTACATCCGGCTCGATTGAGAATCCGTCTGCGACGTAATACCCATATGTGGTTGAGAACGACAGGTACTGGACAGATTGCGAGAAGGAGGAGTACACCCCGCTGGTTGACTGCTTGTAGGTGTATGACCCCATGCTCCCCAGGAAAGAGACTTCGCTGCGGCCGCGTTCAAACTGCGCGCGACTCTGGCCGGCGAAGAAGAGCATCAATGCCGAAATAATAACAGCACGTTTCATTTGCGCCTCCTGATTTGTTATTGAGAGATAACCCTAATCCACGTATCCGAATTACTCGATCATGGTCGAATATAATCACCGCCGGCTTAGAGTGTCAATCCCCTGGCGTGCCTCTTGTTTCCTGGGTGGAATTCCGGAATGGGGGGTGGATCTATAAAGGAAGCGGGTGGTTGGAGCGTCCTCCTGGGCGGGCGGCGCCTCCTCTAACGCCGCCCACCTGGCCTCTTCGGCAGGAGAACAAAACAAGTGTTCTACATCTTGTGATGTTTGCTGCTCTTGATTTCCTTGTTGGAACTCCCGGTCGTGGCCTGGTCGGTTTCCGCCGCACGCATCGCTGCATATTGTTCGGGAGTCATGGTCTTCATTTTTTCGAGAAAAGCTACGATGGCCCAGATTTTCTGGTCGGAGTGGGTACGGCCGAATCCCGGCATGCCGGTACTCTTGATGCCGTTTTTTGCGACCCAGAATAGCCGGTTCGCACCCATTTCCCTGGCGGAGTGGACGAGGTTCGGCGGATGCGGGTAAAGACCTCGTCCTATGTCGGAGCGCTGGACACCGGGGGCACCGTGACAGGTTACGCACATCTCATTGTAATGATGAAAACCCTCAACGATCATTGCGCTGTCGGTCAGGGAAGGGACTGCTATTCCTTCAGAGTGATGTTGAGCGGAATTGTCGCTGGTCCTGCTGAACACCCAGTGCAGGAAACCCGGGTCGGGGGACATCGTTGAAACGTTGTAAATGCCTGAATAAACAAAGACTACCAGAAGTATTAGTTCTACCACTAGAACGGAAACCACTATTCCGACTGTTTTCATTCTTTCTCCATTTGTTGAGCGAAGCTGCCGATAGCTTGCAGTCTCAGAATTAACAACAATCTTTTAACACAAGTTTCCTTGACAATTTTTTTTGCGTTAGTTATACTCGAAGCACTTAGGCAATTAGGGAAGAAGGGCGTGTCGTGCGCAATTTCCTCAGGGTTGCAACAATCGTTGCAGTTGTCACTTCCGTAGCGCAAGGTCAGGTGACAGACAACAAATCGACGAACATCGGGAATATCGGGCTCACCATAACGAGTTTCGGGCGGGTAGGTAATACCTTCAGTCAGTCCTTCTGGCCGACCCAGCCCTCATGCGAATACCCGATCACACCGGTCAGATCCAGAATAGAACACCTCTTCAGCGGCGGCCTGTGGGTCGGAGGATACAAGAACGGGCAGGGACCGTTCGTCAGCACAGTGACTACGGACTATTACAGCAACCCCTCCGAGTTCACACAGCCGATAGACAGCGGACTGACGGAACGGAGCTCGCTGCTGGAATCGCGATACTATTCTCCCAATGCAATCAGCCATCAGGACTTCGTTGCCGATTACACAGACTCGAATTCCGTCGACCCCGGCACTGGCCAGGAGCTTGTAGGTCACGTCCCGCTCAACGTTTCGGTTCACCAGGAAACCTATGCTTGGGAATATCCGAGCGCGAATTTCTTCGTCATCCTGAGCTTTGCCGTCAAGAATACGGGTACGACTCAGATAGATTCGATGTTCGTCGGTTTCGTTAACGATTTCGTCGTGAGGAATACCAATTTCAGACTCCCCACCGAGGGGACGGCGTTCTACAGCGGAACCGGATTGGGATACGTCGATTCGCTGAGACTGGTTTATGCATTCGATGCTCAGCATGCCGCCAGTGACGGACCGACCGACAACTACGTCTCACTGAAACTTCTCGGCGTCGACCCTTTGAATTCCGTTGTCGACTCCAGACCGGCCCTCCTTGATTCGCTGAACAGCCGAACCCACTTCTCAGCCTGGCAGTACCACCTCGGCACCGGCGATGCGAACCTCCTATCGCCGTCCACCGACGCGCTTCGATTCGAGAAGATGGAGACCTCGATTCCGCCTGAATATTATAATGACCGGAACAATCCGAGCTACCTGGGTGCTGCAGGAAACCGCTATTCATTACTATCCGTCGGACCGTTTACGCTTGCACCCGATTCCACGGTAACGGTCGTATTCGCGATGGTATGTGCCCCGAAATTCGATACCGGCAACCCTACAGACTACCAGAACAACGTCGAGGCCTCGAGAAAGACTCTGTGCGACAACGCCACATGGGCGCAGCGCACATACAACGGCGAAGACAAGAACGGCAACGGGATTCTCGATCCCGGTGAAGACCTTGACGGAAACGGAAAGATAACCAGGTACATCTTTCCGAACATACTCCCACCCCCTCACGTGCACGTGGAGCCGGGCAACGGTGAGGCGACCATTTACTGGGACGATGCGCCTGAAAATGTAGTCGATCCTCTTTTGAACAGGAAGAATTTCGAGGGTTACAGACTCTTCATGTCGAAGCCCGGCTTCGATTTCCAGGGAGTCCTCGACCCATATGAGGAGATAGCAGATTTTGACATCATCGATTCTGTCGGTCTGGATGCCGGGCTGCCGGCCAGGATAGATCCGCCGAAGATCTTTCCCGGTGATTCACACTCGTACGTCTACAGCTACAAGGTCCCGTACCTGTTGAACGGATGGCAATATGTTTTCGGAGTAGAGGCATACGACAAAGGAAACCCGGCCCTTGGGATGCCAAGTCAGCCGTCTGTCCGCGCACTCGGAAAGGTTTTTCCGGGGCCTGCAGCGGATGTCAAAGACACTGCGGCCGTCGGGGTTTTTCCGAATCCATACTACACGAAAGCGATCTGGGACGGCACCAGCGCGCGGGAGAAGAAGATATACTTTTATAATCTGCCGGCCAGATGTGAGATACGAATTTACACTGTTGCGGGCGACATCGTGGCGACGCTGGAGCATGACGCCTCGACGTACACCGGTTCGGATATTCAATGGTTTCAGCATTACGCATCGGATAACACCCAGAAACTTCCGGGAGGGCTGCACGCCTGGAATTTGATAACGGACGCCGACCAGGCGATTGCGACAGGCCTTTACCTTTTTACAGTGAAAGACTTGAACACCGGTGCAATAAAGCGCGGGAAGTTTCTGGTTATAAAATAACATTAGGCGATCGGCAGACATCGGCCGGCCAACAGGCGACCGAAATACGCCGAGGACCAACATCAAACAGGAGGCTCGAATGAAGAAAGCTTTACTAGTCGTGCTTTTGACTGCGGGTTTCGCATTTGCCCAGACCCCTCAGGCGGCCGCGCTCAATGACGGCGGTGGAAAGAATGTGGCGAAGTGGGATACCCTGTCTCTCTATCAGGTCAACTACATCCCGCCGGACTCGCTGAAAATAGCCGACTCACTCGGCGTCAGCGGGAGAGCAAGCTTGACCGATTCCCCTTATCTGAAAGACACGATCACCGTAACAGGAGTCGTGATAGCGGACCCTGCGCTCATAGGTATCAGCGCAGGCAACACGAACTTTTATATCCAGAGCGCCGACAGCGCTGAATGGGGCGGAATGAACATTTTCGGAAACTCGACCACCGCAAGCAGCATCGGCATAAGCTCGGCGGACACGGGGTATGTGATCAAACTGACGGGCACATTGACCAAGTATTCCGCCTCGAGCATCTTGGGTAATTTTGAGATGGTGCCAATCGCAAATCAGACACTTGAAATCGTGAACATTGGTCCCAGACCCGCTCCGAGGGAAGTCAAACTAAGCGACCTCGTGAAGGGAGATCTCTCCTCGAACGGCACGATGAAATTCAATCCGGGCATGAAGTACAGGAACTCTTACGTGATTATCCGAAATCTCACGGTGAAGAGCATCAGCACATTCACGTCGTCTGTTGGAAAAGCGTGGGATGTCGTCGTCCAGGATTCGTACGGAAATCTTCTGGATGTCTATGACGGTTCGAAATATTTCACGAGCAGAAGCTACGGTGCCGACACGACTTACACACCGCCCGCAGTCGGTTCCAAGCTCGACTACATCAGAGGCATACTGACAGCTTACGCGACGACGGGCTACAGAATCACGCCGCTCTATCCCGGCGACATGAAGATCAAAGCCTACACACCGAGCATAACCGCTACAGGTTTTATTTCGAGACGGTCTACCGCGTTCCCGCTTCCGAGCCAGAGCGTCATCGTTAGGATTACGGCGGTGTCGATAAACCCTGACACGAGCGTCAAGGTGGATTCCGCCGCGGTATACTACTCGGTGAACAACGGAGCGTACGTTCGACTGAAGATGACGCCGGATACTTCAAATACCTTTGTGGGCACAATACCGGCTCAGTCCGACGGGGCATTTGTCAAGTATTTCTTCTCGGCCTGGCAGGATACTTCCCGTTCTCAGTCCATCTCTCCCGACACTTCGACGTCGGATTATTTCTACTACGTGAGAGGCAGCGGCTACACGATCAAGGATATTCAGTATACGCCTTTCACAGACGGGGCGAGCGGCGTGATAGATCTTAAAATCGCCGTGAACGGAATAGTACAGGGCGACACCAGCGATTATCCCCGCGAGATCGATCACAGGAACCAGTCTACCAAGACGTCGGTCACGTACATCCAGGATGCGGCAAAGGCTTACAGCGGCATCATGCTGTACGGCTCGAGGGCATATAAAGTCCATCGCGGCGACAGCGTGACCGTTTACGGGTCCGTGACGGAATACTCAGGGATGACCGAGCTGAATGTCGATTCGGTAAATGTCATTCAAAGCGGCAAACAGCCTTACGCGCCCGTTGCCGTGAAGACTGGAGACGTCGGCGGCAAGCCGAGCGGCGATCTGGTTGCCGAGCAGTGGGAAAGCGTGCTCGTCAGGTTCGACAGCGTCGAAGTGACTGATGTCGACCCGGATCCCAGCTACAGCATCACGAGTGCAAACGGCAGCTTCAGGGAATATATCGTGGACGACGGCTCGGGCGGCTGCCGCGTCGATGACGACGGAAGCAACATGTACAGCCCGGATCCGCACGACACGGCGTACGGGTTCCAGATTATTCCAAAGGGCGCGACATTCCAGAGTCTGACCGGAATCCTGAAATACGCCAACGGGGCCTACAAGCTCGAACCGCGTACGAATGCCGATTTCGGAACGATGACCGGTATCAAGCGCGAGCCGACCGGGATTCCGGCGAAATTTGCCCTCGAGCAGAATTTCCCGAATCCGTTCAACCCCTCGACGACTTTGAGGTATTCCGTCCCGAAGGCCGGAGTCGTAACGCTCAAGGTATACAACGTCCTCGGCCAGGAAGTCGAGACGCTTGTCAACCAGCAGCAGGTTGCCGGAACCTACAGCGTCACTTTTAATGCGTCGAGACTTGCCAGCGGAGTTTACTTCTACCGCCTCAGCACGGGAAGTTACAACGCGGTAAAGAAGATGCTGCTGCTGAAGTAAAATCGTGAACGTTAACTGCGGCTCACTTAAAGGTGAGTCGCAGTTAATTCTGAGGGCGACGTCGGGGAGAACAGTTGGTCTTACCGTCGGATTGCCTGCGGGTTATGAAGAATTTGTCCTGAGCTGTGGTTTGAATACTAAGCAAGCTGAGAAAGTGAAAGAGTATTTGCTTGATGAATGAACCGACAAGACTTCGACTCACTCTTGGAATGAGCCGCGGTTATCGTGCGTTGTGTGCCGTCTTCGCCTGGACTTTCTTTTTCATCTCCCTGTCCGGGTGCACGAAACACCTATCTTCGACCGCCGCGGGAAATCTTCCGCCGAAGACGTTCGTTGCCTCGTACCCATTCAGGGATTCGACACAATCAGGGAATTTCAATCCGCAGTCGAGCCGCCTCGAAGTGCACTGGTGGGCAAACGATGCCGACGGAATCGTTACAGGATACATCATTACGTTTGACAGAAAGACCTGGACGTTTACCGAGAAGAATGACAGCGTCTTCGCTCTTCCGCTGTTCAGCAAGGACACATCTTACACGTTTCTTGTCGCCGCAATCGACAACAGCTTCAAGGGTCAACTCAATGAGGGAGATAAAGTTGCGTTCACGGATCTGAACAGCAACGGGCTGTGGGACCGGGGAGAGCCCTTCCCGGCTCTCGGCGACGCGGTCGATCCCGATCCGGCCTCTATAAAATACCCCATTGCGAACACGCCGCCGCAGGTGATCTTCGTTATGAACAGCGGACAGTTCTCCACCAGAAGCGATATTCCCGACACGACTTTCACGGTTGCATCCTTCGGCTGGCAGGGTTCGGATATCGACGGTGACAATACAATCACCGACTATTACATAGCGCTCAACGATACCCTGTCTCCTTCAAGCTGGGTCGACCTTCCTGCCGCGGCGCGGTTCGTCACGATTGAAGGAAGGGTTTCCGAAGCCCAAACCGATACCTCCACCGTCTCATGTGACATTTACGCGAACACGTACCCCGCCATGGCATACTCGGCCATGAAGGTGACACTGCCGAACCTTAAGCTCAACGGCAACAACGTGTTCTATGTGAAGGCAAAGGACGTAGCCGACGCTTACAGCCCCGCGATACGAATGCCCGATACGACTCACACCTGGTACGTTAAGAAGCCGAAAGGCGACATACTCATAGTCAACGATTACGGCTCACAGGATCAATCGCTCCAATTCTACGAAAACATATTCGACAACATCGACGGCGGTTTACTGAAGGGAAAGTACGACGTTTGGGATATAAGGAGCGGCATGGTCCCCACGAGTCCTAAGAAAGGCAACCTGGTGCAGCCATGTGTCGTCCCGTCGTTCCAGGAGACGCTCAAGCTTTACAAGTACGTGTTCTGGTATTCTGCCGACTACAAGAATTTCGACATAGCCCAGACCGCAATCGGCGGCTACAGAAGCTCGGGCGGGAAGATATTGTTCAGCTATTACGCAATCGACACGACCGCTGATCAGGGAGCGCTCAACCAGGAGCTGCGCGACTTCACGGGATCCGTCGACAGCGTAATGGCGAGTATAATTCGCGGTTCCTCGTCGGCCAGCCGGCCTGTTACCTCCACCGGATTCGTCTTCTCGGGTGCATCCGTCATCCCGACCGACTCAACGGAATACCCGGTGCTGGTAAGGGACGGTTCTGCTTCGAACCCGACAGATGGCGGGAAATCGGTGTGGAATCTCCGCGGCGTTTACCCCAGTCTCGACGCGACAGTGATATATCGGATTGAGCCCTTCGGCTCTTACGGCCCGGATAACCCTCCGCCTGTGCTCGGCCTCCTGAGCGGCGACAAGTCGGTGTTCCTCCTGGGGGTCCCGCTTTACAGGTTCAACGGAAACGACACGCCCCCTTCCGCCAACGACAGAGCGTCGCAGTTGATTTCAAAAGTGTTCAAGGATTTCGGAGCGTTCTGATGATGAAATGCAATTACCGAATTCCGATTAAAAGGCGGGAATTGACGATCGGCAGAATTAATCGCAGTGAACTGCCTCTGTCGAGATACCTGACTGTTTTCCTCTTGTTCCTTCTTGGGATCTACTTTTCTCCGCTTTCAATTCCTTCCGCATATGCCCAACAACGCGGAGGAATACACGGCAAAGTCATCGATGTGTCCACCAAGGAAGCTCTCGTCGGAGTGAACGTTCTTATCAAAGGTACCTATTACGGTGCCACTACCGATATGGACGGGAATTTTGAGATCAGGAACGTTTCTGCGGGAATTTATGCTCTCTCGTTTCGCCTTCTCGGGTATA
>JBJKPN010000132.1:0-36196 GCA_046706365.1 Candidatus Kryptoniota bacterium | reverse complement strand
AGTTTTGAAGGAACCAGCAGTATACAGACCGGATTTCAGAAGAATTATCGGTACGACGACCGGTTCTATTCCTCGTCCCCTCCCGCATTTCCCGGAACGAGCGGGTTCCAAATCGTAGCCTGGAGAGAATAAGGCGGCTCTATCTCCCGAATCATGACCTGTATCGAACTTGAAAGGTTAGGTACAATAGTTGAAATGGAATTAAGGGTGTTATGGTAACGCTCTGATATCGAAGCGGTTAACGCTATCACGCGCAGGCGAAGTTCGGGTGTATAAGCTTTGGCCAGCCTTGGCCTGAGTTTGTTCAATCGAATGATTGGAAGCACTTCAGTCAAGATACGCTCACCATCATACGAATTCGCTTCAAAACCTCCCTCTTCCTCATTTCCAGTGGTTGGTAACATCTTGTAAACCTGAGCGTTATCGCGACTGGCGGACGTCGCTCTTGTGTTTACAAATTCAACACTGACGTGAAACTATTACGCTGCTTTTCCGGTTGTAAATCTTAGCGGCCTAGTACTGGGCCTTCGACTTCGGACAGTACCCCGGAGTCAATAGGGGAGGGCCCGATGACAGTTTAGGTCTAATCAAGTAGTGGTACGATATAGTTGAAATGCTGGTTGCCGTCCTGGACGCCTGTAGCTGACGGAGCTATACGTGTCGCAAAATAATGCTGTGAAACGCAACGAGCCTTAAGGCCGGAGCATAAGCGGTTGGTTCACTTACCTTATCGTCACGACGAACTCGTCGACTACTATGCTGCAATCGTGGAGTCGTCTGAAGATGCCATCATAGGCAAATCCCTTGATGGCATAATTCAAAGCTGGAACCACGGCGCAGAAAGAATTTTCGGCTATTCTGCCGAAGAAGCGGTCGGCAGATCAATTCTCATGCTATTTCCTCCCGAAAGGGTGGAAGAAGAAGCTGCAATCCTGCGCCGCATCGGAAGCGGGGAACATATCGAGCACTATGAGACGGTCAGGGTAACAAAAGACGGGGGGCAGATTCAAGTCTCCGTGACAATATCTCCCGTCAAGGATCCGGACGGAAAGATAATCGGGGTTTCGAAAATCGCCCGCGACATGACACGCTTGAAAAAAACGGAAAAGGAATTGCGTGACGCACAAGGAAGGTACAAAGAAACTCTGGATCACTTGCTGGAGGGCTGCCAAATAATAGACTTTGAGTGGCGGTATGTCTATTTGAATGATGTTGCTGCGATCCATGGCAGAAAGAGGAAAGAAGAGCTCATCGGCCGGACCATGATGGAGGTTTATCCGGGAATCGACAAGACTGAAATGTTCGACATTCTCAAAAACTGTATGGAGAAACGCGTCCCGCAAAGGATACAGAATCTGTTTATGTATGATGGTGGTGGGGAGGCCTGGTTCAATCTGAACATCGATCCTGTCCCCGAAGGAGTGTTCATCCTTTCGGTAGATATCACCGAAGAAAAGAAAATGCTCGAAGAGCTGAAGATCTACCGCGAACATCTGGAAGGGCTGGTTAAGGAACGGACCTCTCAGCTGGAGGAGGCCAACAGGGAACTTGAATCGTTTTCATATTCGGTGTCTCATGATCTCAGGGCCCCTCTTAGACACATAAATGGCTTTGTAAAGCTGCTTCAGCGGCACGCCACCACGCTTGATAATGAGAGTAAGAGATATCTCGAAGTGGTCTCTTCATCGACAGCGGAAATGGGAACGCTGATAGATAGTCTCCTTGACTTCTCGCGAATGGGGAGGACCGAATTGACAAAGCACAGAACGGATGTCGACTCGTTGGTGAGCCGCGTGATCTCGGAACTTTCACCTCCGGGCGGGGAGCAAAAAGTCAAATGGGACATCGGGCGGCTTCCGGCGGTGGAGGCTGATCCTAACCTGCTTCGGCTGGTGTTCATGAACCTCATTTCAAATGCAGTCAAGTACTCACGAGGCAGAGAGCTTCCCGAGATTGCGATAAGGCATTCGAGGAAGAAGAATGAGGATATTTTCATGGTTAAGGACAATGGAGTGGGGTTCGACATGAACTACAAGGACAGGCTCTTTGGTGTGTTTCAGCGACTTCACGGCCAGGATCAGTTTGAAGGCATCGGAATCGGCCTGGCAAACGTCAGGCGGATTATATTGCGACACGGCGGGAGAGTGTGGGCAGAGGGGGAAGTGGGGAAGGGAGCCGCCTTTTACTTCTCTCTTCCGGTGGCCGTCGGCGAGGAAACCTGATGAGCGGATTGAGACAGATACTCCTTGCGGAAGATGACAAAAGGGATGTTGAGTTGACCCTCATGGCTTTGAGAGAGAGCCGGCTGGCAAACGAGGTGGTGGTAGTGAGTGATGGTGCCGAGGCACTGGAATTCCTCTTCAGGCGGGGTGAATACGGAAAGCGAGGGCCCGAGAATCCGGCGGTTGTTCTGCTCGACTTGAAAATGCCGAAGGTGGATGGTTTGGAAGTGTTGAGACAGATCAGAGGATCGGAAGAGCTGAGGAAGGTCCCTGTAGTGATCCTCACGTCTTCCCGGCAGGAATCGGACCTCATGCGGAGCTACGATCTGGGGGTAAACGCTTACGTAGTCAAGCCCGTGGAATTTGAAGAATTTATGAACGCCGTCAAAGAGCTGGGTATTTTCTGGGCGCTCATCAACGAACCGCCGCCAGGCAGCTAATCCAGTTACACCGGAATATCTCGGGAGACAAAAGCATGGTTGAAACAGCGCAGCGGTCGTATCGCTTTCTGCATCTGGAGGATGACCCCAACGATGCGGAATTAATTGAACATATTTTGCTGGAAGCCGGAATCCGGCACACCTCCACACTTGTCAAATCCCGCAGCGAGTTCCAGCGGGCAATCCGTAGCGGGAATTACGACCTTATCATGTCCGACTTCAAGATCCCCTCGTTCAGTGGGAAGGAGGCACTTGCTATTGTCCAGGAAAAAACTCCCGGCACTCCGTTCATTTTCATCTCGGGCCACATCGGCGAAGACGCCGCTATTCAGAGCCTCCACGAAGGAGCTACCGATTATATACTGAAGACCAACTTGAACCGGCTCGTGCCTGCCGTCAACCGCGCAATCAGAGAGGGGGAAGAAAGAAAGAAACTTAAACGTCTCGAAGTCACCAGGAAGCGCGCGCTCGAAGAGCTTAAGGCAAGCGAGGCGAGGTTTCGCGGCCTTCTGGAGAGTGCTCCTGACGCGGTGATCATCTGCAATTCGAGAGGAAACATTACGTTTGCCAACGTCGAGTCAGAGAGGGTCTTCGGATACCGAAAGAAAGAACTCCTCGGAAAACCTCTAGGCATTCTGGTCCCTCAGCGGTTCCGAAATATTCACGATAAGCTTGTGTCTGACTTCAATGTTGAACCTCACAGGCGCTCCCTCGCTTCAGGGAAGGATCTATATGGGTTGAGGAAGGACGGGACTGAGTTTCCCGCGGACATAATGCTGTCACCGATGAAAATCGGAAAAGAGCTGTCGGTGCTTGCGATGATCCGCGATAGCACTGCCACCAAGAGCGCGGAAATTGCCCTCCGCCAGAGCGAGGAAAAATTCAGGCATATCTACGAGTATTCTCCGGTCGGCATAATCAGCTTCGGGCCTGAGGCCGACTTCCTTTGGTGCAATCCTGCCGCATTGAATATTCTGGGTTACACTGAATCTGAACTGTCGCGCATGCAATTTAATGCGATCAGCCATCCGGACGACCGCCAGATTGGAATGGATTTGTTGGATCTCTTGAGGTCGGGTGCGAAGGATTCCATCAGTTACGAAAAGCGCTATCTGCGGAAAGACGGAAGGGTCGTATGGGCACATCGGATAGTGTCCGCCGTTCGCGATAGCGATGGAAAACTGATTTATACGATCAGCATCATTGAGGACATAACCGAGCGCAAAAAGGCAGAGGATGCCCTCAAAAGGTCGGAAGACCGATATCGCAGCCTTGTGGACGGAGCCAGGGATGCTATCTTCAGCCTCTCGGCAAGCGGCATAATTCAAAGTCTCAATCCAGCTTTCGAAACGATTACCGGATGGCGGCGCGAGCAGTGGGTTGGAAAGAGTTTCACCGATCTTCTCCCTCCTGAGGACCGAAAGGGGGCCGCGGTTGCATTCAAAAGACTCCTGAATGGTGAAGCATCCGATTTCAAAGAGTACAGGATCGCCACGAAGTCCGGAGATATCCTCACGCTTGAGCTCAGTATTACAATGCAGATGCGCGACGGAAAGCTGACCGGGATGCTCGGGATTGCCCGTGATGTCACCGCACAGAAGATGCTTGAGGAACAACTTCGGCAATCCCAAAAGATGGAAAGCATTGGGACTCTTGCCGGGGGAATAGCGCATGATTTCAACAATATCCTCGGCATAATAGTGGGATATGCCAGTCTCGTCAGAAAATCGGTCGGGGAAGATGCGGATACTGTCAAGGAAATTGAATCAATTCAGACCGCTGCTGAGCGTGGAGTCGATCTCGTTCGCCAGCTCCTTACGTTCGCTCGCAAAGAGGAACGGACCTTCAAATCCTTTGATGTTAATCTCATTGTAAGCGATACCATGAAACTGATAGAACAGACCTTCCCGAAATCAATTTCAATTACCCTTGAATCGAGGGAAGAGCGGCTGATCGCGACAGGAGACGCTTCTGAAATCCACCAGGCAATACTTAATCTGTGCATCAATGCAAGGGATGCGATGGTGGACAGGAGCGATGGTCGTCCGTCCGGTGGAAGCTTGAAGATCACCGTAAATTCTGCCAGGAAGCATCAGCTAAAGGATAAGTTTCCCGCAGTCGATAGCGATGAATACGTCGTAATAAGCATCTCTGATACCGGAATCGGGATGGATGAGGCGACAAAAGCCCGGATCTTCGAGCCATTCTTCACGACAAAGAGACGCGGGAAAGGGACTGGGCTCGGGCTTTCCACCGTCTACGGGATCGTCGAAGGGCATGAAGGGTTCCTAAGCGTGCTGAGCACACCCGGCGTCGGGACTACCTTCGAGGTGTACATCCCACGAAAAGGACGCGAGGAGGGGACAATAGTGGATCACCATCCGGTTAAGGCTGACGTCGACGGTGGAACGGAGACAATTCTCGTGGTGGAGGATGAATTGGCTCTCAGGGAATTCCTCACACAGGTGTTGAAGGGGAAAGGTTATAACGTCCTTGCTGCAGACGACGGCCAGACAGGCCTAGCCGTTTTTTCGACCCACGATGAAATCAGCATCGTCTTGTCCGACATAGGTCTTCCAAACATGAGCGGCGTCGAGCTCCTTGAAACGATCAAGAAACTTAATCCCGCGGCAAAAGTCATCCTCGCAAGCGGTTATGTCGAAGATGAAGAAAAGGAAAGGGCAATCAGGTTCGGTGTCACTGCCCTTCTTCCGAAACCTTATCAACTCGATGAAGTCCTTCGATTAGTCAGAACAGCTCTGGATACCGACTGAAACCCGGACTGCGGGAGACTTCGACCGTCGCCTTTTTGGGGGATTGTGATTGCATTTTCCCGGCTGGTTTTCTAGTTTTCATCGTCCTGTTTTTTGGTATCCGGCCCCTGGCTATTGAGGAGATGGAATTGAGTCGACTTTTCAAGCGTTACCCAAATGTTGTATTATTTGCAGTTAGCTCTCTCACGACCGACGCGAAAGGACCCGCCGGAGACTCCAGCATTCTCCTATCCTATTGCAAGGTACATTCGAACGTTTGATCCATAGTTTTTCGGACGTTTCCAGTTTCATCGATGTACAATATGGACGAACCGGCAAATTGTATTCATTTTGCCAGTGCGCCGTAGTTTAACGAACTAAGCGAAGCACAAGATAGAAAGGCTAACAGCCGTGGAAAAAAAGCCGCATACTTCTTCCCTCAGCACAGTCGTGGGTTACTTTCGGGGCTTATTAAATATCACTACATTACTCTCCGCTCTTGTCGCTGTTGTAATTGTGGCCATGGCGAGCCCAGTTGGCGCAGCACAGCCGGTCGATTTGCCAACTCACGTGGGCATGCGCTGGCGCCTCGTCGGTCCTTTCAGGGCAGGGCGCGCACTTGCAGCGACGGGCATCCCCGGCAACTGCAGAGTCTTCTATTTCGGTTCCGTGGACGGCGGAGTCTGGAAAACAAACAACGCCGGACTGACATGGGAGTCGATGTCTGATGGACTCGCCAGTGCCTCAATCGGCGCCCTGGCTATCGCCCCTTCCAATCCGAATATACTTTATGCCGGTACAGGCGAAGCGGACATGCGCTCCGACATGGCACACGGAGACGGGGTCTACAAGTCGACGGACGGAGGAGAAACATGGAAGCATATAGGTTTGGAAGACAGCAGGCATATCGGTAAAATCCTGGTCGACCCAAAGAACCCGGACCTCGTGCTCGTCGCAGCGCTGGGCCATGCCTACGGCCCGAACACCGAACGGGGCGTTTTCCGGACGACCGACGGAGGTCAGACATGGGAGAAAGTCCTCTATAAGAACCCCGATGTGGGAGCGATCGATCTGGCATGGGATCCGACCGACCCGTCCGTAGTTTACGCCTCTATGTGGCAGGCTCGAAGAACTCCGTGGAGCCAGTACCCACCGGATGAGGGGAACGGAAGCGGGCTTTACAAGTCTACCGACGAAGGTGAGACCTGGACAGAAGTCGGGTTGAAGGGACTTCCTGCCGGACCTTTTGGACGAATCGGTATTTCGGTAGCGAACGGCTCCGAGGGACGGGTCGTATACGCGTTGGTGCAGGATCTTAAGTCCGGGTCCGGTCTTTACCGCTCGAACGACGGCGGACAATCCTGGTCGATGACCAGCGACGAGCCGGGTGTTGTAACCAGAATGTGGTATTTTGGCCGCGTATTTGTCGACCCGGACAATGAAAACACAGTCTATGTGCCGAACAGATCGGTTTTGCGCTCGACTGACGGCGGGAAGACTTTCGTCGCGATAAAAGGCTCTCCCGGCGGCGATGACTATCATTACCTTTGGATCGACCCGAAGGACGCTCACCGAATGATTGTCGCCAGCGACCAGGGAACCACCTTGAGTCTTGACGACGGAAACACATGGAGCAGCTGGTACAACCAGCCGACGGGACAATTCTACCACGTCTCGACCGACAATGAATTCCCCTACAGGATTTACGGTGCGCAGCAGGATGCGGGGACAGTTTCAATTGCGAGCCGGAGCGATTACGGCTCGATCACATTCAGAAACTGGTATTCGGTGGGGGCGGGTGAGAGCGGTTACATTGCTCCCGATCCGCTGAATCCGAACATCGTCTTCGGAGGAGATACTTATGGCGGCATATTCAGATTCGACAGAATAACAGGTCAATCACAGGTCATCTCGCCTTCGGTTCTCACTAACTTCTACACGCCGACAACGAAAAGAAAGCTCAGATTCACATGGACTTCTCCGATTGTGTTCGACCCGCACGACCCGCACACGCTCTACTACGGAGCCCAGGTCGTACTGATGACGAGAGATCAAGGTCTTCACTGGCAGACGATCAGCCCTGATCTCACGATTTCCAAAACCCACTACCGGGGCACACAGCAGTTGAATTCGGTGGAGACTTCCCACAAGGGATGGGGAGTCGTCTACACGATAGCGCCGTCCCCCGTCCAGGCAGGCTTAATCTGGGTCGGGACCGACAACGGATTAATCCAACTGACGAAGGACGGAGGCGCCCACTGGCAAGACGTGACGCCGCCTGAGATAACTCCGTGGAGCAAAATAAGCATGATCGAAGCGTCGCCGTTCGTAGCGGGCGAGGCCTATGCTGCCGTTGACCGCCACAGACTCGACGATCTTACTCCATACATTTACAGGACACGTGATTTCGGTAAACACTGGACACTCGTCAGCGACGGGATCGCGCCGCATTCGTTTGTACGCGTCGTTCGGAGCGATCTCACCCGGAAAGGACTTCTCTTCGCAGGAACGGAGACCGGAGTGTACGTGTCTTTCGACGACGGTGACCACTGGCAGTCGCTGCAGCTGAATCTGCCGACGTCGTCGGTCAGGGACCTGGCGGTTCACGGTCACGATCTCGTCGCCGCGACGCACGGACGAGCCTTCTGGGTGCTCGACGATTTATCCCCGCTGGAACAGATCGATGAGAGCACGCTGAAATCGGAAGCCCACCTGTTTAAGCCGGAGGAAACAATCAGAATCCGGCGAAGTGTCAACAGTGATACACCTTTGCCGCCGGAAATACCACACGGCACAAATCCGCCTGCAGGGGCTATCATCGACTATTACCTTGCGAGCCCGCCGGTGGGACCTGTGACTCTTCAGGTTTTCGACATGTCCGGCAATCTGGTGCGACAATACTCCAGTGATTACCGACCGAAGCCCGATGCGCATCCACCGTATTTCATGAACGCATGGCTGCCCATCTTCAAACCACTTCCGGTTCAACCCGGACTGGACAGGTTTGTCTGGAATCTGCGATATACTCCGCCGCCGGTTACCGGCCACGGTTATTCCATGGCTGTTGCGAACCTGCACAGTGTCAGGGAACCGGAAGGTCCGCTCGTCCTGCCGGGGGAATACAAGATTGTACTGACGGTCGACGGAAAGTCTTACTCTCAGATGCTCAAGGTCAGAATGGATCCGAGAGTCCATGTTAGCCGAACGGCGCTTAGGGACCAGCTTTCCCTCGCTCTGGGAATCTGGAATGCGATGGCCGAAGAAAATGCTCTCATAAAGGAAGTTGACACATTGAATTCCCAGATATCCGGTTTGTTGAAAGGTAATAAGATTGACCAGGAGGCAGCCTCGGCCCTTCGTTCTTTCGGGAAGAAGCTTGAATCGTTCAGGCGCAGATTGAACATCGGCGAACTCTCCGGTGTGGAATCGGATGTGATGAGTGCGGACAGGGAACCGACCGTGCAGATGAGAGATGCCTTCAAGACTCTCAGTGCAGAGCTTTCGTCGGCGAAGAATGACTGGGGCTCGATCAAATCGAAAGACCTTGTCGTTCTGAACCGGCAGCTTGAGAGGACAGGAATGAGCGGTTTGAACCCGGTCGCAATCATGCCGCTTCAATTGAAAGCACCATTTCGGGAGGGAGGTCTGAAGCGGTGACTCCCAATCGAGTTTAACCAACATACGAGCACGCAGAGAAGGCGCGAAGAGCGGAGGGTATATGACTTCCAGCACATTCCTTCTTTCTTTGCGTGCTTGGCGTTTGTGGGATCTTTTAACATACACCTTTGGGAGTTCTGCGTTTACCCCCCAGGGAATTTAACCCCGGAGCACGCAGAGAACGCGAAGGCCGATGCTGGTTTGATTCTCCACGTGTCGTCTGATAAATTAAGCCAATGAGTTCGGTTTCGCGGTATTTCACTCTTGACGAAGCACGGTCACTTCTAAAGCAAATTCTTCCCGAGTTGTCGCGGCTCGTTGAGCTTAAAAAGATTCTCAACGGTAAGAGTTACGATATCTACAATCACACTTACTTCGGCGGGGCCGGGCCGAACGGACAGAAACATTATCCCCCGGAGCTTGAGGAGCTGGTATCTAAATTGGAGCGCTTTGCCTCCCATGGCGTCCATGTCAAGAGTCTCGATGAAGGACTGATCGATTTTCCCTGCATCAGAAATTCCGGTGAAGAGGTTTACCTTTGTTACAAACTAGGTGAAGCCGACATACTCTTCTGGCACCCTGTTGATTCGGGTTTCGCCGGGAGAAAAAGCACAACACAATTGTGAACGGAGAGGTAATGAACCCACTGAACAACATCATCGTATCCAGCCTTCGTGTATTTCCAAAAGGGATAGTGAAGAGGTTCGCCCTGCGATACATAGCCGGTGAGCACATTGAAGATGCAGTCAGGCTCGTCCGGAGCCTCAACACGGGCAACATCATGTCCACCATCGATGTCCTCGGCGAAAACGTGAGCGACAGGAAAGCCGCAGAGAAATCATCGATGGCGGCACAGGAGGTCCTTAAGGTTATCGAAGAGAACAAGCTCAACGCCAACCTTTCGATAAAACTGACACAATTCGGCCTGAACATCGATAAGGAGTTTTGCTTCTCAAATGTCAAGCCGGTAATGGATCTGGCAAAAAGTTACGGAAATTTCGTCCGGATCGACATGGAGGATTCAAGCACTACCACCGCGACGCTCGGTATCTACGAGAAATTCCGTGCAGAGGGTTACGACAACACCGGAGTTGTTATTCAAGCGTACATGAGGCGGAGCGAGAGCGACGTGCGGAAGCTGATCGACATGAAGGCGAGTGTGAGACTGTGCAAGGGCATTTACATCGAGCCGGAGGAGATCGCCTTCAAAGACCGCGACGAGATCAGGCGGAATTACGTCCGGCTTCTCGATATGCTCCTTGAAGGAGGGTGCAAAGTCGGTATCGCGACTCATGACGACTATCTTATAAAAGCCGCCTACCAGTCGATTGAGCGCCTGAAGCCGGATGAATCCATGTTCGAATTCCAGATGCTGCTTGGAGTCCGGAAGGACCTCAGGGACAAGATAGTCTCGGACGGGCACAGACTTCGGGTTTATGTCCCATTCGGGGAGCAATGGTACGCCTACTCGATGAGGCGGTTCAAAGAGAATCCGCAGGTTGCCGGCTACGTATTCAAATCAATAGTCCTGGGAAACTAGCACTCGCGGTTCTCTGCCTGCCGGCAGTCGGCGTTAGGTTGAAATCGTCGTCAGAAGGTGTAAATTTCCTTTGCTATGGATAACAAATTCGAACTCATATCCGATTACAAGCCTTCAGGTGATCAGCCGACGGCAATTCGCGAGCTGACGGAAGGCGTCAATTCCGGTCTCAAGCACCAGACCCTGCTCGGTGTCACCGGCAGCGGCAAAACATACACGATGGCCCAGATTATCCAGAACATCAACAAGCCGACTCTGATAATCTCCCATAACAAGACTCTCGCCGCACAGTTGTACGGTGAATTCAAGCAGCTCTTTCCGAAAAACGTAGTGGAGTTTTTCATTTCCTACTACGATTACTACCAGCCTGAAGCCTACATTCCTCAAACCGATACTTACATAGAGAAAGATTCTTCGATCAACGATGAAATAGACAGGCTCCGCTTGAGGGCGACAAGCTCGCTTCTGAGCGGCAGGGACGACGTGCTCGTTGTGGCGTCGGTGTCGTGCATATACGGTATCGGCTCGCCGATGGATTACCGCCACGAAGTAGTTCCCCTCCGCCGCGGGGAGAAGATGGGACGAAGGCACCTTCAGGAGATGCTGATCAAGAGCCTCTACTCGAGGAACGACGTCGAGTTTACCCGGGGAACTTTCCGTGCCCGCGGGGACATCATCGAGATATTTCCCGCGTACGAGATCGAAGAGGCAGTCAGGGTCGAATTCTTCGGCGATGAAATCGAGGCCCTGCGGACGTTCGATCCGTTGACCGGCACTCCCGGAATGGAGATGGAGGAAGTACTCATTTATCCGGCGCGGCATTTTGTAACGAGCGAGGAAAATCTTGAAAGGGCAATTGTCGGAATCCAGGCAGAGCTCGGCGAGCGGCTGTCCGACCTGCGAGCGATGGGAAAGTACCTCGAGGCACAAAGGCTGGAACAGAGGACGCGTTTCGACATCGAAATGATGCGCGAGGTCGGCTACTGCAACGGCATCGAAAACTATTCGCGTCATATCACGAATCGAGAGCCTGGCCAGCGTCCGTATGTGCTCCTGGACTATTTTCCCGAAGACTTCCTGATGTTCATCGACGAATCGCATCAGACCATTCCACAGCTGAGGGCGATGTATCATGGCGACCGTTCCCGCAAGATGACGCTTGTCGAATACGGATTCCGGCTCCCGTCCGCACTTGACAACAGGCCGCTCACTTTCGAAGAATTCGAATCTGTGGTAAATCAGGCAATATATGTCAGCGCGACTCCGGCCGAGTACGAGCTCGAGAAAAGCAAAGGTGTTATTGTGGAACAGGTGATTCGGCCGACCGGAATCGTGGATCCGGAAGTCGAGGTGAGGCCGGTGAAGAACCAGATGGACGACCTGATTCATGAAATCCGGGGTCGCGTGGATGCGAAAGAACGGACACTGGTGACTACTTTGACGAAACGAATGGCGGAAGACCTGACGGAATACCTTCAGGGACTGAATGTCCGGGTCAAGTATATCCATTCGGATATCGACTCGCTTGAGCGTGTCTCGATTCTCCGGGACCTTCGTCTGGGCGAGTTCGACGTCCTCGTCGGCGTGAATCTTCTTCGGGAGGGACTCGACCTTCCCGAGGTTTCACTTGTTGCGATACTGGATGCGGACAAGGAGGGATTTCTGCGTTCCGAGAAGTCGCTGATCCAGACGGCTGGCAGGGCGGCGCGCAACGTCGGAAGTAAGGTCATCCTGTATGCCGATAACATAACCAGGAGCATGAAAAAGATGATGAGCGAGACTGAGCGCAGGAGGAAGATCCAGAACGATTTCAATGTCAAGCACAATATAAAGCCGAAGTCAATCGTCAAGTCGACCGAAGAGATAATGGCGTCGACCGCCATCGCAGATGTCCGGGGAGACAGCGAGGAGAAGGCCAGGCGGGCGCAGAAGGCGAGTGTCGGGGAGAAAAGGGAGAAGTACCTCACCGACGCTCAGAAGCAGGAACTGATCGACCGCCTGACAAAGGAGATGTATCAGGCCGCGAAGGATCTGGATTTCGAGAAGGCGGCCGAGCTCCGAGATGAAATCCACCGGTTGTCGAAAAAGGGCTGATTCCAGTGAAAACCCTCGTGAATATTGCCGAGGCCTTTGTCAATTTCGTTTATCCCCCTTCATGCATGACCTGCTGGCGGGATTTGAAACGCGGCGAATTCTACATTTGCATGAAATGCTGGGACAGTTTCGAACGCGTATCACCTACGGAGACGATCATCCAGGCAATTGAGCGCAAGTTCCTGGTCGACGAAACGCTGGACAAAATAGACGCGGTCTTCCTCTTCGAGCAGGACCCCAGGGTTCGTGCCGCCGTTCACCTTCTGAAGTACGGCGGCGCGGTAAAGATTGCGGAGCGATTCGGCGTTCTCCTCGCCGGGAAAATCGTCGCCGACCCGAAGCTTTCGACATGTGATTTCGTTGCGCCCGTTCCTCTTCACCCGGCCAGAAGAAGAGAGCGCGGGTATAACCAGAGCGAGTTGATAGCTGCGCGCCTCTCCGGTGAACTCCGGCTGAGTCATGAACCCGGCCTGCTGAGGCGGGTCAGACAAACCCAATCGCAAACGATGTTCGACGCGGAGGGAAGGAAGAAGAATATAGCGGGCGCATTTTCCGTAGAAGAACAGCTGGCAGTGAACTTGAAAGGCACTCGTATCCTCCTCATCGACGACGTAATAACGACCGGTGCGACGATCAAGGAATGCGCGGGCGCGCTCAAGCGAGCGGGCGCAACGGAAGTTTATGCTGCATCCGCTGCCGTTACGATATGAAAGTTCAGGCCAATATCCGTTTCGTGCAATCGACAGCGCATCATGGAGCCCGATTTACCTTGGAAATTCCCATCCCATCCTTTAAACTTGCATATGAAAAAAACGGTTGTTTTCCTGTTAGCCGCGCTCGCACTGAGTTCCTGCTCCAAACGCTCGTCACAGCAAGCGGAGATGGCACAGCGGGCACCGAAATATTCCACGGTACCGGTGCCTGAATTCAACGCCGACTCGGCATTCTCTTACCTTGTGAAGCAGGTGGATTTCGGGCCGCGGGCGCCCAACACGGCCGCACACCAGGAATGTCTTCTTTACCTCCAGAAGGAATTCAG
The DNA here is from genome assembly GCA_046706365.1 of Candidatus Kryptoniota bacterium. Lineage (GTDB taxonomy): Bacteria > Bacteroidota > Ignavibacteria > Kryptoniales > JAKASW01 > JAKASW01. Next base: position 22,451 of record JBJKPN010000132.1, on the reverse strand, counting down.
CCGCTACGCCGACACGGTTCAACTTCAGAATTTCAATGTACCCGGATATGACGGAGTACTCCTGCATTTGACAAATGTCATCGCCAGCTTCAACATGAAGGCAAAAACCCGCGTTCTCCTGTCAGCTCATTGGGACTCCAGGCCCCGAGCCGACCATCAGCCCGGAGGCGCCATTGACAAGCCGATTCCCGGCGCTGACGACGGAGCCAGTGGCGTCGCCGTCCTTCTGGAGATGGCGCGGGATTTCAAGCAATCGCCACCGCCCATCGGCGTAGACATCATGCTGTGGGATGGCGAAGACTACGGTAAGGAGGGAGAACTCGATTACTATTGCCTCGGATCGAAGTATTGGGCGGCGACGAAACCATTCTCCTACCAGCCCGACTTTGCTGTTAACCTGGACATGATAGGTCAGAAGAACCTCAGAATAGAGAAGGAGGGCTATTCACTCCAGTACGCGCCGGATGTCGTTAGTATGATTTGGAATACTGCGGCCGAGTTGGGAGTCCCGCAGTTCGTGGACAGCACCGGCGACACAATCTACGATGATCACATCCCTCTCGAGAACGTCGGCATAAAAGCAGTCGACCTCATCGATTTCAATTACAAGTACTGGCACACCCTCGAAGACACTCCCGACAAGTGCAGTCCAACAAGCCTGGAGGCCGTCGGAAAGGTTCTGCTCCAGGTACTGTACAGGAAGGTTCCCATCAATTCAAATGACTGAGAGGTATTATCAGCTTAAGGTCTCTGCCGATAAACAGGTGAACGACCTCGTTGTCGGTTTCCTCAGCGATGTCGGGGCGGAAGGCTTTGTTGAAGAAGGGGAATCACTCCTGTGTTATTTTTCCGAGGAAAAGTGGAAGCCTTCCTTCCAGACAGACGTCGCCGGGTTCCTCGGCAGTCTGAAGGAGCAGGGGAAGATCGGAAGATTCGATGTCGGCGTTACGACGGTCAGGAATCAGGATTGGAATAAACAGTGGGAAGAGTCGATTGTACCGGTGGAAGTGACCGAAAATATTGTCATTAAGCCGAGCTGGAAAGACTACACAGGGAACGCAAGGATCGTGATAGAGATCGACCCCAAAATGTCCTTCGGCACCGGTCATCATGAAACGACCAGGATGATGGTACAGGAGCTGGAAAAACGGGTTAAGCCTGGTGACAGGGTACTCGATGTCGGAACGGGTACGGGGGTCCTCGCCGTTGCGGCGGTTAAACTCGGGGCCGGTCTCTGTGTTGCAGTCGACAATGACGAATGGTCGATTGAAAATTCACGGGAGAACATAGAACGGAACGGAATTGCAGACAGGGTTCGAGTGGTGAAGGGTGAAGTTTCTTCCGTCGAGGAAGGCGAGTTCGACATAGTGGCTGCAAATCTGAACAGGAACACTCTCATCTACCTGAAGGAAGAGCTTTACGGCAAATGCCGGGACGGAGGCATCCTGCTTCTGGCAGGTGTGCTGACCGCAGATGAAGAAGACGTGATAGGGCATTATGAAGCGAGTGGTTTCAAGCCTCTGGGTGTCAGGCGAGAAGCTGAGTGGTCCGCTCTCTTATTTGCCAAATGAGGTACGCATCAATAGATATCGGGACCAACACGATCCTGATGCTGATCGGTGACGTCGACGGCGACTTTTCGATCAACCGTATCGGGGACTACTATGAAGTTCCGAGAGTCGGAAAAGGTGTCTCTACCTCAAAGTCACTTTCGCAGGAATCAATGATGCGGGGAGTCGTGGTTCTCGAGAGGTATCGTGAAATCGCGCTCGGTTTCAAGGTGGACAGAATTATCGCTTCGGCCACGAGCGCGGTGCGGGAGGCTGAGAACAAATCGGAATTCGTAAATCTCGTCCGCGACAGGTGCGGTATTGAAGTAGAGGTGATTGACGGACCGACGGAAGCGAGGCTCGGCTACATGGGCGCTGTGAGCGGGATCATCGACAAAAACGTAAGTACATTTGTTATTGACATTGGCGGCGGAAGCACGGAACTTAGTTACGGTCTTGGAACTGTCCCTGTATTTACCAGGAGTCTGGATATAGGTGCGGTTCGTCTGACGGAGAAATTCTTCGCCGGGATTCCGCCGGATTCCGAAGATGTCGACAGGGCAATCGATTCGATCAGGGAGGCTGCATCCGGATTTCCATTTTCCGAGACAAGAGCCGATCGCGTTTTTGCAGTTGCGGGAACAGCTACGACGTTGGCATTAATTGAACAGAAAAGACATGAATTTGATCTGTCTGCCGTCACGAATTACGAGATGACTGCGGATTCACTCAGGACCGTTCTAAGTGAACTAAGGACTATGTCCCCGTCCCAGGTGAGGAATATGACTTCTGCAGCCGCGGGAAGGGAGGATGTCCTCCTGGCGGGTGCCCTGATTCTTTCGGAGCTTCTGGAAGCGGCGGGCGCGAGTAGATTTCTGACCAGTGACCGGGGACTTCGTTACGGCTACATGCTTTACAAACACGGTCGGATGGGGGAACGATGAGTCCTTCTTCTCTGGCAGGTCACGTTATCGAATTGATCGACGAGATCGTTAAATCGAGTGTGCCCGCCGACAGAGTGATCGCCGAATTTTACAGGGAAAGACGCTACCTTGGTTCTCACGACCGACGCTGGATCAATGAGAAGGTTTACCACATAATCAGAAACCTGATACTCCTGCGCGAATTGGTCGACGAATGCGCTCCCAGGAAAGCCTCCCTGTACACTTTTCTGATCCATGAAATACAACTTGTCGGTATGCAGCCCGATGAGATGGAGGGAGGGTATTCGAAACTGCTGGAGACTTATCGCATAGCCGGCAGCGAAATCGACCTGGTGGCGTTGAGAGATTGTGCTGAAAAGAAGTTGGGACAAATTGCCGAGACAGACGAGGGGATGTTTATTCTAAATTCTTTCCCGCCATTATTCGGCGAACTACTGCCGGAATCAGTTGAATCGGATGCGCTGCCGATCATGATCGCTCTCAATCACGAAGCAAAAGTCTGCATCAGGGTCGATACGAACAAGCAGTCGAGGAGGGACGTCGTTCTGGAGTTCATGCGGCAGGGTTTGGAGGCGGTAGAGGCAGAGTTTTCTCCTATGGGGATATACCTGCCCAGGCGAGTGAACCTTAATACTTTCCCTCTCTATGTCGACGGCGTAATCGACGTCCAGGAGGAAGCAAGCCAGATAGTCGGTCTGGCAGTGGACCCGAAAGAAGGCGAGGTCATAGTCGATGCCTGCGCCGGCGGAGGCGGAAAAAGCCTTGAGTTTCATGCCCTGTCCAAAGGGACGTCGCAAATATACGCCCTGGACACCGACGAGAATCGGCTGAATTCGCTGTCCGAGCGCGCAGGGAAATATGGAGCGAAAGACATAACAATTCTTAGAGTCCCGGTCGACAGTTTGAAAGGAGCTGAGAACCTTATCGGCGCGGGGGACAAGGTTATCGTCGATGCCCCTTGCACCGGAAGCGGAACGATACGGCGCAATCCCGACAAGAAATTCCGGCTGACCAAATCGCTCGTCCACAATCAGGCAGAATATCAGAAAGAACTCCTTCAGCGGTATTCTCAGCTTGTGAAAGTGGGCGGACTGCTTTTCTACGCGACCTGCAGCATCTTCAAAGAGGAGAATCAATCGGTGGTCGAATGGTTCTTGAAATCCAACCCGCAGTATGAGGTCATAGATATATCTCAAACGCTCTCCGGCCCGAAATATTCCGATCTGATTGAAGGCCCATATCTCGCAATCTATCCGCATCGTGCCGATATGGACGGCTTTTTCGCGGCGGCCATGAAGCGGATCGGCTGACCTACTTAATCTTTCCTATCCTTCCGACTATCTCGGCGAACTTACCGGCTGCATAATCCAGTTCGTCCTCTGTAGTGTACCTTCCGAAGGAAAATCTGACCGTGGCTAACGTCGTTTTGTCATCGCGTCCGAGAGCCTTGATCACATGAGAAGGCTGCAGGCTTCCGGAGCTGCACGCCGATCCGCTCGTTACTGCGATTCCCTCGAGATCCATGTTTATTATCAACGCCTCTCCGTCAATATCCATAAGATCGCTTTCTATCGATACACTGAGGATGTTCGGAAGTGAATGCTCGAGAGGGGAATTGAAGACAGCCTGGGGGACCTTGTTGCCAATCATTTCCCGCATGAGCGCGTTCAATCTGCGGAGTCTCACACTTTCATCCCGGATTTCTTCCCTTGCCAGGTCGGCCGCTTTGGCAAACCCGACGACCAGCGGAATGCTTTCCGTACCCGCCCGCCTGTTCCTTTCCTGTGCGCCGCCCAGAAAAACCGGTTCGAGTTCAATCCCCTTTTTTACGAATAACGCCCCGATACCCTTTGGACCGTAGATTTTATGCGCGGTGACGGAAGCAAGATCGACGCCGATTTCCGCGATGTTGAACTCTATCTTTCCGAATGACTGCACGGCGTCAGTATGGAAGAGAGCGCCCCTTTCGTGCGCAGCCTTGGCAAGAGGCTGCAAATCCTGAATCACTCCCGTCTCGTTGTTTGAATGGATGATGCTTACCAGCATAGTGTCATCCGTCAGGTGCCGTCGCAGGACTTCTTCCGAAACCACACCATCGCGGTCGACGGGCAACGCCACAACATCGAACCCACTCTCTTTCAGTTTCTCGGCAGGCTGCAGTATCGCGTGATGTTCAATTGACGAGATTATGATGCGATTCTTATCTTTCGTCCTGTTTGCGGCGATTCCCAGAAGGGCGGCATTGTCGGATTCCGTCCCGCCGCTTGTGAAGAACAGCTCGGAAGGGGAGGCGCCTATCATTCCTGCGAGGGCTTCGCGGCTATGTTCCAGTGCGGCTTTGGCCTCCCTGCCGAAGGAATGGATACTGGAAGCATTGCCGAAAGCCGAAGTGAAGTATGGAACCATCGCGTCCAGAACGCGCTTATCCGTAGGCGTGGTCGCCGTATAATCGAGGTAAATTCGTTTCATCTGAGTTTATGCTCCAATATAAGACTCTCCGTCAAGACATAAAGTTCTCATTTGCCGCTCCTGGCAGGCCCTTCTTTCCTGACGTTGATTTTATACGCAGGTGCATCTATATTTTTGGGAGGTTTTGGAAGCAAATCACAAATTAAATTCGTGGGAGCGCTGAGATGAAAGAGGCAGTTGAATTCCTGAGGAATGCGCCCATTTTTGAGGAGCTCGAGGATAGAGATTTTGCCCGAATCAGTGCGTGTGGTGTACGAAAAACCTACGTGAAAGGCGAAACAATCCTGCGGGAAGAAGAATCCGGCTCCGCTCTGTTCGTAATCATACAGGGGGAAGTGAAAGTGGTCCGGGTCGGTGAGGACGGAAGGGAAGTCGTTCTGAGCATACTGGGTCCGAGCGATATTTTCGGCGAAATGGCCTTGCTCGACGGTGAGTCCCGCTCCGCCGGCGTAATCGCTCTCGACAATGCAGATCTGTTCATGATTCACCGCAAAGACTTCATCGCGCTGTTGAATGAATACCCGAGCATCGGTATCTCGCTCCTCAAGCATCTTACCGGGCGTCTTCGTGCGGCCGATTCGATGATCAAGAGCCTTTCGCTGAAGGACGCTTATCATCGCATCGGATATGTCCTCCTTCAGTTTGCGGATGAGCGTGGCCATATCCGGAACGGAAAAGTGGAGATCGACAACCTTCCCGTACAGCAGGAAATTGCAAACATGGCCGGAACGACCAGGGAGACTGTTTCCCGTACTTTCGGAAAGATGGAGAAACTGAACCTTATATCGGTCAACGGGAACATGGTGGAGCTTCAGGATTACGAATCATTCCGACAAAAATTTGCCTAGGGCTGTTGTGGAAAAGGGATCTGTCATCTCCTCCCGGGCCGACCTTCATACGCACACCACTTGTTCCGACGGGGCACTTGGGACGTTTGAGCTGATGACGAGAGCTAGAGCGGCAGGACTGGAATTGATCTCGATTGCCGATCACGATACCATTTCGGCCCTGGATGAAGCATTCCGGTATTCAGCGCAGCTTCAGTTACAAGTTATTCCGGGAATAGAGATTACGACAGGGTACAAGAGCTATCAGCTTCACTTCCTCGGTTATTTTGTCGACTACAGTGATCAGAAATTGCTTGCCAAGCTCAATGAGCTTCGCGACGCAAGAGTGATGCGGGTGAAGAGAATAATTGCAAAACTCAACCGGATCAAGATACCGCTGAAGCTTGAGGCCGTTCTTGAAAGGGTGGAAAGTCGCAATTCGATAGGAAGGCCTCACATAGCAAATACTATGGTTGAGGAGGGATTGGCCGGAAGCTACGAAGAGGTCTTTCATAAATATCTCGGGATCGGGAGACCGGCCTACGAGGCAAACCATCCGTTTCCACCCGAAGAGGCAATCAAGATGATTTCGGATGCCGGTGGGCTGAGCTTTCTAGCGCATCCTTCCCACTATGTAAATTCCGATATGCTTCGTCGTTTGTTGAAGTCCGGCCTGAACGGCATTGAGGTAGTCCACCCGTCGCATTCGCCGGAGGAGACGGAGTTCTATGGCGCGTTCGCCGACGCAAACGGAATTCTGAAATCCGGCGGCAGCGATTTCCACGGAGGTCTGAAGAAAGACGACGCAAATCTGGGCAAGTACGTTGTCGAGCCGGAGTGGCTCGAGGCGATGTATGAGAGAATCGGAAAAAGAGTTATCGAATGAAGGAGAATCATTTGGTCAGACACGAAGGTAAACTTGATGGAACCGGCCTGAAAATAGCCGTGATAATCAGTAGGTTCAACGGTTTTGTTACGGACAGACTCCTGTCGGGGGCGCTCGACGGTCTGGCGAGACATGGAGTTGCCGAAAAGGATATCGATGTCTATTACTGCCCGGGGGCCTTTGAAATCCCGGCAGTTGCCCGCAGAGTAGTGGATGCGAAGAAAAACGATGCGGTGATTTGTCTCGGTGCAGTAATCCGTGGGGAGACTCCTCACTTTGATTATGTTGCGGGAGAGTCAGCAAAGGGGATCGGTCAGCTGGCACTCAGCTCGGGCATTCCGGTGATTTATGCTGTGCTCACCACCGACAGTGTCGATCAGGCCGTGGACCGTGCGGGGGGCAAGTCCGGGAACAAAGGTTTTGACGCCGCGATTTCGGCAATCGAGATGGTTAACCTGACCAAGAATCTGTAGACCTGTTCATGTTGAGAAAGATATTCTTGTTCGGCGTCCTTACGCTCATTTGCGGGCTCGCTTCGGGGCAAACACTGACCTGGAAGAACTTTTCGAGCATGTACAACGTGAACCAGGTGACGGTCGCTCAGGGGAAAGTCTGGGCGGCGACCTCGGGAGGGGTTTTCTCTTACTCACCATCGGCCGGAGACTTCAACCAGTTCACTACAACGGAAGGGCTTTCTGATATCGAGGCGACCTCGATTGCCGCAGACAGCGGCAATGCTATCCTGGTGGGCGAAGGAGATGGATCGATAGATGAACTGAGCGTGTCCGGCTATCGAATCAGATCGCAACAGGATATACAAAAATCATCTGCCCTGCAGAAACAGGTAACGAACATGTTTGTGTCGGGTGACACCCTTTTTGCATGCACTCCGTTCGGTGTTGTGGTAATCTCTCGGTCGACATTCGGAGTCCTCGACAGTTACACGCATTTTGTCCCGTCACAGGGGGCGATACCTGCAAATGGAGTCGCGCTTTTCGGCGGATACATATATGTGGCAAACAAGTTCGGCCTTTCTTATGCACCGCAGTCGGGAATAAACCTCGCGGCGCCGGATTTGTGGAAGATAGCCGATACACTCAGCCTGCAATACGGCGTGAATGCAGTCGCTGTTTTCGACGGAAAATTGATGGTCGGGACTAATCAGGGGCTGTTTTCAAGCGAGGACGGCAGGACGTTCAGCTCTCTTCAAGGTATCCCCGCAGTGACCGTGACGTCCTTCTCCTCTGATTTCGGCAGCCTTCTTGTCAACACATCCGGAGGTCTCTATAAGCTCAACAGTTCAGGCGTTGTGAGCAGCGTCTACAACGGAGGAGTCCAGTTGAACAGCGTGGTCGCTTACTCGGATACACTCGTATTTGGCGGTACGAGTCAGGGACTTCTGGCAATTGGCTCGACTTTCAGAGTAGTCAGTCCGCCCGGCCCCGCGACGAATACCATTTCCCATCTCGCGGTCGACGCGTCCGGAGACCTTTGGTGTTCTACGAGTCTCAACGACGTGGGAGTCGCTTTTATGGAATACAATGGGAGCACCTGGAAGAATTACAGTGTTGCCGAAGACCCCGTGCTTCCGGCGAATACATTTTTCCAGATCAGCGCTTTGCCTTCAGGCAGGGTCCTCGCAGGGTCGTGGGGTTTCGGCATGGCGCTGCTTCAGGGAGATTCAATCAATATTTATAATAATCTCAATTCAGGACTGACGGGCGTTCAGGAAAATCCCAATTATGTCCTTGTTGGCGATGCCGTTGCCGATTCAAACGGGGTGATCTGGATGACGAACCCGTTTGCCTACAATGGGAACGTTATTGCAGCATACGTCCCCGCTGAGAATAAGTGGTACTCATTCAATAACGGTTACTGTGCCCCGTCTAAATTTGTACCGATTGCGATTGATCCCTACGGCGGGATATGGGCGGGTGACGAGTATGGAGATAGCCAGGGTGCATTTCACGGGCTTTTCTACTACAACGCGAACGGAACGCTCGGAAACAAGTCAGATGACATAAGCTCGCTTATCGACGTGGCTGGTGAAACGAGCGGCTATCTCAGCGATCAGGTAAATGCGCTTGTAATGGACAATGAAGGGCAGCTCTGGATAGGCACTACCCTTGGTCTTGGCGTAATATATGACACAAATCCGTCTTACCAGACTGCGGTATCGTCAATATACTCGATGCTCGATCAGAATGTGACAGGAATAGATTACGACGCACTGGATCATAAGTGGGTGTCCACATCCACCGGTGCATACGTGTTGTCGAGCGACGGGAACACAAGGCTGGCACAATACAACACGACTAACAGTCCCTTGCCGAGCAATAATATAACCTCGGTGGCCTGCGACCGGACCAACGGGATTGTTTACTTCGCAACCTCACATGGCGTTACCGAGTTGAACATGGGCGTTCAGCAGCCTCAGCAGGATTTCTCAAAGCTGAAGATTTTCCCCGACCCGGCAAAGGTACCGAGCACCCAGCCAATTCACATTGTCGGGCTCGTGGCAAACAGTCAAATCAAGGTCTATTCAGTCGATGGCAGGCTTGTAGACGAGTTTCAGGCGCAGGGAGGAAAGATTGCTTACTGGAATGGAACTGACAGCTCGGGCCAACCTCTCCCCAGCGGCGTGTACATCATAATCGCCTATTCGTCTGATGGCAGCCAGAGCACTGTAGCAAAAATCGCCCTCATAAGGCAATAGCCGGCTTCAAGACGCACAACTCGATGCCGACGATGCATCCGGCCTCCGAGCGCTTCGGTCTGAGTGATTCCTATCAAAGGTGTTCAGTTTAAACGGCGGCGGCCGGTTAGCTTTTTTATGACCTGTCGTTTATATTAAAAAAATCTATGGAAAGCGTTTCCACACTTACTCAAAGGAGGCATACTCGATTGGACTTATTCCAAAAATGCTACGATTATACTCTCGCTGATGATGTAAAGAAGCAGGGGCTTTATCCTTATTTTCATCCATTCCAGGAAAACGAGGGGCCGGTCGTTGTTATCAATGGACGAAAAGTGATAATGGCCGGGTCTAACAACTACCTGGGCCTGACTACACATCCGAGAGTTCAGGAAGCCGCGAAAAAGGCGATCGAGAAATATGGAACGGGTTGTTCGGGGTCGCGGTATCTGACGGGAACGGTCGACCTTCATGTGGAACTGGAAGAACGGCTTGCGAAATTCATGCACAAGGAAGCATGCTTGACTTACTCCACGGGATTCCAGACGGCCCTTGGTGTTATATCCGGAATGGTCGGCCACGGGGAGTACGTTATATCTGATCGAGACAATCATGCTTGCATCGTCACCGGGACTTTGATATCGAAAGGCCAGATGGCGGAGCTCGTGCGCTACAAACATAATGATATGGAGAACCTCGATCTGGTTGTGTCGAGACTGCCACTGGATGCACCGAAGCTCATAGTTTCTGACGGGGTTTTCTCCACATCGGGGGATATCATCGATCTGCCGCGGATGGTCAAAGTTGCAAAGAAGTACAATGCCCGGGTGATGGTGGACGATGCACATTCCGTTGGAGTCATCGGGAAAGGTGGCCGCGGAACGGCAAGTCATTTCGGACTCGAAGACAGCGTAGACCTGGTCATGGGGACTTTTTCAAAGACATTTGCGTCGCTGGGCGGCTTTGTAGTCGGGGAAGCGGCTGTCATCAATTACCTGAAGCACAATTCTCCCTCTTTCATATTCAGCGCAAGTCCTACTCCTTCGTCGGTTGCGGCCGCTATCGAAGCACTGAAGATACTCGAAGAAGAGCCTGACCTGGTCAACAGACTCATCAACAACGCAGAGCGCGTCCGCAAAGGGCTTAAGGGACTGGGGTTCAACGTGCACGAAAACAGGACTGCAATTGTCCCGGTAATAATCGGCGACACCATGAAGACACTGCTGTTCTGGAAGAAACTCTTTGATGCGGGCGTCTATGCGAATGCTTTCGTAAGACCCGGAGTTCCCCCCGGGATGGAGATGTTGCGAACCAGCTACATGGCCACTCACGAGCCCGAGCATCTGGACAAAATAGTCGAATTGTTCGGAGTCATTGGTAAGGACTTGGGGATCATTTCCTGAGTGGCAGGCACTCGATCGAGAATTTCTACAATGAAGCACAAAACAGAGGGATAATATGAGCGCAATCGACATTGAGCCCGTTCGTTCGAAGAAGGACTTGATGGCCTTCATTAAACTGCCATGGAAGATTTATAAGGATGACCCGTATTGGGTCCCGCCACTGCTGATGGATCGCAAGAAGCTGCTGGATACCAAGAAGAATCCGTTTTACAAGCATTCAGAGATCGAGTTGTTTCTCGCGCGGAAAGACGGCGAGATTGTCGGAAGGAACGCCGCCATCATAAACCACAACCACAATAAGTTCCAGGAAGAGAATGCCGGGTTCTTCGGGTTTTTCGAATCCGTCAACGATCAGGAAGTCGCGAATACGCTCTTCGACGCGTCCAAGGACTGGATAAAGAAGAAGGGGTTCTCCTTTATGCGAGGGCCGATGAATCCGTCCACTAACGACGAAGTCGGACTTCTGGTCGAAGGATTCGACAGCAGCCCCCTCGTTCTCATGACTTACAACCCGAAGTACTATCTGGATTTGTACGAAAATTACGGCCTCAAGAAAGAAAAAGATTTGTATGCTTACCACGTGAATAAGGATCATGTATTCACCGATAAGCTCGAACGAGTCTCGAGGATGATTACCCACAAAGAAGGGGTCGTATTTCGCAGCATAAACATGAAGAAGCTTGACGAGGAGATAAAAAGAGTCAAGGAGGTTTACAACGAAGCCTGGAGCAAGAACTGGGGATTCGTCCCGATGACGGACGAGGAATTCGATTTCCTGGCGGAGGACTTGCGACAGGTGGTCGTCCCCGATCTGGCGATCTTTGCCGAGGTAAACGGGAAACCCGTCGGCTTCTCGCTTTCATTGCCGGATATCAATTACGCGTTGAAATTTAATAAGAAGGGACATCTGCTGCCGGGTGTGTACCATCTTCTGACAAAGAAGAAACGGATTCACTGGGTGAGGGTAATGGTGCTGGGCGTAATACACAGTTATCAGCAGACCGGCATAGCCGCTGTACTTTTTTACGAAACAGCGAAGAGAGGAGTTAATCTTGGGTATTACGACGGAGAAGCATCATGGGTGCTAGAAGACAACCTGATGATGAACCGCAGTGCGGACCTGTTGAACGCGACGAAGTACAAAACTTACAGAGTCTATAAAAAGGATTTCTAACCGGAGGTTTTGAGAAAAATGGCTGTTAAGAAAGTCGATAAAATATGGATGAACGGAAAACTGATAAACTGGGATGATGCCAAGGTACATGTGCTTTCTCATGTGATACATTACGGGTCCAGTTGGTTCGAAGGAATCAGATGCTATGAAACGGCTAAAGGCTCTGCGGTGTTCAGACTTAATGAACATCTGAGAAGGCTCGAAAACTCCGTCAAGATCTATCGTGCGGAAATTCCATACTCTCAGGACGACATGAAGCAGGCCGTGATGGATACCATACGGGCCAATAAGATGAAGGCGTGTTATATCCGCCCCGTGGTTTTTCGCGGCTATGGTGACGTGGGAGTAAATCCTTCCAACAATCCGCTGGATACCGTCGTTGCAGTGTGGGACTGGGGGCAATATCTCGGTGCAGGCGCCCTTGAAAACGGAATCGATGTCTGCGTTTCGAGTTGGAGGCGTCCCGGTCCGGATACCTTCCCCACGATGGCGAAAACCGGCGGCAACTACATGAATTCCCAGCTTATCAAGCTGGAAGCTATGGCCAACGGCTACAGCGAAGGGATTGCCCTGGATGTGAACGGCTATATTAGCGAGGGCAGCGGAGAAAATCTTTTTGTGGTCATGGACGGTGTTCTTTATACTACGCCACTCCATGCGGCAATATTGCCGGGAATTACGAGGTCGAGCGTTCTCCAGCTCGCGAAGGATGCAGGCATCGAGGTGAAGGAAGAGACGATGCTCCGCGAGGTTCTGTATGTAGCGGACGAAGTCTTCTTCGTAGGTACGGCTGCCGAGCTGACACCCATCCGATCGGTCGATAAGATAAAGGTCGGAAAAGGCAAACCGGGTGAGATTACCCGTGAGATGCAAAAACGTTACTTCGAGGTGGTCAAGGATGGAAATGACACGCACGACTGGCTCAGTTTTGTTTATGACTAATTATCTGTAAAACAATAAACAGGGATCATCCTGCAATGGCGGAAGAATCAACTACGCGCAACAGTCTGTGGCAGAATTTTTTCAGGAAGCGGGATGATGCAGACACTTCGCTGAAGGGGATTCTATCCAGAGTCCCGATTTTTTCCGATCTTACCGGCCGGGAACTGGCCAAAGTCGGTGTAATAGTTCACCGCAGGGAATACGAAACGGATGAGTATGTGTTCTCTCAGGGGGATCCCGGACTTGGAATGTATGTGATAGAGGAGGGGGAGGTCGAGATTGTGTACTCCGACGAGGATGGTCTCGAGACCGGGCTTGTTTCATTGAGGGAAGGGGATTTCTTCGGTGAACTCTCGCTGCTTGACGAGTCGGCACGAAGTGCGTCGGCCGTCGCAAGATCCAAGTTGAAGATCATCGGCTTCTTCAGACCGGACCTGCTGGGGCTGCTGAACCGGTCGCCGAAGCTGGGCAACAAGATCTTACTGAGACTCGGCGAGATTATAGGTACCCGGTTAAGGATCGCGAACGAGAGACTCGGCAATCTCAGTACAAATTCCGAAGTTAATCCAGATATTAAGCGGGGAGGGAGCAATGCCTACAGTTAACTTGAAAAAGATACTGGTGCCGCAGGACTTCTCTGACTATTCTCTTCATGCGCTCAAATATGCCATCACATTCGCGGAGCTCTTCAAGTCCGAGCTCATCATTCTCCACATCGTGGAGCCCATCGTTTATCCTGCGGACTTCAGCTTCGGTCAGGTAAGCATTCCCGCGATGGAGGAGGAGATTCGCAAACATAGCGAAGAACAGCTGAGTGAGCTTCTTGCCAAAGAGATTCCGGAAGGGATCCGGGCGATTCCCATGATACGGGTCGGGAAGCCGTTCATCGAGATAGTCGAAGTCGCGAAGGCGGAGAGTGCCGATCTGATTGTGATTTCCTCACACGGAAGGACAGGCATGGACCATGTCCTCTTCGGAAGTACGGCCGACAAGGTAGTGAGGAAGGCGCCCTGTCCCGTTCTCACCATTCGTCCTCACGAACACGAGTTTGTTGTTCCCTGAAGAAGAATTCCCGGCGGCGATTTCGACCCGGTCGTCCGTACAACGAGGCTCATAGTCCGTACTTTTTCCGCTTTCTCCACAGAGTGGCAGGATCGATGCCGAGAACTCGGGAGGCTTCTTCGACTGTAGGGGTCTCCTGAATGACGCGTGAAATGTAATCCCTTTCTATTTCCTCGAGAGTTACGAGCCTTTTGCTCTCCTCTTTCTGGAGTTCATCGGGAAGGTGGAAGACCTCGATCCTCTTGCCGTGTGCGAGAAGAACGGCACGCTCGACGACGTTCTCGAGCTGGCGAACGTTTCCCGGCCACTTGTACTCGGTAAGAAGTCTGAACGCCTCGGCCGATATCTCGGGGGGATTGTCTCCGGCAAATTCCTTTATGAAGTGCTTTATCAACAGGGGAATGTCGTCCGGGCGCGCCCTCAGCGGCGGGAGCTTTATTTTGACGCCATTGATTCTGTAATAAAGGTCGTCGCGAAAAGTCCCTCCTTCCAGAGCCACCTTGAGATCGCGGTTTGTGGCGGCGATGAACCTGACATCGACCTTCATAGTCTGAGAATCACCGACGCGTTCGAACTCCCGGCTTTGGAGGAAGCGGAGTAGCTTAGCCTGCGTCGTTGTCGGTATTTCCGTTATCTCATCGAGGAAAACAGTACCGCCGTTGGCGATCTCGAATCGCCCCTGCCTGTCGCGCACGGCTCCCGTAAATGATCCCCGGATATGACCGAACAATTCGCTTTCAAGAAGGCTTTCCGAAAGTGCGGCGCAATTCACTGTCGTGAATGGGGCGTTCGCTCTCGAGCTTGACTGGTGAATGAACTTCGCCATGAGCTCTTTGCCGGTTCCGCTCTCTCCTTCTATGAGCACGCTGATATTGGTGTCGGAGACCTCCCTCGCAAGGTTAAGCAGGGAAAGCATCTGGGGATCAGTCGTTATGATATCTTCTGCAGCCTGGTATTGGTGGAGCTGGTGCTGCAAATCCCTCAGTTGTCTTTGGAGCGAAAAATGATCGTAAACCTTCTGTGCGAAATGCTGCAACTCCTGAAAGTCGAACGGCTTCTGAAGGTAATCGTAAGCACCCTGCTTGATTGCCTGGACCGCACTGTCGACAGACCCGTGCGCCGTAACTATGACGGCGACGATTTCGGGGGAAAACTTCTTGACTTCCGAGAGAAGCTGAAGCCCGTCCATCGGAACCATCTTGAGATCGAAGAACCCGATATCGAATTGTTTCTTTGCGGCCAGCTTCAGGGCTTCATCTGGCCTGGACACGGCCGTTACGTCGAGCCCTATGGACTCGAGGCAAATGGTCATTGTTCGCAGTATGTTCTGTTCATCGTCTACCAGTAAGACATTTGCGTTCATGCTGAGAGTTTTCTTTCGGGGGCTATTCTTTTCTTAATGGGGATCGAGAATGTGAAGACCGTTCCCACTCCCACTCTGCTGTCAACTCGGATTCGGCCGCCGTACATTTCGACTATCTCCTTTGCAATGGAGAGACCCAGGCCGACCGAGCCGGGTGAGTCCTGCAACTGAACGAATCGGTCGAATACTTTCTCCAGTTCCTCGGGCCCGATGCCGCAGCCGGTATCACGCACCGAAACAATGAGATCCTCTTCGTTGGCGGTGGCGTCTACCGTCACGCTCCCGCCCGTGTCCGTGAATCTCAGGGCGTTTGTGACGAGATTGGACACGACCCAGGACAACTGCTGAAAATCCGCGACGAATTCCGGTATCCCGCTGTCTACATTCGAGATCAGGTCGACGTGCTTATCCTTGAATTGGAGAAGGATGGGCTGCACTGCAAACTCGACGAGCGATTTTGTGTTGACACTGTCTTCTTTCAGCTGGATCTTTCCGGATTCGAGGCGGGACAGCTCCAGGAGCTCACGGACAAGCTTCGTCAGTCTTTCGGCATCCTGTTTCGCGGCTACGAGCAGCTCGCGCTGGCGCTTGTTTACACGTCCTATGTGCTCATCCTTGAGGATATCGAAGGTCATGTTGATCGACGTAAGGGGGGTGCGGAATTCATGGGACACCCTTGCCATGAACTCCGACTTCATCTTGTCAAGCTCCTTGAATTGAGTTACGTCCTGGAGAATCATAATTACTCCTGCCACCCTGCCTGAACTGTCAGGGGAGGAATTGAGCTTGATCCTGAAATATCTGTCTTCTCCGTCCACTCTGAGCTCGAAATAGGGCGGAATCTTTATTCCGCTGTTGCCTTGAAGATATTCCGAAATATACTTGCTGAGTGTGCTGTTCTTCACCACCCTGTGGAACTCTATGCCTATTGCCGCATCCTCGGAGACATCGAATACGGTTTCGGCAAGCTGGTTCATGAGGACGATCCTCCCGTCCCTGTCGGCCACAATTATCGGGTCCGAGATAGTCCCCACGATGGCTTCGGATTTCTTCTTTTCCGAAATCAGTTTCTCGATATTTATTTCTTCGTACTTCTTGAGGCGTTCGGCCATCCGGTTGAATTCGCCGGCCAGTTCGCCGATCTCGTCGTTTGAATTGATGTCCGCGCGAACATCCAGAAACCCCCTTCCGATCTTGCGGACCGTGTCTGTCAGTTTCTCGGCAGGTTCCAGGATGTACTGTGAAAACTGCCAGCTCGCGACTATGCTTAGCACGATTGCGAGCAAGGCCGCCCCAAGAACGGCCAGAGTCGCCCGGTTCGAGATGTAATTGGCCTTGGCATCCGTCTCGACCATTGCGTTATGATTCATGTCGAGCAGCTGGAAACACCCTTCCTTGATCTGGTTGAAGAGAGGCATGATATCGTTGTAGTGGTAATCCTGGGCGACGATATGACCTCGCGTTTCGAGCACTGTCTTGAGCGTGTCGGTGGCTTTGGTGTAATTGGCGTACGTCTTGCTGATATCGTCGAGAGTATTTGCTCCTAGCTGCGATATGTTGGACTCCCGTGCCTGAGTGAACCAGGTGAAGAAGTTCCTTCGATTGTCCTGGAACTGGTTGTACCCGGTTTCGATCATCCCGTTGAGCATCGTCAGTTGAGCGCTGTTGTCCCGCTCGAGTGAAACGAGCATGTTCTGCGCGGCGATAACGTTCAGGTAGTTCTGTCTAATCATGGTTGTTATCGTCTCGGTGAGCTGGTTGAAATTATAGATCGACCAGATGCTGACTACCACGTTTATGATTACCAGGACGGTAAAGCCTGCCGCGACCTTGGCTCTTAAAGTACTGAACATTAATTCCGCTCGTTGCCTTTCCTGAAACAAGATTAGAAACACCGAGCAAAATTTCAATGATGCAGGTCGAGGTGGGCAGCAGCTTCCTTCGCTCGCAGATCTGATTGCGGTAATATTCCTCCCCTTCAAAAGGAATTATGTCGCAATGCTGGGGATATGTCCTGCAAAGGTGTAGTTTTTGCCTGAAATGGCCACCTTTTCGACCTTTTCATTCCTGTCCCTCTTGGCACGCAGGTTGATCTAAAGAAGTCGATGAATGTGAAAGAGAATAGGCCGGTACTTGGCGTCATCGCGGAGGAAACTGCGATGTACGAACTGCTCGCCAAGTTCCTCGTCAAGGAAGGCTATGAGGTGAGACGCGCATCGCAGAATACTTCTCCCGAGGATGATCTGGCTTTGATAGTATACGCCCCGACCAGGGATTGCGGTCGGTCGAAAGACTGGTTTGATGAGTTGATAAGGAAGAAGCGCGTAGTGCTCGTTGTCCAATGTTGCGATGAAGACTTCGTGGACCTCGATGACAATGTGGTCGTAATGTCTGAACGGCCTCTGAACCTGAGGCAGCTGAGCAACACAATCGGCAAGACGATTGGACGGCACGTTCCGAACAAAGGCAGTATGGCTTCGGTGCGTATGAACAGTGTGGGGTCGGACAAGTGATTAGTCGTGAAGGACTCGGGCTATCCAAACACTTTGTAGAAGGAAGAAGATTTTTTTTCGGAATGCATAGAAAGGAACTAAAGAGTTTTGGGCTGCTGATTTATTTAAATGCTACTCGCTCAGGGGAAGGCACTGCCATATCTCGGCGGCCCAAAAGTTTTCGCTAAACAAGAGATACAAAAGATATCCTCTTTCCTCCTCCTGCTGCTGCCAGGGAACTCCACTAGAACTCTGGCAGCAGTTTCTTTTTAGGGTGTGGTAAGTTTGCTCACAATGTGCCATAAAACCACAGAATTTCTCACGGAATGGACTTGTATGGTCACGCTGCTTCAGGAATCGCGCAAATTCAGGGTTTTTGGAGGTGTAGATTTTATGAAGTCGGCACAGAGCTTGAAGACATCGTTAATAAATGAAATCAGAAGACCTAATAAAATTTGACGAACTCGTCGTTCTGCGGATGAGGGAACTGCTGTCCGAAAAACATGGGATCAGAGTGAACGGTAGTAAGGAGGATGTGCTTGCTGCGGCTTCAGGCATTGATGCGGCGGAATTGAATGAGTTGGCTTTCGCATTGCGACGAATTGAAAAAGGCGTTTACGGGCAATGCGTGATTTGCAGGCACGACATTCCCGGCCACGTACTGAGAAAGAATTTAACCGCACGGTTCTGCCCGTCATGCGAAACCGTGATGCACGATAAAACGGATCCTTCCAGCTAGATGAGAACTAAACTACTAATACCTTTACTTGGCTTCATCTTAATCTTCGGGACTGTTCATGCTTCGATAGCCCAGTCCAACGATGATTGTCTCGCCTGCCATTCCGATTCTACGCTTACTATGCAGCGAAACGGAAAAACCGTCAGTCTCTTTGTATCCCCGGGTGCTTTCAATAGCTCGGTGCATGGAGGGGCGGGATTGAATTGTGTCGATTGTCACCAGGGGTTCAGTGCTGACGATGTCCCGCACAAACAGACAACACCGAATGTGAACTGCAATCAATGCCACGATGTCCAGCTACATGCTCCAAAAGGAGCCGCATATCATCTGGCTCACTCTTCACTGAAGTGCTGGGATTGCCACGGCACGCACGGCATAGAAACGGCTTCAAAACTCTCGTCCGTCACCACTTGTCTTGAGTGTCACAAGGCGGAATCGGCCTTTCTTGAAAGCGCCCACGCCAAGGCCGAGCATGACAAATCCAAGATGAACTGCGAGACGTGTCATTCTAAGGCGCATGACGTCAAGAGTGTAAATTCCCTCCAGGCGAGCGAAGTCGACTCGTTGTGTTCACAATGTCACCAGGGAGTGGCGTCCCAGATAACTGCCGGCATTCACAAAGCGGCATTCAACAAGGGCATAATGACGTGCGTTACATGTCATACCGCTCATCATGCGGAGACGTCCAAAGAGGCGATCTCGAAGAATGCCTGTTTCAAGTGTCACACGAATACGAAACTGTTCGACGGCGTCCATGCCGACAATGGTCAGTCACTGACCTCGCTTGTCGAATCGTACGGGCACAGCATACACGCCGAGTCTTTGAAAAAGACAGGTAAGGGAGCGACCTGTGTCGACTGCCACGGAACACACACGATCAAACCACCGAGCGACCCGACCTCTCCGGTCAACCGCGCAAATATTGTGTCAACTTGCGGAAAATGTCATGCCGACATAGAGGCGTCTTACCTTAAGTCGTCGCACGGGCAGGCATTCAAGAAGGGGCTCTCCATCGCACCCGTTTGCACCGATTGCCACGAGGAACACAGTATCGCATCAATCAGCAGTCCCGAATCTCCGGTGAGCAGGCAGAACGAGCCGAAGATTTGTCTCAGCTGTCATCTTGACAACCCGACGGTCTTTAAGATGGTTGGGGTCTCACACGCATTCCTCGAGAGTATAAAGTACAGTGTTCACCTCGTTGCTTTGGAGAAGGGAAATCTGAAGGCAGCCACTTGCAGCGACTGCCATGGGGCTCACGACATGCTCCCCGCGGGAAATCCGAACTCAAGAGTCTTCCGGAACAATATTCCAAATACTTGCGGGCAAAGTGGATGTCACACGAACGTCAAATCGAAATACTTCGACGGAATTCATGGCAAGGCACTTCTCGCGGGTAATAACGGTGCGCCGGTGTGTACCAGCTGTCACGGCGACCATCAGATACTCGCTCCCACAAATCCGCAGTCAACCGTCTCCGGAAACAACATAGTGCAGGTTTGTTCCGCCTGCCACAGCTCAGTGAGACTGACTCAGCGATATGGCCTTCCGACTCATGCTGTCGGAAGTTACCTCGACAGCTATCATGGTCTTGCAAAACAGGGGGGGATGACGACAGTCGCCAATTGTGCCAGTTGTCATGGGGCGCACGAAATACTCCCGTCCTCCGATCCGAATTCTCCCATCAACCCTGCCAACCTGGCAAAGACCTGCGGCAAATGCCACCCCGGAGCGGATGCAAGATTTGCCGCATTCCCCGTTCACGTCGCCCCGACCAGGCACAACCAGCCGCTTCTGTTCTGGATTTCACAGATTTATGCGTTTCTGATAATAGGAACAATCGGACTGATGTTTCTGCACAACGTGTTCGACTTCGTGAGAAAGGCGAGACATAAGCTTCAGGTCAGGAGAGGGGTCGTGGCCGAACATCCGAGAAGTTCGAGTTCAAAGAAGTTATACACAAGGATGACAAAGGCGGAGTTGGTGCAGCATTGGGGACTTTTCATAAGCTTTACGTTGCTTGTGATAACCGGGTTCATGCTGAAGTTTCCGGATTCGTGGTGGGTTCGCGGACTTCGCGAAATTGGCGGCGGAGGAGAGCGCGTTTTCGAGCTCCGTAGTCTGATCCACAGGATTAGCGCCATACTATTAATTGCGACCGCAGTTTACCATATTTACTACGTAGCTTTTACCGAGCGCGGAAGGCAGTTCATCAAGGACATGCTGCCGCGGCTCAAGGACGCACGTGACGTCAGCGGAGTGATGAAGTATTTCCTCGGATTGAGCGACGAGCGCCCGCTGTTCGACAGGTTCAGTTATATCGAGAAGGCGGAGTACTGGGCGTTAATCTGGGGGACGATCGTAATGGTGACGACAGGGCTGTTGTTGTGGTTCAATACCTTTACCGTAGGGACTTTTACCCTTTTGGGAATTGATGTCGCTACCTTGATTCATTATTACGAAGCGATTCTCGCGACGCTGGCCATACTTGTTTGGCATATGTATTTTGTAATTCTGAATCCGGACATCTATCCGATGAATCTTTCCTGGCTTTTCGGCACGATCACGGAGGAGGAAATGGAGGAGGAGCATCCGCTCGAACTTCGGAAAATAAAGGAAGCTGAAGAGAGACCGGACCAGATTGTCGTGGAAAACGGAACTGATCCGGCCGGGGAAGAAGACGATGAAAAAAAGAACAACGATTGACGAAAAGATGAGAAGAGGACTCGAGTCGATAATCAGGAAGAAGATCGGCAACATGCTGCAGATGATGTACGCGCATCCTGACGAATTGATCGACCTGGAAAGCGGAGAGAAATACATCTGCACCATTTGTGATCTCGAATACAAAAGATGTGAGGTTGAGCCCGACTACAGATGTGAGATAGCAAGAAAAAGAGAAACCGAATTCAAGGAGCTGGAGCTGGCTTTGGACAGACTGAAAAAAGGTACTTACGGGTTCTGTGAAAGCTGTTCCAATTTCATCGGGCAGGAAGAATTGGAAAAAATCCCGACGAGGACCTTCTGTAATGATTGTGCGAGACTATCCTAGAAGCCGGGAAAGGTGAAATGGCTGCGGAAAATGAAAGAGATATTTTGGACAGGGAATATTCAGTCGGTCAAAGGGCAAGTTAGATGAAACCATGTCAGGGACATTCGAAAGTTTCATATGAAGTGAGGAAGGGCGAACGGGCGCCGCTTTCCCGGATTCCGGACGGTGCAGCAAGCCGTGTGCACCTTTTCTCGTCAATCAAATGATATCTGAACGTACAGCTAAGCCAAAAATAAACGGAGGTAATTAAATGCGTAAACTAACACTTATAGCCATGGCAGTCGCCTTGACGTCGGTAGTGTCGTTCGCCGGAGAGGCGAGTCACCAGTACGTCGGGGTGAAAGTCTGCGCCATGTGCCACAGAACCGCAAAGAGCGGTGAGCAGTTCCAGAAGTGGCAGGCCAGCAAGCATTCAGAGGCCATGAAGGTTCTCTCGAGCCCCGAAGCATTGAAGATAGCAAAGGAAAAGGGTCTCAAAGGAGCGCCGTCGGAGTCTCCGGAATGTCTGCAGTGTCATGAAACAGCGTACAACGCACCTGCTTCTCAAATCGGTCCGAGATTCGACAAAGCAGACGGTGTGCAATGTGAGACCTGCCACGGTCCGGGCAAAGACTACATGAAGATGGACATCATGAAGAACCAGAAGCAAGCGGTTGCCAATGGCCTCGTTCTTCTTTCGGTTAAGGACGGCAGTGCAGAGAAACTCTGCGAGACGTGTCACAACAAGAAGAGTCCGACGTTCAAGGGATTCGACTTCGCGAAGATGTGGCCCCAGATAGCTCATCCGGTACCGGCAAACTAGTCATGTCCTCTTTTATCTCCATAAAGGAAGGTGGGTTGTGAGACGCACTGT
>JBJKPN010000131.1:0-29522 GCA_046706365.1 Candidatus Kryptoniota bacterium | reverse complement strand
TACTTCTGTCCGGAATGCAGGAAGGTGCTTGGAATATCCCACCGGAAGGGATTCTGGATGGGATAAAACTACTCTCCTTGAAGCACTGCATGATCCACAACCGCCTGCGGTGCCAGGAACAAACGGGAGCTGGTACGACGATGAAATCGAAAGCTGTTCTCACCGATGACAGCAGAGTAATCGACATTTCCGCCGCCCGGTAAACCGACTCGGCCGCACGTCAGGCTATGCCACCAATTATGATCAAACTTGTTAATCTAAGGGGTAGATGTGAAAATAGGTCCTCTCATCGGCGCAGGCGACCGGATACTGGCCGCGACGCTGCCATTCGCTGCAATTGGGATAATTCTCAATCTTGTTTATCCGGAGTTCTTCATCATGAAGCTGGGACTTGTCGGCACCGTCCTTGGGTGCGTATTCCTTGTGATCGGTGTTCCGATCTGGCTCGCCTCGGCAATTCAGGTACTCGTCCACGTTTCCCGGAGCGAACTCATCACTACAGGCCCCTACAGATTCGTCCTGCACCCTCTGTACACTTCAGTTGCCCTTCTGGTTCTGCCGGGAATAGGGTTCGTGCTGGATACATGGGTCGGCATAGGGATTGGTGTAGTCCTGTATGTCTGTTCACGTCTCCTTTCGGTCAGGGAGGAGAGAAAGCTCGAACACGACTTCCAGGAGGAGTATCGGATGTATAGACAAAAAGTCTTTCTGCCTTGGCTATAAACCAGGCTATGTCACCGAACCGTACACTGTTTTCCCCGGGCCGAAAGATCCTGCGGAGCAAACCAGCGGGCAGTTGCATTTCCTCGGGCGACAGACTATCCTATTCTCAACGACCTTCCAAACTAAGGCATGCGAATGAGTTGCGGGTGCAGTCGATATTCTATCCTCGTCTCCAAATGGATTGCGGGAGGCAATCGCAGTCCGGCTCCAGTTTGCATTGAGATTTCGAGTTTGCGCGACGATTGAGAGGAGAAGAACTTGATCGAGTTTTCAATTAGAGGAGGGCTCAGCATGAGAGAAAGATCAAACGTGAGGATCGCCAATGACCGGGGACAGCATCCGGCAGGGAAACTGTGGGCGATTTCGGAAACAGGCGCGCATCATTGCCTGAGAGGGGTTCTTGTCGCCATATCATTGCTTGTTGCGTCCGCGGGCGTTTCAGCGCAGCAGGCAAAGCCCAAACGGGTTGTAACCCAGTTCAAGGTTACAAAAGATTCAGTCGTGGAAGTGCCGTATCAGAAAGTGCCGAATGTCTCTTATGACACACTCAGGGTAAAGGGAAACTGGCACCTGCTTAGGAAAGGAATGTCGGAGAAGCAGGTCGCCGCACTCCTCGGTCGTCCCAGGATGTACCAATGTGATTTCGAAAGCGCGGTGAACTATTGGTATTACGGGAAACGAGCCGTTGCGTTCAACGCTGTAACGAAACGGGTTGCCGGGTGGGACAGGTAATCGGTCTACGGGAATTTGCCGAAAGGCAGAGAGCGTCGAAAACATCGCTTCATCCGGCACACTATTCCCGGCGGCGATTCTCGCTTCATCATCGTGATTGGATAGGACGTTGTTGTATTGTGGGCTCCTTCGGCCATAACAACTTTAAATTCGTTCGATGAAACATGGAGTATTATGAGTAGTGTGACAATTTGGCGGGTTTTGCGTGGGCTGGCAACGGCTTTTCTTGGCCTTTGCCTGCTCGGATTCGTCACGTATGCAACCATGAATTCGAGGACGTTCCAGTTCTTCGGTGGAATTGTGAACAGGGTAAACACCGGCGACAAGGTTGTGGCGCTGACCTTCGACGACGGTCCGTCGGCAAAGGTCGACACGATACTCTCGATTCTGAAATCTGAAGATGTGAAGGCCACATTTTTCCTGATCGGGAATGAAATACGGCAAAATCCAGCAGAGGGGAGAAAGCTGGTCCTGGCGGGCGAGGAAATAGGAAACCACACCTACTCCCACAGGCCGATGGTGTTCAAATCGCTCTCATATTTACGAAGCGAAATTGAGTCGACCGACAGCCTGATAAGGGAACTTGGATACGAAGGACCGATTCAATTCAGACCCCCTTTCAGCAAGAAGCTGGTCCTGCTCCCGTATTACCTCAAGCAGCACAACAGGGAGACCATTCTCTGGGACCTGGAGCCTAATTCGTACCCGGAAATAAATTCGAACTCGGAAAGAATCATAGATTATGTCGTCACCCGTTCAAGGCCCGGCTCCATAATACTTCTCCATCCGATGTATGACAGGAAGGGCACCACCATGGGCGCGATAAAGGGAATAATCGAAGGGCTCAAAAAGAAAGGGTACAAGTTCAGAACCGTCAACGAGCTTCTCCAAGGAGTAAAGTCAAATCCCGGAGAGTCATCTTGAGACCCCGCTATCATGGCGGATGCAGAACGGTCCCTGTTCATATTTATTAAGTCGGAGGGTTTTTGTCATGGATTCGCAGGCCATGAACAAGTTCGATTGTCTTCTCGGGGACTGGGATCTGGAGTATCACATTCCAAAGAGCTCATTGAGTGAAGCCGGATCGGACTCGGGAGTTGGATCCTTCACCAAAGTACTCGACGGAATGTACGTTGTCTTCGACTACTCGACAACATCGGGAAGCGAAGCGAAAGGGATCTTTGCCTGGGATGATAAAGCAAGGATTTACAGGTATTGGTGGTTCGAAAACTCCGGACAATTCCTGTCTGCCAGCTGCAATTTTGTCAACGACGACACCCTGGCAATGAACTGGCACGATTCTTTGCTTGTCCAAACCTTTTCAAGAGACGGTCCCGACAGGGTTGTACTAAGAATGAGTGTTCCCGCCGACGCGGGTGGATACGATCTGGTTCTGGAAGTAATCCTAACAAGGAAGCAATCGCTATGAGTCCGGACTCTACGAAAACGTACATAGAAGAAGAGACAGGATAAATTTCAACACACTAAGGAGTATGGATGAACACTGAAACGCTTTCAAAGAAGCCATTCGGAAAACTCTTCGTCAGGTTGCTCGCAGCGGCCATGGAGAGCAGTTTCCGGTACCGTTTTTTCAGCCCGGTGAGAATCCTCCAGGGCGTCGACAAAATGGAGGGGCAATCAGTTTTGGAAATCGGATGCGGGACCGGCTATTTCACAATACCGGCAGCGAGGATGATCGGCGAACGGGGGTCGCTGGCAGCAATGGATATCCTGACCGAGTCTGTGGAAGCGGTATCAAGAAAGGTGGAAGCCGCCAACCTGCGTAATGTCAGGGTAATGAAGGGAGATGCGCTCAATACCGGTCTCGATGCAGAGAGTTTCGACACCGTGATTTTGTTCGGAGTAATACCGGCCCCCATGGTGCCACTCGACCGTCTCCTGCGGGAATTGCACCGTGTCCTGAAACCGGGAGGAAACCTCGCAATCTGGCCTCCTGTCGCAGGCTGGCTCCCGAAGTCCGTATTGAAGTCCGGCTCGTTTACAGAGACTTCTAAACGCGGAGGCGTTTACAATTTCAAACGAACTCGGAATGCATGAACGTATTAGCCATTTTCAAAGTGGACCTGCAGAAAATGCTGGTTTGAACTCGAACACTCAGAACAGGGGGGCTAGATGAAATCGGGAATTGAAAGCGAATTTCCGCAAAGCAACATAGGAACAGTCCGGAAGCTCTACGCTGCTTTTCCCGTGCGGGATATCTCATCTGTCCTGGCGATGCTCAGCCGGGACGTCGTATGGGGTGAGCCGGCAAATCCGTTCAACCCGGCAGCCGGAACGCGTCACGGCCACGAAGGATTTCAGGAGTGGGTCCGTATTGGACGCGACGCCGAGGAAATCCTGTCGTTGGAGAGGAAGAAGTTCCTGGTGGATTCAGACAGTGTCGCAGTTATCGGTCATACAAAGTGCCTCGCAAAACCCACGGGAAAGGTGTACGAGACCGATTTCGTCCATTTGTTTACGTTGAGCGAGAATAAGGTCGTAAGGTTTCAGGAGTTTTTTGATACCTATGTCGCGGGCGAGGCCTTCAGGCCCGCAGATGGTCTTAAACTGTAAAACGGAGTACTATATGAGAAATCAGATCCGGTTTGCTTTGATGGCAGCTGCAGTCTTGTTCCTATCTGTCATTTCAGCGTGCTACTCCCAGGAATACGATACGAACAGCGCCAACTGCTTTACTATTATCGTGGGAAAGAACGCGAGCGCCGACGGCTCCGTCTTCCTGTGTCATAATGAAGACGATGCCGGCGAGCTTCTCGTCGATATGCATAAGGTTCCGCAGGACCCGCCCGATACACTCGTGCAAATCAACGATTCAACCTTCATCAGGGGCAATGGGCGTAACGGCTATTTGTGGGTCGAGATCCCGGGCCAGCGGTACGCCGACGGATTCCTGAATCAATTCGGCGTCGCAGTCTGCTCCGACGGTGCCCAGTCGAGAGAGGATAGTGGAAGCGGGAAAATCTGTTACTACCTGAGAAAGGCGATTGCCGGCGGAGCCCGGTCGGCAAGAGAAGGGGTTGAAATTGCAGGGCGTTTGATTGAAGAATTCGGCTACTCCTATTCGGGGCGTGCCTACGCCATTGCCGATCCGAATGAGGCCTGGGTACTCGAAGTTGTCATGGGAACGCATTGGGTAGCGAGGCGAGTGCCGGACGACGGGATCGTGGTTATTCCGAACTACTATGTGATAACCGATGTCGACCTCAGCGATACGGTC
Organism: Candidatus Kryptoniota bacterium; assembly: GCA_046706365.1. GTDB lineage: Bacteria > Bacteroidota > Ignavibacteria > Kryptoniales > JAKASW01 > JAKASW01. The sequence goes on along the minus strand of JBJKPN010000131.1, from coordinate 24,829 downwards.
AATTTTCTCGGCTCAACCGACCTGGTCAAATATGCAGAACAAAGAGGGTGGTACAACGGGAAAACCGGTGTGCAGTTCAATTTTAGAAGTGCATACGGGAGCCCGGAGAGGCTGAATGCCGACTGGAACATTGACAGGAGATGGGCTGCTTTCAATTACTTCTCCGCAAAGCAATACAGTACTAGCGACGACTTTCCTTTCTCAATCAAGCCGAAGCGCAGAGTCGAATTGGCAGAGCTTGTTCATATTATGAGAAATCATTATGAAGGAACTGAGCTTGCAGCGTCTTCCTCGCTTTCCGGTGATCCGCATTCAAACCGGATTCTGACAATCTGCTCTCCCTTGAATCAGTATAGCTTCGTGGCACAGCTCAGAAACTGGATGCCCGCAGACGTGGGAAACATCCTCTGGTTTTCACCGCGAAGACCGTGCGTACATCAGTACATTCCCGTCTACAGTGGCATCACGTCAATCCCGGTAGCATTCGAGAGCGAGGGCTTCGAAAAAGCCCGGGCGGACCATTTCACAAGGGGGCGGGACATAAGGGAAAAGTTTCCTGACCAGGCTTCCTGGATATTTTATGACTACGCTGCGGCAGTCGACTCGAACTACAGAGAGGCGATTTCGGCAATTGCGACGGAGAGAGACTCAGTTCAGGATGCTCTGCTCAAGAATCAGCCGGTATTCGAGCAAAACGTATTAAGCGTCTACCGCAGGGACGAAGGTGAAGGCGGGCGGATTTTAACGAATTACACCTCGGAATGTGCAATGAAGATGGTTACGGACGCGAGCAAAGGGCTGACAGAATTGCGTCGTTCTAAATAATGTACTCCTGCACGAAAGGAATGGCACGCGATGTGAAAATGGCATATTATCGACTGCTTGCTGAGGAATTCAATTGAAGTCTGGAGAAATTCTTCCGATAATAACAATTGGGGTAATGCTGATTGCAGTCGCCGCTCTATTCTTGCGAATCGCAGTCAGAGTCAGGAAACGGGGCGGGAGTCTGACGACGATCGGCCTCGGTGCGACATACGAATTCATGAACGAAGAACGCAGGAAAGCGAGCGAAATCATCGTGGATTTAAAGGCGGGAAAAAAGCATGAAGACCCTAACCTCAAAGGGTTGAACCTGTTGGACGCCCGGACTCGCCAGCCGATTGATTATGATGCTGTCGCGGATATCTACGATGCGTACGTGGTTGCCGATTTCGACATTCCTTTCTGGCTTTCTCAGGCCGGTGCGGTGAAGGGGAAAATTCTCGAGCTGGCCTGCGGTACAGGACGCGTCTCGATTCCGCTTCTCAGGGCCGGAGCCGATCTGACTTGCGTCGATTATGCCCCGGAGATGCTTGCCAGATTTCGAGAGAAGCTCGAAACAAACCATCTGGAGTGCCCGGTCTTTTGCCAGGACATTTCAGAATTGGAGATTCCCGGCCGGTTTGACATGATTTTCATTCCCTTCCATTCATTTTCGGAGCTGGTCGACGAAGACAAGAGAAGGGCTGCCCTGGAGCGCATCCTGGATCACTTGACGTCCGATGGTGTCTTCATTTGCACGCTCCAGAATCCGGTGGTACGCACAGCCTCAATGGACGGGCAATCTCACCTTCTCGGAGAGTTTGCACTGCCGCACGAGGAAAAGCTTGCAGTTTATACGAGGCTGATATTCGATCCCGCTTCCCAGCTTGCCGAGGGGGAGCAGTCATACGACAGCTATGACGCCGAAGGGAAGCTCTTCGATCATCGCTGTCTCGACGTCCGCTTCTATCTCTTCTACAGGAATCAATTTGAACTACTTGCAAGTATGTCGGGGTTTGAAGTCGTCGGTCTTTACGGTGACTACAATTGTATTAAATTTATGGAGCTATCCAGCCCTTTCATGATTTGGAAACTTAAAAGGAGGGTCTAATGAAGGAATATTCGAAGAAATCCGTAGGTCGATTCGCCGCCGCCTGTTTGGTGGCATCCGTGATAGGAGTCGCTTTTACCTTGAAAATGATTTCAGCTGAAGAGCCCATGCGTCCATATGCTTTCGGGATAGCAGTCACTCTATTCGTTCTGGGTGCAGCCTTGATCCTCAGGACGAAGTTGTCCACGTCTGCCATCAAAATATGGCTTATCATTTCGACATGCCTTTTCGCCGTTTCTATTATCGCAAATTTAAGCAACCATTATTCTTCTGTTTTCATTTACGTTCTGGCCTTGTCGGCCATACTCACCAGCGTTTTCATTGTTACTTCAGCCCCCCTGAATTCCGCAGAGAGGACTGTTCTTAGAACTAACGCCAACATAGCCGCCAGGGCAGTTCTTGTCCTTCTGGTCCTCTTCGTGATAGCGAATGTGGGAGCCGGTAAGCGTGAATTCATCCCGGATTATCTTTGGATCGCATTCCTGTTCGGGGTCGCCGCTTTGTCTGCCCGGGAGGCAATCATACGCATGAGAGTAGGGAAGGAAGTGTGAGATCGCGTCTATTTCTTATGGGTTGAATATGCCGGAATCGCACAATTTCTCGATTTGCTGCGGAGGCAGATGATCCTGCGAAAAAGAAGGAATACACCTGCCTATAGATCCTCCGTTTGAAATGGTGGAACTGGAAGGACAGGAGGTAATCAATCTGAGGCGACATCGATCGCCGGCTACTTAGTGTGAATATTCTGAAAATAAGGTGAAATCGGACACAAATTCCGTTATCGACAAAATCTTCGATTCCGTCGACTTCAGATCGAAACCCTTAAAGAGGGCTGAATACGAGGGGTGTACATTCACCGTCTGCGATTTGTCCAACGCAGATCTCTCCGGCATGAAATTCACCGACTGCAGGTTTGTCGACTCCAACCTGAGCCTGAGCAAGCTGACCGACGCAGCGTTTCGCGGCGTCAGGTTTGAGAACTGCAAGATGTGGGGGCTCCACTTTGAAACCTGCAACCAGTTCGGGCTTTCTTTCGGCTTCGACGGATGCTCGCTTAATCATTCCACATTTTGCAAAGCAAAAATCAAGAAGACCTCTTTTAGAGCGTCCCAGTTAGTCGAGACGGATTTCACCGGCTGCGACCTGACCGGCTCCGTGTTCGACGAGTGCGACCTGTCGAGGGCGGCCTTCGACGGTACGCTGCTGGAGAAAGTCGACTTCCGCACTTCTTATAACTACTCGATCGACCCGGAAAGAAACCGGTTGAGGAAAGCGATGTTCTCTTTCCCTCATGTGATCGGGCTCCTGGACAAGTACGGCATTGAAGTGGGGGACGGCGATTGAGACAACCCGAATACTCACGACGGCACTAATCTATTTTTCGCCAGTGCCGTTTCTGAAGACCGGCGTGTTGTTGTTCGCTGAATGAAAGACGCGAAAAGTGTAGGGAGGATGAAATAGGTGCAGAACATTAAGGCTTACAGTTATCTCGTAATCGGTTTCCTTGCCGGTTTCATGCTCGGCGTGCTTCCGGAGGAGGCGGGCGGATTCCCGCTTCAGAGGCTCGGCTATTTTGTTGCAGCAATCATTGTTATCCTGTTGTACAACTGGTTTGAGAGCACCAGCCACCGGCGACACATGTCGAAATGGGAGAGCCACCGCAATAGGGGAAAAGCATACTTCGTTATTTCCCATTACGTCGCGGCACGGGCGATTCCGGTATTCCTGATCTTCATTATACCATTGGATCTCAGAGTACACCTGACCGGTGTTTCTGTGCAGGTATTGGCATTCACCGCGTTTATCGCACTGGTAGCATTCGTGCTGCTGGGCTACCAGGAATGGTCGAGATGCGAATCGGAATGTTCCGTAAGAGCGCTGAGGGAAGCGGCACAGAGAGTCAGAGAAGGAAAACCCGGTTTGGAAGAAGGTACCCGGCTGTGATGTTCATGCCTCCTCTCCGTTTGTATTGAACCAAAAGAACCGGCTGTTAATTTGACCTTCGTGCGGGTCTTATTCGGCTCCCTTCTCTGAGCATTAAGACATGAAAGGACAGCGACGGTGACACTTTCCAAAGAATTGACGACAATGATCATCTTCTCCTGGTTCGCAGGGGTCTTGTTTTTTCTGTACGCGGTATATCAAACGATCACAGCATTGTCGATGAAAGCAAGGGCTTATCGATTCGGATGGGCGATTGTCAAAGTGACCGAACCGTTCACCTTCTATCCGGGAAAGTTCACTCAAAATGAAACCGGCGAGACGGGGAAGTGCAAATTCAAGTTTATTTCGTCACAGGATTGCATTTTCAGGGAGAAGGTGCAACTCTCGGATCTGTTGAGGGAGAGCGTCAACCCGATCAACGGGGCAGTGACATTCGAAAACGGCAAGGCCTCCATGGAAGGAAGGATACCTGTCGGCCCGATCGGATTCCTGTTGGCTTTCATATTGGGCACGCTTGCAATCGAAGCAAAAGCAATCTTACAGGGAGGAGGTGCTTTGTTTCCCGCAGCGCTTGGTCTTCTCATCGTTGCTGCGGCTGTGTATGAGTACTTCATATTGAAAAACCAGCGCGATCGATTCCTGATTGCCTACGCTGAAATCAAAGATGTAATTTCAAAGAAAGCAGGCAGCGGTTCAAATGGATGAGCTCAGCGCCTGTCAGCTTGTCCGTTAACCGTCACCTTCCTGATAGTCTGTCCGAACAATTACTCTGAATTGTTCCAGTTGGGCAATCGAATCCTGCCCGTGCAGTCATCGATCCACAACCTGGTTCACTCGATGGAGGGAGAGATCGTGGGATGAAAGAAATCACTGATTTCCTGGAGCGGACTACGGCTGTCCTGCAGGAAGATGGGAACATTATCGGCCTCTGTGCCGGAGGCTCCATGCTTACGAACGACATGGACCGCTTTTCCGATCTCGACCTGATCGTGGTAAGCGAAACTGTCATACACGATTCGAAGGAAGAGATGGTCCGAATCGCTGCCCGGCTGGGCGAGATGGTCGCTGCGTTCACCGGGGAGCACCTTGGCGAGCCCCGCGTGCTAATATGTCTTTATGACAAGCCTGTCTTGCACGTCGACTTGAAGTTCCTGCAGAAGAAGGAATTTGAAGAGAGGGTGGAAGACCCAGTAGTAATCTGGGAAAGAAGGGGGGGCCTGACAGCGATCATCGAGAGAACAACAGCAAACTGGCCAGCCCCGGGTTTCCAATGGCTGGAAGATCGATTCTGGGTGTGGATTCATTACACTGCCGCGAAGCTCGATAGGGGAGAGTTGTTCGAGGCTATTGATGCCCTGTCGTATATGAGGAGCGTAGTCCTCGGCCCGCTTTTTCATATTAAATATGGAAACCGACCGCGTGGAGTACGTAAGATGGAATTCATTCTGGACAGAAACCATCTGAACAAGCTGAAAAGAACAATCCCGGACTATACCTTTGTATCTGTGAAGAAAGCCGTCGTCGAGACAGTCGTTCTGTACAGGGAATTGCGGGCCGAATTGTTCGGACAGGACATCAGAACGCTAACTGACGCGGAGCGGGTGAGTACCGCGTATCTGGAGCAAGTTGCAGATGGAAGTTGAGGCGCAGCTTAAGGCTCAGGGTACAACAGATTAGCGAGGACGGTTTGTTTGTTATTTCATTGCATGGTTTGTATAATTCAGCGCGACCGCGAAAGTTCACCGCGGGCAGTTCAGGTGTCAGTGAGGGCTTGGCAACCTGCGAAGCCGGTGCAGCCGCAAAACATCCGGCTTTCAGGTAGAAACATCCAGGGATTGCTTCTGAGAGAGAACCAGGCGGACCTACCTTTTACGCCACATTAGAACTCGGGACCTTCATCCGAGAAGACGGCTCGAAGTGATTCTCCACGCTAAATGTGAGACTTTACAACTACAGGAAGGAGAGCTCCGTTTCTGTGAATTTGCGCGATTTGCATGGAAGATCACCATATAGGGTGACTTCGCCGGCTCGCGGCCGGATGCAATCAGAAACGCCATCACAATCCAACAATGGTTTTCGCGAGCCGCATCATTCGAACCTACGAGCCTTTTCAGGCGGGAAAGAAAGGAGGGTGCGGCGGGAATCATAAATTCTCTGTAATAACTGTTCCGGATTAACTGAAATAAAAAATGGGAGAGAACCAATGCCAACTCCAGGTCAGGAACTTTCGACAATCGATTTCAAATCGATGTTGGGGGGACCGCTAATAGCGGTGGTCGAAGCTCAGGCCCAAGCGGCACTGAGCTCCGTAGGATTCATAAAATCGGTCGGATTCAAACAGGGCACCAGCCAGGATCCGCAGTCGTCAGATACGGGAGAACCGGTGTATGTGACTTTCAAATATCCTAAGGAAGTTGCTCCGTACCAGCCTGCGGTGCCGGCGGTGGCGGCCGTCGCACAGGTCGGAGATCCGAATTATCCGAAAGGCATGAAACCCCATCCGCAGGCCGCTCCCGATGCGCCTGCGAACGATGGCGACCCGGCCCACGCAGCCGGATTCCCGGCGTATGTCGCTCCGGTGGCGGCGCAGGCTGCGGTGCCGGCAGTACCCGCACAGATCCAGGAAATGCAGCTGCAGGTTCCGATTCTCGCAATGCTGCCGATCCCGTTTATACGAATAGATGAGACGACGGTTGATTTCAACGCCAAGATTAATTCGGTTGAATATCGCCAGGTCGACACGAACCTGAAGATTGATGCCTCCCTTGAGGCGAAGGCCGGATGGGGGTGGGGGTCGGCGAAGCTGAATGTCTCAACCTCTTACCAGCGGAGTACGACGCAGGGAGAAAAAGTGGAACGGACATATTCGATGGCCGTTCACATAAAAGCCGTCCAGGATGAAATGCCTGCAGGAATGGAGAAAATCCTTGGAATATTGGAGGATGCAATCCGCGCCCAGCCCACTAATGCACCCGCGCCTGTAACGAAGTAGAAGCTTCGGATGCAGGCGAGACATGATATAAGCCGGGCTACGGCGGGGCAGTTGTCGTGCGGCAACTGCCCCGTCCGAAGCGTGCCGGCATCCGGATAAGGTTAACTAAGGTCAAGACGTTTATCGGATTGGAGGGTCATGTATGCCATATCTTGGAGATTTCATCGGGCATTTGCTTTCGGAGCTCACTAATGCAAGGGTTCAGGCAGACCAGGAAACCCTGCGCATGGCGGAGCTGTACGCCGGCGACCAGCTTATGAAGAACATGCCGATCCCGAGGTTCCGTATGCCAAATGTTACCATCAAAGTGCCGGTCGCAGTGAAGGAAATTGAGTCCGCTGCTGAAGGAGGGGTGTCCAGGGATCAGGCGCTTGATTCGATACGCGAAAGCGCAGACAAGCTCATTGAAGCACAATCTAAATCCAGCGGCATCAGATTTCTCAGCAGCGAGCAGAAGCTGCTGAAACAGTCTCTCGATCAGTCGATACTGACCTTCAAGGCGGGAGAGAAGGCGCCTCTCAGAATTACTCCGGTTATTGATGAAATGGTTTCGAAGGTCGTCGATGCCCTTCGCAAGTCGCCTCAGAAGGGCGGGACATTGAAAGCGACCTCGTTGGAGAAATTCGCAAATGATCTGAAGTCCTCCATGCAAAGGGAGTTCACCAGGTTCCTTGTTGCTCCCCCGAGACTCAATGTCCTGGCTACCACGGCCGAGCTCAGGGAGGCTGGTCCCGTTGAGATCCTGGCACAGCTCGAATTTACCATATCTGAGGAAGGAGTGGAATGGAGCTCGATCCAACAGGAAGGGGAAGCTTCTAAGCAACTTCTGATCCCCGAATAGGAGGAGACATGCTTCATATCGTCAACATGGAGGAGATCCAGAGTATTCTCCTCCGACTGCCGGAAATCGTGGAATATCATGAGCGCCGCGACACAAGATTTGCAGACAAGGCAAAAGAGTGGATTGTGCAGCTGGAGCAGGTCCTCTCCGACAACAAGCTTACAGTCGTGGCGAATGTTGCCGGTCTCCGGGCGATTCTGATAAGCGCCGAGCAGGGAATTCTCCCGGCCGGTATCGAAATCTCGGGCCAAAGAAGTACACGGAAAATGAGAGCGGCCGTCGCAGCGGACGTTGTCCAAAAAGTCAGCGCACTGGTTTCCGATGCGATGGCGAGCGATTCCAAGGTCTCTGCCGAGGCGTTTAAGCTTGTACGCCAGCTCTTCGCACTTGCCGTAAGAAAAGGGATAATTCCTGCGGACCCCGGCGGCGCGTTGCACGCCGACTGGCTCAAGGCTGTGTTGAAGGCAATCTCTGAGGACCCGGAACTCGGTCAGGGCGCTGCTCAGTTGACAGGTTTGGTCGGCTACTACGACGCTCTCATACTGCTGGACCGTTCGTCCACAACGGTGGCCGTATCTTGATTTCAATTCACGGGGAGGAACAGCGAGAATCTGCGCATGCATAGTCGTGGGTTGGCAATGCATGGGGTAAACTCGGAGGAGAGCTACTAGCGCCGGGGAAAAATTTTGGCGGAATTAATCACTGCCTTGCCTTAAGCAGCCCGGGGAGACTGCCGGAAATGCCGATGAAATCATCCGCTTGTTCTTAAACGATATACAGGCCGGATAAGCTGTGAACTTCAAACCGGACGCGCGATTCCCGCGAACTGCTTCAACGAGAACGAGAGGGAAGCCGGTTTGCCAGCAGATGAAGAATAAGTGGAGACAGATGTCAGGAAATTCGGTGCCGGAGTCGGTATTCGTTCCGGATTTGGCTCGAATGCATTTCTCGATTCTGATTCCGTTTTTTCATCGCAAAACACAATTTGGAGCTGCGGGAATTTCAATTGACGCGCGAATAAGATCTGAAATTTTTTTGAGCATTCCCGCTCACAATTGGTTTTTGACAATCTTCCATGGAAGAAGCTATTCTTCATGGAAATGAAGAATAGTCTGTGGCGTTCGCGAGGCCGGATTTGATCGTCTCGACAAGTGGCAATGCATTAATTGAAATTAAAGGTCATTGAAACTCGGAGCGCGCTTATTACATTCCATATAAATCGAACGTAAGACAAAACGAAGAAGGGCGGTCGTTGCGTGAGAGTGCTGCATTTTGGGCGGGTTAGTGACGGGTTATCGGGCATCGGATCTATCAAGGCAGAATGTCTTGTCCGAATGCTCCAGGGTACTTCATCCCGTGTTCGCGATATGAATGTCGCAGCAAATGCTTCGTCGTGTCTGTTTCCGGAAAATCATCGAAGCGTCATGATCCAGGTCCGGATTGCGTCAAAGAAAGATGAGTTCAACTTTAATATAGAGAGAACACACAATTGAGCGTGCCGGTCGGGCATCGTCAGATGCATTCCGCTCTCCTGAGGGAGAGGGTGATGAAATGCATTTTGTTCGCTGCACCCTCTCCATCATCTTCTTGACCAAACTGAAACCCGGAGGATAACTTGCTTATGAGACGCATCGCACTTTCATTTGAGTTGCTTGCCGCTCTGGTTATCTGCTTATCCGCAACAAAGGCGACTTCACAATGGGTAAGAATGAACGGCCCATACGGCTGGGAGTTCGACATGTTTACGGCCAACGATTCTGCAATCCTGGCTACCGGCACGTCGCGGCCAATTTACCGTTCCACCGACGGTGGTTTGCACTGGGCCGAATCGGGAAACGGGATCTGGAATGTAGAGATCACCGCACTTGGCACCTGCAAGCAGGCCTTCCTTGCCGGTGCCTCTGATGGGACGAACACACTCCTCTTTCTATCGTCAGACAACGGAGCCAATTGGGAGCAGGTCAATACGATCAGCCCTACGGAATCAATCACCTGCTTTGCTTCGAATGACTCGGGGCTCTTCGCAGGGACTTACGGCGACGGGGTTTATGTCTCGAAGGACGGCGGTTTAAACTGGAGCAAACCGGCCAACACGGGATTGGAGCACTCTGTGGTGGCCCTTCTGACCGTCGGCTCGAATGTATTCGCAGGCACATATGGTGGCGGGGTGTACGAATCTACCGATGAATGTGCAAGCTGGACAAGGTTGACTGTCCCGAACTACAATACATTTGTCACCACCATTTTCATGCACAACGGCAAGCTCTTCATGGAATCGGTACCGAACCTTTACAGCTCAAACGATTTCGGCTCCACATGGAGCCTTGTCAACGCGAATCTGCCTACGGCCTACGGCGGTGGTACGGTTGTCGAAGCGGGGTCCGCACTGTATTTTGCCTCCGATCAGGGCGTGTTCATTTCAAGCGACGACGGCGCAAGCTGGACCAACATCGGATTGACAGACGCTTATGTCGAAGCTCTGCAGGTGTACGGCAATAATCTTATTGCCGGGAGCAGGAACGTCGGGATCTTCACCTCCCGGGATGGCGGAAACAGCTGGCTTCAAACCGGTGCCGTGAATAATATGATGGTCCAGTCAATTTTATCCAGCGATTCAACTCTCATCGTCGGCGACGGCGCTCAGGAAGGAGTGTTCATTTCCCGGGACTATGGAAACACCTACTGGGAATACGACAATATGAACCACAGCGGCATATTGTGCATGAAGATGATCGGGACAGATATCTATGCCGGCACGGCACCGGCAGACACGAGCGGCGGCGGAGTATTCAAGACCTCCGATTACGGAAAGACATGGCAGCGGATCGGCCTGAAAAACATTGGAGTGTGTGCCGTCGCCATGTCGGGTTCGTATCTGTTCGCAGCCTCGCCAACGGGTATCTTCAGGACTTCTAACGGAGGAGCCACCTGGACGGTGACAGGCGCCGCGTTGCCAAATTCATCGCAGTCAAGCCTGGCCGAATTCAACGCTTCGATTTTTGCCGGAACTACCGGAGGAGTCTTCAAGACAACAGACAATGGAGCAAGCTGGCCGTCCTGGGGCCTGAGGGATACTGCTGTTTTTGCCTTGACCAGCACCGGTACCGCGTTGCTTGCCGGGACCCAATACGGCGTTTTCAGGAACGTGCCTCCGGACACGATCTGGTATCTCGTCGGTTTTCCTGATACGACCGTCTCGTTCCTCGTAGCCAACGATACCATGATTTTGGCCGGTACGGGAAACCAGATTTTCCTCTCCAAAAGTAACGGTACAAGATGGGCTTCGATTGGGGGCGGGATGGGTAGTGCGTCGGTTTCGGCTTTTGCGATCGGGAAAGATTACCTCTTTGCGGGCTCATGGGATGAGGGCGTGTGGAGGCGGCCGATGTCGGAGATCCTTACCGGAATCAAGGATGAAAAGAACACATTGCCTGACCGGTTCACCCTGGAACAGAATTATCCTAACCCGTTCAATCCTTCAACCGTGATTAGTTACAGGCTGCCCGAAAATGGGTTTGTGGTTCTAAAAGTCTATGACATTCTGGGAAGGGAAGTCCGAACCCTTGTGAACGGATTACAGACTGCGGGGACCCATTCCGTTACTTTCGACGCCGGAAATCTGTCTACCGGAGTTTATTTCTTTAGTATTCGGTCGGGTATTCACAAAGATACTAAGAAGCTTCTGCTTCTGAAGTAAGGACTGATTTGCGGTTGTGGCGCCCCGGCTGTTCAGCGCATACGCCGGGGCATGTGTTTCTACCAGGCAGCTTAGCTGAGTGCATCGGCCTTGTTTCAGATTATGACAAGGCTTCATCATGAGGGACCTTAAGGACCATGGATCATAACGCTCACAATTCAAAATCCGATTTCGAGCCCGTCGAATTGAAACGATTACACCGCTGGCTTTCGTACAATCGGTACACAATCTTCATTTACGGTGGGGGGTTCTTTATACCGGGTTTAGATATTCTCTTCGTTCTGACAGTGCTCGCCATTGCTATCACACCCTACACGCTCTACGTCCTTTACAGGAATCACAAGCGCGGTTGGCTGCTCTTTTTCGCCATCATGGTGGGCATCCCGACTGTGTTGGCATTTATGTCGACCGGAAACGTCATTCTGGATACCGGCCTGCATTTCCTGCCGTTGCTGGCATTCTATGCGTATTGCTTTCTTCTGCGCGTCGCCGTCGATGACTGGATCAGCGAAGCTTCGCCAGTGACCCGATTGTGGGTGCAGGAGCAGGAGAAGGGGGACAAATCCGGGGAATAAAGGGAGCGTAAGGTTGGGAAGTGCGGTACTGGAATCCGACCGACATCTCCCCCCGTAGGCTACTTACATGTGTACGACATCAGGGGCGGACATCAGCCAGCCGACTATTGACGGCACATTTGGTCGCGACCGGTTGTTATGGAGAGTGACCGTCGACAGAAGAGGAAAGGAGTTGAAGTCATGGTAAGGGTAGTCCTGATAGTGGACGCGATCATAAATTTCGCATTGGGACTGTTGCTGCTCGGGTTTTCGCCGTCGGTGGTCGGTTCTCTCGGGGTGCCACCCTCCTCGACGAACTTCTATCCGAACATACTCGGCGCGGTTTTCATAGGGATTACTATTGCATTGCTGATAAGCGCCTACGCCGCCGGACGCTTCAAAAATGCCGGGTTGGGACTGCCCGGTGCAATCAGCATCAACCTCTGCGGCGGGATCGTGCTTGCACTTTGGCTGATCTTCGGACAATTGGACATGCCGGCCAGGGGATTTGTCTTTCTATGGGCCCTCGTGATCGTTCTTACAGCTTTGAGCACCGTCGAGCTTGTACACTTCTTTCGCAAAGCATGACAGGTGACGATGTATTGTGCCGTCCGTATCCCGAGCGTGTCCGCCAAGGATGGAATGGTAGTGACAGTGACAGCAATTTGCATGCAGGCATGGCAGAATGTCCGCATCCTGTCTTGGTGAGTTCCTGGAGATCAATTGACAATGTACCTCATTCGGTCTAATTTTCGACATGCCAACAACATTAGCAGCTATTGATATCGGTTCCAACGCGATCAGGCTTTTCATAGCGAAGGTCGACAACGACCGCAGGGTTACGGCCGTTGACAACCTCCGTGAGCCGGTTCGACTTGGACGAGACGTCTTCACTAAGCGCATCATATCGGAAGAGACGATGGAAGATGCGCTGGTTACTTTCAGAAGGTTCAGACAGTCTATCGATCGTTACGGTGCAACATTTGTGAAAGCCGTCGCGACGAGCGCCCTCAGAGAGGCGATGAACCGCGATTCATTCACCGACAAGATATCGCACGATACCGGGGTGGATATCGACGTGATCGTTCCCGAGGAAGAGGCACGCCTCATTCACCTTGCGATTGCGGAGAAAGTCGACCTGAAGAACAAGACGGCGCTTCTCATAGATATCGGCGGCGGGAGCACCGAAGTCACACTGACGGTGGACGGGAGTATTATCTCGACAGAGAGCTTCCGGCTTGGTTCCGTACGGCTGCTGCAGGTCCTCGAGGAAAAGAAACAGGGGGAGAAAAAGTTCAACGTTCTTGTCCAGGAATACGTAGAGGCCGCACAGAAGAGGCTCAAGAAGGAGATCGGCGGGAAGAAGATAGATGTGTGTGTCGGAACCGGTGGGAACATCGAAGCCATCGGCACACTCCGAAAAGAACTCCTGGGAAGAGACCGTGACAACGGTTTTTCGGCAGATGAGCTCAATTCCATCGTAAAAAAGCTGTCTTCCCTTTCTTTTGACGACAGGATGCAGCAGCTTCGGCTCAGGCCGGACCGTGCCGATGTCATTGTTCCTGCCTCGATAATACTCCGGGAAATAGTGAAAGTAGCCGAAATCGAAGAGGTGGTGGTTCCGAGGGTCGGTCTTAAGGAGGGTCTCGTTATCGATATGGCCGAAACAGTGTACGGAGACCACAGGCATCCGAACCGCGGCCAGGTCCTGACTTCCACGATCGAAATCGGCCGCAAGTATTCGTTCGACGAGCAGCACGGGACCAGCGTATCGCGTTACGCAGCCGAGCTTTTCGATCAGACGAAGGATCTGCACAACCTGGCACTCGAACACAGGCTGCTGCTCGAAGTCGCCGCGACTCTTCACGATATCGGGACATTCATAAGTATGACGGCTCACCATAAGCACACCCATTACCTATTGACGGCCACGCCGGTGATCGGACTCAGTGAGAACCAGATGCAGATCGTGGCAAATGTCGCAAGGTATCACCGAAAATCGTTCCCGAAGCTGCAGCACGATCACTACAGGATTCTGTCTTCAAAGGATCGCGTGGTGGTTTCCAAACTCGCCGCAATACTGCGGCTTGCAGATGCGATGGATAACGAGCACGCTTCAAGAGTGAAATCGTTCAGCGTCGATTTCAAGAAGCCGAAATTCCTAATCAAACTGCACGGAGAAGGGGACCTCCTTCTGGAGAGGTGGGCTCTGATGAATAAATCGGGAATGTTCGAAGATGTCTTCGGTGTCAAGGTCTCGGTTGAAGACTGAGAAGTCAGGACGGCGACCTGCCGGCATGCAACAGGATCACACGATCGAAGGAAGCGAATTTTCATCCTCCATGCCTGGGGCGCCTGCAGATTTACGTGCAGCCTTGATCGGTGCGTTAAGGGAAAGGTGGCCGAAAACGGTTAATCTTGCCCGGAAAGCCCGACAGAAACCCGGGGAGAAATCGATACATGACCTTCGGGTAGCATTGCGAAGGCTCATCGCTTTACTCGAAATATTGGATCCGATTCTTCCCGGCGAACGCGCGCGCGGCTTAAGAAAGAAGTTGAAGGCACATCTTAGTTTCCTAAGCAGCCTGCGTGACATCCAGGTTCAGATATTGCACGTGGAATCTCTCGTTGAGTCCTACGGTTTCGTCTCCCCATTCCTTGCGGAGTTGAAGGCCAGGGAATCCACACAATCCAAGCGGACGCGAAAGGATGTGGAACGTACGGACCTTTCAGGCATGCAGGTTTATTTCGACCGGCTTGAAGAGAGGCTTGCAGATTTTCTATCCGATCCTGTCGCACTGGATGCGGCGACCTCGATTGTAATGGGAACACTGTCTGCGTTCTTTGTGAAGACCATCAGTCTGCGAAAGGAGATTGCGGCCGGGGGAGGTAAACGAGTTGCAAGGATTCATAAGCTGCGCATACTCTTCAAGCGATTCCGCTACACGGTTGAGGTGTTACAACCAGTCCTTCCGGGCGTATCAAGGGAGCTATTTGAGCCGATGTCCGCGTACCAAACAAGTATGGGGGCGATTCAGGATACCGCCGTACTTATGGAAAGTATCAAATTGTTCGTGGCGAAGAGAAGCGGGAAGAACAGGAAACGCTTCGCGAGCGGCCTGTTTGCAGAGCTTGCTGCCGAGCTCAGCCGGCGTCTCAACGAAGAGACGCAGGCATTCATCCTTAAGATGGATGAGTTGGATGAATATTGGAGCCGGATTACCACCGGACTCGATACAGGAGCGCACTGATGGACCTTTATCTGTTGAGACATGGTGACGCCGCAGACTCAGGAACCAACGGGATCGCTGATGACGCCGACCGTCCGTTGACAAGGAAGGGAAGAAAAGATATTGAGAAGGTTGCACAGTCAATCCGGCATATGGGGATTTCGATCGACGTCATCGTGTCGAGTCCATACCTGCGAGCCAGGGAGACTGCCGAATTGGTGGGGGAAGTCCTCGGCACCGGCCTTCCGATAAATTTGACATCTGACCTTGCACTGAGTGGTAAACCGGCGTTGGTTGTCCGCCAAATAGACAGGAACTATTCGGCGTTCAAGTCGATCCTGCTCGTCGGTCATGAGCCTCTTCTCGCCGAATTGATTTCCGTCCTTATTTCAGGCCGCCGCGACGCGGCCCTCAGGATAAGGAAAGGGGGACTCTGCAAGCTGACGGTGGGCATGCTCCATGCCGGCAAATGTGCAACTCTCGATTTTCTTATGGCTCCATCTCAACTCCCCTGATGAGTCACGGCAGAAGCGAGAGATCATCGGTGAAATAGGCCCATTTTTGCTTGTTTTTAACAATTCCTTAATTTGTCATTGACATACCGTCCTTGATAACTTACACTTTAAGCCACTGAGGATAAACACACATGCTATCTACACCGGACAACAATGGCAAACACGACGAGAATGCCGAATCGCGGTCCAGGGGTTCACAGCTGTCGCCCACTCAGAGAGGGCGCGGAAAAAGGGAAATGGGAGTCCGACGAGGGAAGAAGAACTACCATTCTTCTCCTCAAACACGCTTTTCCCTCGATTCGTCGCTTTACATAAACCGGGAGCTCAGCTGGCTGGAATTCAACGAGCGTGTCCTTGAGGAGGCGCGGGACAAGCGGCACCCGCTGCTTGAGCGGGCAAAGTTCCTGTCGATCGCCAGCTCGAACCTGGACGAGTTCTTCATGATTCGTGTTGCCGGAATACAGGAACAGGTGAGGGCGAACTTCATCGAGCTTTCTCCAGACGGCATGACTCCGGACCAGCAGCTCAAAGCCATACATGAGAGAGTGTTGAAGATGCTGACGGAGATGCGGGAGTGCTTCTGGCACGATCTGCACCCTGCACTCGCTGCCTCCGGAATTCATCTCCTGAAAATGAGAGAGGTTCAGCCGGCTGAGAGAACCAAACTCGCCGAGCTTTTTGCTCGCGAAATATTTCCGGTGCTTACCCCGCTTGCGTTCGATCCCGGTCATCCGTTCCCTTACATCTCAAACCTGAGTCTTAACATAGCCGTGGTCGTGGCGACTCCGAAGGGTGAGGAGCGATTCGCCAGGGTAAAAGTACCGGATGTGATTTCGAGGCTGGTGCAGATTCCAAACGAGGATTCCGCTTCCCTTAGGTTCGTCTGGCTCGAAGACCTGATCTCGGAGAACCTCGGTCTCCTCTTCCCGGGAATGACCGTGAAGGAATCCTACGTGTTCAGGGTTACAAGAAACGCCGATATGGATATCCAGGAAGACGAGGCGGAAGATCTCATCCACTCTATCGAAGAGCTGGTCAGGATGAGGCGCTACGGGTCTGCAGTCCGCGTGGCTGTGGAGGATAGAATGCCCACGCGCATCAAGGATATTCTGATCGAGAACCTGGAAGTCCTGCCCGACGGTGTATTCGAACTCGTCCCGCCGATGGGGCTTAGCCACCTTGCATCTCTGCTTTCCCTTCCGCGGCCCGACCTGAAGGATCCTCCGTACCATGCTGCTTCGCTTTCCCTTGATGAGGAAGGTGACGATATCTTTGCCTCGATCCGGCGGCACGACATCCTCCTTCATTCACCCTACGATTCCTTCAATCCTGTCGCCCAGTTTATCGAGGCGGCAGTCAACGACCCGAACGTCCTTGCAATTAAGCAGACATTATACCGCATCGGAAAGGAGTCTCCACTTATACCGCTTTTCATACGAGCAGCTGAAAACGGGAAACAGGTCGCGGTGCTGGTCGAACTGAAAGCCCGATTCGACGAAGAAAACAATATAGGATGGGCGAAACAGCTGGAACGGGCGGGGATACACGTCGTTTACGGGCTGGTGGGATTGAAAACGCATGCCAAGATGGCTCTCGTGGTGAGAAAAGAACAGGACGGACTGAGACGCTACGTTCATCTGAGCACCGGAAACTACAACATGATCACGGCACAGATCTATACGGACCTGAGTTATTTTACATGCAGACAGGACATCACCGAGGATGTGACCGAGGTATTCAACTACCTTACAGGCTACTCCTGCAGGGAAAACTACAGGAAGCTTGCTGTCGCACCTGTCTCGCTGAGACAGAAGCTGACTTCGTTGATAGATCGTGAGATTGCCAACAGGAAGGCGGGGAAGGCCGGCTACATAATATTAAAGATGAACGCGCTTACGGATGTACAGATGATCGAGAAGCTGTACGAGGCGTCAAAGGCGGGTGTGAAAATAGACCTGATAGTCCGAGGCATTTGCTCCCTTCGCCCAGGGGTCAAGAGCATAAGCGACACGATTCGCGATGTAAGCATCGTGGGACGCTTTCTCGAACACAGCCGCGTGTTCTATTTCGAGAATGCCGGAAATCCGGAGTTGTACCTCAGCAGTGCAGACCTGATGAGCCGTAACCTTTACAGGCGAGTGGAGCTCATGTTTCCTATCGAAGAGCCGTCCATGATCGAATCCATCAAGAAAGATGTGTTGGATGCGGCATTGACGGACACGAGCAGGGCGAGGGTGCTCCAATCCGACGGGACGTATCGACGTATCACGCCAAAAGATGGCGAGGAACCGGTCGACAGCCAGCAACTCAATATGTCCGGGCGCATTAAATCGGCGGGGTCGAAAAGGCCTGTACCCAGGGAAATCCCTTCTGCGGAATAATCCTATAAGGTCGTCAAGTTATCCGACGCGGCTCCCCACGAGCCGGTGCAGCTCAATTTGTCAGGACAATTCTCTTCGTGAATGCATTTGAATGACGAACGCTGTTTCGGCTCAACTTTGAGGTATGGGCTTCAGCGCCAGCTCGATAATGTTCTCGTCTTTCGCCATTTCAGTTAATACGTCGCCGGAGGGCGCGAGATCCAGCAGAAGCGTGCAGCACGCAGCCTTCGAAGCATCGAAGATTATGTTCGTCATCTCTTCGACGTTTATTCCGCTGCTCCGGAGCCTGCCGAGTATCCCTGCCAGAACGCCCACGCGGTTGAAATGCCTCACTACCAGTGACTGGGTTGCGGATGAGCGAGCACGAATGTTTACGGTGTTGAGAGGGACACCGGTTTCCTGAAATGACTTTACTATTCTGACGACTTCGTCTGCGATCGCTTCCGAGGCCTGGTCCGTCGATGCTCCGATGTGCGGAGTCGCGGTTACCATGCCGGCCAGCTCCTTGTCCGGAAAGTCGGCTTCCCCGCCTGAAGGCTCACTTTCGAAGACATCCAGACCTACTCGCAGCTTTTTCTCCCTGATCGCCTCCTTCAGCGCTGCCGTGTCAATCACTTCGCCTCTTGAAGTGTTTATCAAGATAGTGCCGTTCTTCATCGCTGTCAGGACGGACTTATCTATCATGTGATGCGTATCCGGCTTGTACGCGACGTGAACGCTCACGGCATCACTCTGGCTCACGACGGACTTGAGGTCGGCAGCATATCCGACGCCATTCTCCTCGGCAGTCTCCGGCGTGAGGCTTCTGGACCAGACCACGACTTTCATTCCCAGGCCCTGGGCGCGCCTCGCGACTGACTTGCCGATTGCACCGAAGCCAAGTATGCCGAGAGTACGTCCCTTCAGGCCGCGCGCCTTGCCGTATTCTTTCTTCTTCCAGGCGCCGGCACGCAGGTCGGCAGTCGCATCGGGTATGCGCCTGTCGGCGGCAATCATCAATCCGACGGCAAGCTCAGCGACGGCTTCCGTGTTCTTCCCGGGACAATTCGAAACGTATATGCCTCGGGAGTTGGCGACGGCCAGGTCTATCGTGTTTACACCGGCACCAGCCCGGATTATGAGGGAGAGATTCCTGGCTGCGTTTATGGTTTTGGCCGTGACTTTTGTAGACCGGACTACAAGTATATCGAAATCGTCTATTGCATCGGGCAAATTATCTGCGGTGAGATCTGAATTAACGCTTACATCCATTCCGATTGCTTTCAACGCTGACACGGTTTTATCGGACAGCTTGTCTGCAATTAGCACTTTCATATCGTATTCCTTTCGCGTTATGCCTTTACTTAGTATCGGGTGTTTCTTCAAGGAGAATGCCATTGCTGCCATTTAGATTGTCGCAGTCAGAAGGCGAGGGAAATTTAGCCGACCAGGAAATCAATAACAATGAGCGCCGCTCCGGCTTTGCGATGTCTTCAAAGTTGTTTGAGATTGGGAAGATTTGTGGTAATCTAATAGGAACAAGAACCCACATTGAAGAAAGGGAACATGATGACGCCCTGGTTCGCCACAGCGCCGATCCTCGAGTCGGGAATTTCACCGCTGATTATAGTGCTGCTCCTCGTAGTATTGGTGATACCCTTTGTGCTTCCACCCGTAAAGAGCTGGGAAACGGCATCACGGCCGGAGAAAATATCCGTAGTAATGTACGGCCTCGCTGTAGCATTCCTCGTCCTCTATTTCATCGTGTATTTCCGATGAAACCGACCGTTTTCGTCGGGGCCGGGAGTCCTTTTGCAGAAGAGACCACCATCGAAGGGCAATGCGGCCCTGATCTCACGAGGGTGACGGCCCTGTCGTGGTCTGCCTCTTGTCTCCGGCCTTTTGTGTAGAAAGGGCCGTTGTAGAAATCGCGTTTCATCCCGGATGACAGCTTCGGGTCATGTCCCTTAAGCTACTTTGCGGCAGGACTTCCCGGCAATTCGTCCGCATTCCCGGCCCGGTCCGGCTGTGCCGGACATCCTCCCAACTCAGCCACCTTGCTGCTCGCGTGTGGAGTCTCAGTGTCTCTATTCATACCGGAGCGACTCGACAGGGTCCACGGCTGCCGCCCTCCGGGCAGGGAACACACCCGCAAACAATCCGATTACCGTCAGGACCGTTACCGTGAAGATCATTATGCCGATGGACAGTATCGGCCTGCCAAGGAAGCGCATAGCTCCGCTGCTGGTGTCTATGAGGCCCGCTGCGCCGACGATTCCCCATGATAGCATCAAACCGAGGAAGCCGCCGAGCAGGGACAGGAAGAGCGCCTCGAACACGAATTGAGAGAGAATATAATTTCTTCTTGCACCTACCGCCATCTTGATCCCGATCTCGTGTGTCCGCTCTTTCACCACAACATACATGACATTGGCCACGCCCACGCCGGCTATCATTAATGTGAAGAAGCCTACGACGCCAAGGAATATGTTTACCCCAAGGCTGATCTTCTTGATCATTTCGTCGATCATCATCGTATCGAATACGCCTACCGCGCGTTCGTCAGTCGGGTCGAACCTGTACTTCTTTCCCAGCACCTTGCGAATCTCCGCGATCATCGCAGCCTGGCCGGCCGGTGTGGCTCCCTTGACAAGGATAGTGTTGATGTACCCGTAACCGTAAACCATCCTGAATGTGGAATAAGGTATCACGGCGCGCCTCGAGTCGGGTCCGTTGTTCATCGATGTTTGAAGTTTCTTTTCCATTATCCCGATCACCGTAAAGGGCACGTTGTCGAGCAATACGGTTTTTCCGATCGGGTCCTCCCCGTTGAAAAGGTCGTTTGCGATTTCATACCCCAGAAACAACGTCCGCTTCTGAAACTTGATGTCGTTTGCGTCGATGAACCGTCCGCCTGATTCAGGGTACATCGCTCGCATGACCTCGAAATCGGGGCCTGCTCCTTCACACTCGGTGGTTAGCCGTGTCTTGCCGTAAAACAGCTCGGCGTTCCTCCTATACTGAGGACTGGCCATGACTATGTTCGGGATGGTGGCCTTCAAAAGGGCAACGTCGCTCTCTTCGAGATTTATCCCGCGGGCTTTCGGCAAACCCTGGTACACTTTTCCGGTCTCGCCCCCATAGACAATCAGGACCCTGTTCCAGGCATTGACCATGCCGGTTCTCATAGCGGTTCCGAATCCGGAGCCGAAGGCAAGGAGAAGAACAACCGACATTGTACCCCACATGATTGCTATCAGCGTAAGGGCGCTGCGCATCCTGTGGTTGTTCATGTCGCGGAAGAATTCTCTTATTAGTTCGATTCCCATATCCTTCAGCCTCCCGGCAGATTTGTTAATCTCTAAGGCAATCTACTACGTCGAGATTTGCGGCCCGACGCGCGGGCATCATTCCGGCCGAGAGCCCTATGGCGGTAAGGATAGCCGCGGTGGCTATCACTACGGGCAGTGAGATTTCCGGCGTGCCAACGTAATCCTTAACAGGTATCAGCTGCAGAAGGGCCACTATTCCCCAACCTACCAGGAACCCGATCGCCGCGCCCAATCCTATTATCATAAAAGTCTCCGCAAAGAACTGGAGGAGAATCGTGGATTTCCTGGCCCCCACCGCCCGCTTCACGCCTATTTCCTTTGTCCGTTCGCTTACTACGATGAACATAATATTCGCTACGCCCAGGCCCGCGACACCAAGGGTAAAACCGCCGATTATTCCCAAAAACAGAGTGAATCCGATCGTGATATACTGAAGTATTCTCTCGAAATCGGCGGTGTTCCATATGAATATGGCGTCCTTGTCTGCAGGATCGAACCGGTATTTTTCCCCGAGTGCTTCACGAACCCCTTCCTCAACCGCCGCAGTCCTTGAAGGGTCGCTTGCTTTGTAGATGATGTCTGTGATGTAAGGCGATCCGAACAATGCGGTGAACGTCGGTGCAGGGATGAAGACCCTGTTCTGGTCGCGCATGTAGTATGACGAACTTTGAGTTTTGGGTTGCATGACACCTATAACCGTGAATGGTGTTTCACCGATATATACGTGTTTTCCCACTGCAGGCTGGTCGCCGAAAAGGTAAGTCTTAACTTCGTTCCCGAGCACAACGACCCGCTTGCGCCCGGCGACGTCAAGAGTGTCGATGAATCGCCCTCCCGGCTCGGGTATTATATGCCTCATCCCTTCGTAAACGGGGTAGATTCCTGTTATCCCGGGATTGGTGATGTTATTGCCGAACCTTGCCGGCGTACCCATCGTGATATACTCCGGACTTATCGCCTCGATGTCTCTGACTTTGGCGGTAAGGACGGCGGCGGCGTCCTCGGTCAAGCGTATTCCTCGGCCGATCCCGAATCCCTCGTACGGCTTGGTGGTCTTGTTAGGGAATAGTATGGAGATGTTTTCTCCAATGCCATGCATATTTATCATCGACTGCTTCTTAAACCCAAGACCGAAAGATATCAGGACAATAACTGTAACCGTTCCCCAGATAATTCCGAACATCGTGAGGAACGCGCGCATTTTCTGGGCGCGAAGGTCAGTGAAGAATTCCGAAATGAAACTCGTAAACGCTGTCATGGCGGGTGATTAGTTGATTTTCGCGACTGGTTTTTCTAGGACCTGGTCGCCTTCCTTTAGACCGGATACAACCTCGATGTTTATTGCATCGCTCAAACCTGTCTTGATGAAGCGTTCCTCGGATTTCTCTCCGGCCAGGGCAAGTTTGACAAAAGTCGAGTCGTTTCTAAAGGTCACGACACGCTCGGGGATGTAAAGTATGTCCGTCTTCTTCTGGACTATCACATCGGCGTTGGCCGAGTATCCTGCTCTCAGCGTTATGTTCTTCTTGTTGGAAATGGAGATCTCTATCGGAAATACCGAAGCATTCTCCTTCTTCTCGGCCTCCAGCCAGATCTTCGACAGCTTTCCGGATATCGTGTCCCCCGGCAATGCGCCTATTCTAATGTCAGCGGGCATCCCTTCGTGCAGCTTGCCGACGTCTATCTCATCTACTGTTCCTTTGAATACAAGATTGGACATATTGGCCATTTTCATCAGCACGGTCCCTTCCTGATATGAAGTGAGAGGTGTGACCGGATCCCCAACTTCCACGGAACGTGTCAGCACATAACCGTCAATGGGCGCGTAGATTATCGACTCTATTTTTGTGTTGTCTATCGTTACCTTTCCGCTTTGCATCAGCTCGAGTTTCTCGCGGGCGATCTTGACCCGCAGCTCGGATTCTCTATATTGTTTCTGCGTATTGTCGAAATCCTGGTCCGATATCAGAGACCTCTGGTGAAGGAGAACCTGTCGATCCCGCTCCTTTTTCATATTGTCGAAATCAACCTGCGCCAGCTCCAGTTGTCTCTTGGCATCAGCCAATTCGACCGGTGTGGGGTCGGGTTTCACTTCCAGAAGGGGATCGCCGGCATGGACATAGGAGCCCACATCGACAAACAGCTTGTTTACGGCTCCGCTGACCCTGGATTTTATAGAAATCTCGTTCTCGGGTTGAATTGTCCCCACGGCCAATGCCTTTTCCTGTATCGAACCCCGCATTACCTTCACGCTGGGCGGCCCTTGCGATGAGCTGCCGTTGTGCGACACTGTCACCACGAAGGTTCCGATTGCAAGCACGATAACGATGCTCCCCAGTACAAACCACTTCTTCTTTTTGCTTTTGCGTTTCGCTGCCATTTCGATGCCCTTTGCAGTTTATATTCTTCTCTGATTACGGATTGACCATTGATTGGTTTCGTCCGGGGTACGATGTGCAGAAGCGCATGACGCGGGGAAGCAGGCCATTGAAATGTGCTGCAGTTTGTCGGAGGCGCCGATGAAGGCATGCGACAAGTTGGTACCTGGTTCTTCCGCCGGAACGCCGGCCAGGACGACCACTAATCGGAGAGATTATGATAGCATTGAGGAACTTTTCGCAACCCCCTGACCGACACTGGCAAAGACGATCGCCTTCAAGAGATTCCTCGTGAACCCTTCCGATTCATGAGAGAGGACCCCCAATTTGCCCTGTTGATTTCTTTGAATGCCCCTTGCGCGCCTGGAGGGACTCGAACCCCCAACCCACAGATCCGAAGTCTGTTGCTCTATCCAATTGAGCTACAGGCGCATCAACCTCAATTTATCGCCCAGAAACCGGTTTTCCAAATTGAAAGCTTACGCCATTCATCTAAACAAAAATTTGCAATTATTCGCATAATATGTTATAATCTCGTCAGATGAAGGATTTCGAGTTCAAGAAACTTTACTACTCCATCTCAGAGGTGAGCCGAATTACCGGCCTCGAACAGCATGTGTTGCGGTACTGGGAGTCTCAGTTCCCTGAGTTGAATCCCGCTAAAAACAGGGCGGGCAACAGAATCTACACGAACAAGGATATCAACCTGATCTTCGAGATCAAACGGCTTGTTCGGGAGGAAGGATTCACGATAGAGGGAGCGAAGAAAGTTCTCAGTGCGAGATCGAATGGCAATGCGGCGTCGACGGACGAGTCGGAGGAACCAAAAGATTCACCGGAAGAGTTAAGACAGACGTTGCTGGAAACACGTGCGTTTCTGGATGATCTCGTTCAGAAACTTGTGGACAAGGCCAGGTAATAATCTCTTCCATAATTTCTTGTAAAGTGTTGCATTGTTTGGCTTGCCGAGAAGGGCTATCTTACAACTACCGGAACGTGGCGCAGCCTGGTAGCGCACTACCTTGGGGTGGTAGGGGTCGCGGGTTCGAATCCCGCCGTTCCGACAACTCTCCG
>JBJKPN010000130.1:0-4500 GCA_046706365.1 Candidatus Kryptoniota bacterium | reverse complement strand
CTTATCCTGACAGGGTTCGGGCTGGGAATCGTGATCTTTCTCCCTGCTGTTTATCTCTCTTTGTTGCTGAGCTACCTGGTCCTGCGTCCGGGAAAGAAGGGCGTTACGCTCAAGGGCTTCATATCCGGAAGCGTATACGGTCTGCACCCGCTTGCATTCAGCGCCGTGGTTTTCCTGCCGTCCGAGATTGCAATATTCGGCCCGTATTTGTTCTCTAACAATCCTCCTCCGCAGGTAATAAATCCACTTCCTTTCTATTTCCTCGGATTCCTGGAATTTGCGGCGCTGGTTGCATCTGTCGTTTTCATTGCTCGCCTCGTGAACGTTATATTTGGCAGGAGGGGAAGGATGCTTGTGTTGAGCGCGATGTTCGTCTGCGTCTTCGTCGCCGCCCTCGAAGTAGCCAAGCGTGTACTGCTGAGTTAACCGAAATTTTCAAAATGTAAGGGAACATATCGCGTAAGAATGATGGAATATCTTAACTCCATAGCAAATGTTAAAAACGGATTAATAGTCTCCTGCCAGTTCGACCGGAATGATCCGTTCAATAAGCCTGATTATGTTTCGCTCTTCGCACTGTCGGCGGAGATGGGAGGAGCCTCTGGAATTCGCACAGAAGGAACGGCCAATATTACTGCCGTGAAGTCAAAAGTTAAGATTCCCGTCATCGGGCTTGTTCAGTCTTCCTATCCCGACGGGTCGGTTCTCATTACGGGAGAAATGAAGGAAGTTGATGATATAATAGCAGCGGGAGCAGATATTGTCGCGCTCGACACGACTGAAAGGATCCGCCCGAACGGGCTGACAGGTTTTGAATTTCTCCGGCGCGTTCGTGTAGAACATCCGGGCACGTTGCTGCTGGCGGACGTTTCGACCTTCGAAGAGGGGGTGCAGGCAGCGGAGCTCGGCGCCGACCTCGTCTCTACTACTCTTTCAGGCTACACTCCGGCAACTGCAAACAAGAGAGCGACAGGTGTGGACTTCGACCTTATCGAGCGGCTTTCCGGCTCTCTTGTAGTACCCGTCATCGCGGAAGGGAGAATTGTCCTGCCCGGTGAGGCGGCCCATGTGTTCGAGCTTGGCGCATACGCAGTCGTGGTGGGCGCCGCCATTACAAGGCCGACGGTAATCACGCAAATGTTCGTGCACGAGATTCAACTGGGATTCAGGAATAATGAAAAGAAAGATTAAGGTTATCCAGTTCGGGCTCGGACAAATCGGCATAAATATAGCCAGGACTCTGCTCAGGCATGACGAACGTTTTGAGCTGGTGGGCTGCGTAGACAATGCACCCGACAAGGTCCGGAAGGACATCGGCGAGCTTCTCGAACCGAAGAGTATTTTCAATCTGACTATCGTCGATTCGATCGACTCGCTTCGCCGGAGACGGGCAGACGTCGTGATACATTCAGCGGTTTCCTATCTTCCGGAAGCCGCAGAACAAATCAAGTCGATGGTCGAGATGGGATACAACGTAATGACCACCGCCGAGGAAATGTTCTTCCTCCGCCAACGCAATCCGAAATTATTCAAGAAGCTCGACAGCCTGGCCAAGCGGAAGCATCTGAGGATACTCGCGACTGGAGTCAATCCCGGCTATGTAATGGACAGCCTCATCCTGACTCTGACCGCGCCCTGCATTTCGATCAGCAACATCAGGGCGGAACGGATGGTCAACCTGAGCAACCGAAGACTTGCGCTTCAGAGAAAACTGGGAGTAGGACTGACGGCCCAGGAATTCGTCGAGCAGGTGGACAACGGACGGTTCGGACACGTCGGTCTCACCGACTCGGCTGAGTTCGTATCCAATTACCTGGGCATCAAACATGACAATATCCGTTCGTCAGTCCAGCCCATAGTTGCCGACCACGACTATCATGGCGACGAGATTTTTGTGGCAATGAACCATGTAATCGGAGTTCGGCAGGAAGTTGTCGTTGAGAAGGGCGCGCAGGCCGTCCTCTCATTGCGTCTCACGATGAGAATAGACGCGTCGATCGAGTACGATGCAATATTCGTTGACGGTGATCCCCCTGTCAACGTGGTGATCAACAACGGCATCATGGGAGACACTGCAACTGTGGGACTAGTTGCGAATCAGATAGAGAATTTTCTCCAGACAGCGCCGGGCTATCATGATATGTCGGAGATGAGAATCCCTCGTTTCGTTCTGGACCGTTTTACCTGATAGGAGCTTGACCGGCGTGCACACTCCCGGCAGCAACGCCGTGATCGGCTGCATGGGAGTGTCCTAAGCGGGGGCGATCGAACAAATAGAAATGGAAATCCGCAGATGAAGTCTCGTTACGGGCTGTACTTCTTCCTGATGTCTGCATACGCAGTCGTGGTGTCCGTCTGGCTCCACACCGCTTCGTTTTCTTCGCCCGGCTTCATCGCTTTCCTGTGCTTCTCCACCGTCATTGTATCGGCCCTCATAATGAGCTGGGCGGCAGAAGCCGCCGAGTTCAGTATCAGCCAGGGGCTCGCTGTTGCAATCGTCGCCCTTCTGCAGGTGATACCGGAATTCATGGTCGAAGCGGTAATTGCCTGGAGGAAAGACGTCGACCTCATGATGGCAAATTTCACGGGCTCCAACCGACTTCTGATGGGAGTCGGATGGCCGCTGATTTTCGTGACGGCCGCCGTCTATTCGAGGATCAGGAAGAAGGAAAGGCTCGACGCCATCTACCTGCGGCCGGAGAACATAGTCGAGGTCGCAGCCCTGTTTATCGCCTCACTTTACTTCATAGTCGTTTTGTTGAAGCGCAACCTGCAGATTTATGACGGAATCTTCCTCGGTATGATCTTCATCGGGTACATGTACATTCTCCGGATCCTGCCGGAAGAGTCTGAGGAGAAAAAGGAGGACCTTCTTTCGATGCCGCGCTCACTTGTCGGCGTGAGGGACGGCGGAAGGCGTACATTCTTCCTGGTCACTCTGTTTGGCGTAGGCGGACTGACCATGTGGGCGGTTGCAGACCCATTTTTGGACAGTATGAAAGAGGTCGCCGCAGCAGCAGGGATAAGCGTATTTGTGTTCGTGCAGTGGGTGGCCCCCTTTCTTTCCGAGTTTCCGGAGAAGGTGACGGCGTTCTACTGGGCGCGCACAATCAGGCTCGGCCCGATGGCGCTTCTGAATATGATCAGCAGCAAGGTCAACCAGTGGACGCTTCTTGTGTCGATGATCCCGGTCGTTTATTCTTTTTCAATGGGCAAAATTTCGACGATTCCGCTGGATGTACACCATCGTGAAGAAATACTCCTCTCGATGATGATGACGTTCTACGGCTGCTCCACGCTGGCAAAGTTGAAGTTCACTCGCGAAAACGCTATTATTTTATTCGTGTTGTGGCTTGCGCAGTTTCTCTACCCGGTGAATTTCACTTTCATGCCTCAGCTTCCGCTGATAGGCAACAATTCTCGGCTGATCACGTCGGTGCTTTTCGGAATCCTCGCTTTATTGGAAATCGGCAGACATTGGAAGGAATTCCGGATAACGTCAGGCTTGAGAGAGACTGTTCGGCTGGCAAAATCAAGGACCAACTAGACCGAGTAAAAAGATGAGACCTGCGGGCGAACGGGTTGTGAAGTTCATCGTGAATCCGGTTTCCGGAAACGGGCGAACACGGAGGCTTCTGCCTCACCTTGTCGGGATCGCCAAGAAACTGGGCATCGAATTCGACCTACAACTCACTCAGGCTCCCGAGCATGCCACGGAATTGGCCAGCATCAATTCTTCTGAGTTCGACGTCGTGGTCGCGGTCGGCGGTGACGGGACCGTGAATGAAGTTGCGGCCGGAGCCATCAAGTCACAGAAAGCCATGGGCATAGTCCCGGCGGGAACGGGCAATGATTTTGTACGATCACTCGGCAGACTCAAACATCTCCATGAATACCTGCACAGAGCAGTCGCCGGAAGGGCGAAGATGATCGATGTGGGTACCGTCCAGGTTGACGGGAAAAAAATGCTCTTCGTCAACGGAGTCGGGATAGGTTTCGATGCCGAGGTGGCGAGGGAAAGTCTCAACATTTCCCGGCTGAGGGGACTTTCGAGATATCTTGTCGCTGTCCTAAGGACACTCTCCAAATACAAGGCCTCGGGGATGAGGATCGAGATGGACGGGGAAGTCGTCGAACAGAAGACCTTCCTGATCGCAGTGGGAAACGGAATTTCCGCCGGCGGAGGCTTCCTCCTTACGCCGCATGCCATACTCGATGACGGTCTGCTCGACACGTGCATTGTGTCCGACGTCTCGATCGCGCGAGTCCTGCAAGTCATGCCCAGTGTCATCAGGGGCGCGCACTCGAAGCATAAAGAAGTTACAATGGGCAGGGCAAGAAGAATTACAGTCGACAGCGAGAAACCGGTGTCTCTGCACAGGGACGGTGAGATACCTCATGACAAGTCGACTCGAATAGAAATCGAAGTGCGACCTCAGTCGTTGAAAATAATGTCGTGAAATCCGGCGTAGAATTTCCTGGAAGAGGAACAAGGTGCGG
>JBJKPN010000129.1:0-33871 GCA_046706365.1 Candidatus Kryptoniota bacterium | reverse complement strand
ATAATCTGAAGATTCGAGTCGTTGAGACCGAGCAGGGAGAGGGGATCGACACCTGCTATTCTTATGCGTTTCTCTACGACTTCCATGTTTCGAGAGGAGAATTCGATTGGAGGGAAAACAAAAAGCGCTCCTTCTCGTTTAGAACAGAGTCAGGAGCGCTTTGAAAAACAAACAGAATCTTCGTGTATATCCTTATTTAGAAGGCTTCATTGTTCCGGCCGGGCTTGCGCTTTGCATCATGCGAGCTTTTCTGGCATAGTAGGCTCTTGCGGCTGCCCTTTCCTGCCGATTCAGAGGACCGTTTTCCGGTATCTTCAGGACTTCTTTCGGATATATCAGATCAGGATTCTTGATCTTGTCGCGGTTTGCGACGTAAATCTTCGGCCATCTCCAGGGGTTGTCATAGATGGTCTTCTTCTTGGAGATGTTCCAGAGGCAATCCCTGTTGCGCGCCCATGTGCCTACGGTGTAGGTATTGGCTGCGGAGCACTTCGCGATCCGGGCCTTGAGCTGTGCGTAATTGTTCTCGAGTGACTGCACCCTGTCGTAGAATTCTGCTGCCAGGGCAAGACGGCTTGCCTTAACGGAATCTATCTGCGGTCCCAAGGCTTCGACATCCGCACGATGTGCACAAAGGTCCTGGTCCGACATCTTCATGTAATTGTCGACTTCATTGGACAGAGTCTTCAGCGTTTGGTCGAAAGCCTGCATTCCGGCCTCAGTCGTGTGAAGCATGTTCAGATAGTTCTGCATCTCAGACTGATATTGCTGATCAAGACTGGCCAGCTCGCTCTTAAGATTAGAGATATCCGTGTTGAGCTGGTTCAAGACGTTTTTCAATGAATCGCGCTGGGCAGTGTAATAAGTAATCTGCTGCTGCCATTCATCATACTTCATCTTTTCCTCTTGTGCGGAAGCCACAGAGGAAATCGCGAATACCGTCGCGATCACTAGCAGTACTGATAATTTCTTCATCTATGGCTCCTTCTCAGTTTGAAGTAGGACTAGCTTGGTTGTTTTCCTGCAATTTTTGCTGCAGGAACTGCTCATTACTCTTCAACTTATTGATTTGATCTTTCTTCTCTGCAACTTGTTTTTGCAGATCAGCCTTCTGTGATTCGGCTGTTTTGATCTGCTGCTGGAGTGTCGCCACTTCGTTTTTCAAATCAGCTAATTGCTGCATCTGAGTTTTATTGGCATATTTCGTACAACCAGCAAGCAAGAGTGACGCAACTATGAGGCTCAGGATTGCACCCGGCAATTTTCTCATTTTCTACCTCCTTTGCATATTTTCATCGGCTTAAGTTTAATCCAAACAGGCGTTTTTGTCAAGCATTTAACATTAAAAATATCTTAAAATTTTTTCACGGGTGGTACAAATTCACCGTCCTATTTCGTAAATTTCATTCCTAAAACAGGAGTAATGCATTGTCAAGAGTAAGAAAAGTGGTGCTCGCCTACTCTGGCGGGCTGGATACATCGATAATTATCCCATATCTGAAGGAAACATACAATTGTCAGGTAATAGCATTTGCTGCAAATATAGGACAGGGAAATGAAGAACTCGGTGGATTGGCTCAGAAAGCAAAGAAAACCGGTGCCGACAAATTCTACCTGCTGGATCTGAGGAAAGAATTCGTCGAGAATTTCTTGTTCAGGATCATAAAGGCAAACGCTATATATGAAAGGAAATATCTTCTCGGTACATCCATTGCCAGGCCTCTGATTGCCAAATATCAGGCAAAGATCGCGAAACAGGAAGGAGCCGATGCCCTTGCACACGGATGCACCGGAAAAGGGAACGATCAGGTCAGGTTCGAGCTCACATACAAGGTTTTTGCTCCCGATCTTCCGGTAATAGCCCCCTGGAGAGAATGGTCAATCCGCTCGAGAGAAGATGCCATCAGGTACGCCGAAGAACACAAGGTTCCAATAAAAGCCACGCTCAAGAAGATATACAGCAGGGATGGAAACCTGTGGCACCTGAGTCACGAAGGAGGAGATCTCGAAAATCCGTGGAACGAGCCCAAATCCGAGATGTTCATTCGCACCAAATCCCCGGAAAATGCCCCAAACAGACCCACCTATCTTCAGATCGAATTCAATAAGGGGATCCCGACTGCTCTCAACGGAAAGAAAATGGACGGCCTGAAGCTGCTGGAGAGACTCAACGAAATCGGCGCCGCGAACGCAATTGGAAGGACCGACCTGGTCGAGAACAGATTAGTAGGGATGAAGTCGAGAGGCGTCTACGAAACCCCGGGAGGAGAGATACTCTATGCGGCGCATAACGAGCTTGAACAGATAGTGCTCGACAAAGACACGCTTCACTACAAAGACATTGTCGCCCAGCGGTATGCTGAGCTGGTATATAACGGCCAGTGGTATACTCCCTTGCGCGAGTCTATCGACTCATTCATGGACACGACCCAGCGATACGTTACCGGAACAGTTCGCCTAAAACTCTACAAAGGCAACGTGATCCCTGCCGGAAGAAAAAGCCCCAATTCTCTCTACCTTGAAGAGCTCGCTACCTTCTCACAGGACGAGGTATATGACCAGAGGAAAGCTGCCGGGTTCATTGACCTGTTCGGCCTTTCAATGAAAGTGAACTCCGAGGTTCATGGGAAGCCAAAGGAATGAATCTTGAAATCCGTGAGATTGGTCTCCCGGAGGCAAAGGAAAATTCCGCCAGGGAGAGAGAGTTCTATCTCTTCTATTCAACCTATCTGGGAGGTTTTACACGCGATCGGCTGTTGATGTCTGTTCCGATAGACGATCACATTTTTCACCGCGGTGACGGGGTTTTCGACGACGCGCTCTGCCTCGCGGGGAACTATTATCTTCTCAACGAACACATCGACCGCTTTTTCTTTTCGGCCAAGGCGATCAGAATAGAGGTGCCGTTTTCAAAAGCCGAATTCAAGCGTCTTCTCCTGAGACTCGGAATTCTTTCCGGCAAGCGCGATTTCCTTGCAAGGTTCTTCCTGTCGCGCGGACACGGGAGCATGAGCGTTTTCCCACAGGAGGCTATTTCGCCCAACCTGTATGTCCTCATCGACAAGATTCCTCCGAGGCAGGACAGGTATTACACTGAGGGAATGACTGCCGTCACCAGCTCCACGCCGATGCGCCCCGCGATTTCGCCACAGGTGAAATCCGTGGATTACCTGTCCAACGCATTGATGGAATTGTCTGCGTCCGGGAGTGGCGCCGATGCTGCCATCGGAGTCGATGAAAAAGGCAACATCACTGAGGGTTCCAACAAGAACGTCGCAATAGTCGACAGAGACGGGGTTTTTAGATATCCGACTCTCGGGAAAATCCTTCGCGGGACGACTCTGATGCGCGCCGTCGAGCTGGCGGGAGGACTCGTGAAGAAAAAGCTCATTACAGGGATCCAGAGCAACGATATCCCGGTCTCTGAAGCATACAACGCCAGGGAAATGTTCCTTCTCAGTACTTCCCTCTTCGTCGCTCCGGTTGTCAGATTTGACGGTCAGGTAATCGGCGACGGAAAACCCGGAAATGTGTGGAGAGCACTTTATCAGCTCTTCGAAAAAGATGTCAAACGAAACAGAAACTCCTCCCTTCTCAAGGACCGAGGAGCTCTAACACCTTTGAGGTAATTTAGAAAATGCCGAAACTCTGGGGAGGAAGATTCGCAAAAGACTCATCCAGGCTGATGGAAGAGTTCAACGATTCGCTTCCTTTCGACAAAAGACTCTGGAAAGAAGAATTGCAGGCGAGCGATGCCTACTCTGTCGCGCTCGGTAAGGCGGGGATCTTTTCCAAGAACGAGCTGGCGCGGATCCGAAAAGCATTTCGGGAAATCGAGAAGGAATTCTCGCAGGGCAAATTCAGGTTCAGACCTTCTGACGAAGACATACACACCGCAATCGAACGCAGGCTGGTGGAACTGGCAGGCGAGGCGGGAAAGAGAATCCATACCGGCCGGAGCAGGAACGAACAGGTAGCGACCGACGAACGTATCTACCTGAAGAAAGCAAATTCTGAAGTCGAACTACTGATCCGGGACCTTCAAAAATCAGTCGTCTCCCTTGCCTCGAAGACCTCCGACGACATCATCCCTTCATACACGCATATGCAGCAGGCACAACTCGTCAGACTCGGGCATTACTTCATGTCGTTGTTCTTCATGCTGGAAAGCGACCACGGCCGCTTCAACGATCTGCAGAAGAGAATAGACGTACTTCCGCTGGGCTCGGGCGCGGTGGCCGGTTCCACACTAAAACTCGACAGGACCGTTCTCAAGACCGAGCTTGGTTTTAGGGAACTATCCAACAACAGCATAGCGGCAGTAAGCGACAGGGATTTCATCGACGAGTTTCTCTTTGCCGCCGCGCAGACGCTCATACACCTCAGCAGATTTGCCGAGGATTTAATTGTCTGGAGCTCAACCGAATTCGCATTTGTCGAGCTGGACGACATGTACTCAACCGGAAGCAGCATGATGCCACAGAAGAAAAACCCGGATTCGCTCGAACTCGTGCGTGGAAAAGTCTCCCGCGCGATTGCCAACCTCACCTCACTCCTGACCCTCCAGAAAGGTTTGCCGCTGACATATTCAAAAGATCTGCAGGAAGACAAGGAGCCGCTTTTCGATTCCGTCGATGCGCTGTCTTCCACATTGAAAGTCTTCACCGGAGTAATCTCGACGTTGAAAGTAAACAGGAAGAACCTGCTTCGCAACACGGACGACTCCATATATGCCACCGACATAGCGGATTACCTCGTCGAGCGCGGAATGCCTTTTCGCGATGCACATCGGATCGTCGGCAAACTTGTCCTGACGGGCATCGACAATGGCATCCGGTTGAGAGACTTTTCTGCCCCGGAGCTGAAAGCGATATCTCCATTTTTTAACAAAGAGTATTATGCGATTTTCGACCCCGAACGATCGGTAGAGCGCCACGATGTCTACGGCGGAACAAGCCGCAAAGGATTGAAGAAACAGATAGAGCTTGCCGGAAAGATACTGGCAAGATAACAGAGACGGGCCCCGGTAAATGCCGGGACATTTGGATCGGAGATGAACACAGATTTTCTAAGAGACCTTAACCCGGCGCAACTGGAAGCCGTGAAATCCGTGGAAGGACCGGAACTCGTTCTCGCCGGAGCGGGGAGCGGCAAGACGAAAGTCCTCACGTACCGTGTCGCGTATCTCGTTTCGATAGGTGTCCCCTTCAGCAACATCCTCTGCCTGACATTCACCAACAAGGCAGCGAACGAGATGAAGACCAGAATTAACAAGATGCTCGGGATGGATGACGACCAGCACAGGAAGACCTACGGCTGGATCGGAACCTTTCATTCCCTTTTCGGGCGCATCCTGCGGATGGAAGGCGAAAAACTCGGATATACGCCGAATTACACCATATACGATGAAGAGGATTCCTTAAAGGAAATAAAAATGATACTGCGCGAGCAGAACCTGTCCGAGGAAGTTTTTCCCGCGAGCGGGATTCGCTGGCAGATCAGCAAGCTGAAGAACTCCCTCGTGCTCCCGCAGCAGTACGAACAATCGGCAAAGAGCAGGCTCGAACAGGTGACGTCTCAGACATACGCAACGTACGAGGACCGCCTCAAGAAAAGCAACGCGATGGATTTCGACGACCTTCTCATCAAGCCGATTATCCTCCTCAATCGCGACCACACCGCGCTCGAGAAATACCAGAACAAATTCAGGTTCATACTCGTGGACGAGTATCAGGATACCAACCGGGCGCAGTACGTTCTGCTCAAGCTGCTCGCGGAGAAGCACAAGAACCTTTGCGTCGTAGGCGACGACGCACAGAGCATATACTCGTGGCGCGGGGCGGAATTGCAGAACATTCTCGACTTCCAGACGGACTACCCGAAGTGCAAGGTCTTCCGGCTCGAGCAAAACTACCGTTCGACGGGAAAAATACTGCAGGCCGCCAACTCGGTTATCGTCCACAACACCCGCAAGCTCGACAAGGAACTGTGGACAGAGAACCATGACGGCGACCAGCTGACTGTGCTCGAATGCGAGAGCGACAGAGATGAGGGTTACAAGATCGTCCAGAGAATCAGAGATGAAAGCATCAGGGACAAACTGCAGCTGAAGGACTTCGTGGTACTCTTCAGAACCAATTACCAGTCGAGAGCACTCGAAGAGGCCTTCAACCGAAGCGGAATCCCCTACATCATCGTGGGCGGCGTGGCTTTTTACAAACGGAAGGAAATCAAGGACCTACTCGCTTATCTGAAACTCATTCTGAATCCGAACGACAATGAGTCCTTCCTCAGGATAGTCAACTTTCCCGCCCGCGGGATAGGAGAGGTAACGATCGACTACCTCCGCAGCTACGCTTCGAAATTGCAGGTACCGCTTCTGAGTGTCCTTCAGAGCATAGACAGCATCGTGGAAATTCAACCTCGACAGAAGAACCAGCTCAAACAGTTTGCCAGGCTGATTGAGAAATACCGGAAGCTTCACGAAGAATTGTCGGTGAGCGAGCTGACACGTTCCCTGACGGACGAAATACAGGTCGTGCGGAATCTCAAGGAGGAAGGGACGACGGAAGCGCAGGGCCGGATGGAAAACATTCAGGAACTCCTCGCCGGCATAGCGGAATTTCAAAACGAGAACCCCGAAGGAAGTCTTCAGGATTTTCTGGCGGAAGTGTCGCTCGTCGCCGATGTAGACAGGTGGGATACGAAACGCAACTCGGTTACTCTCATGACGGTTCATGCGGCAAAGGGGCTCGAGTTCCCGGTAGTCTTCGTCAGCGGACTCGAGGAAGGATTGTTTCCGCTTGCCTCTAAAGAACAGGATGAACTCGAAGAAGAACGACGACTCTTTTATGTCGCCATTACACGGGCCAAGAAGAAAGTCTACCTGTCTTACGCCAAACAACGCTACCGGTTCGGCAAATTGTCCTTCCAGATCTCCTCGCGATTTCTGTCGGAAATCAAATCGGATCTCCTCGAGCTGGAGCACCAGGGGCGGTTTTCACCTCAGCGCTCGTTCAGGGAACACTCCGGCACTCTGCAATCCCTTCTTCCTTCGCTTGACGTTGCGGAAAAAAAAGTTGAGAATCCAAGAACTGATGCCGGGGAGAAAAAAAAGGAGCCGGCCGCAGCGCGGTTCAGAGTGGGGTCTGTCGTTGAGCACGAATTCTTCGGAGAAGGGAAAGTTATAGAAGTGTCGGGCAAAGGAGACAACGAACGGGTGATCGTTCTCTTCAAAGCGAACCAGAAAAAACAGCTGATGGTTCGCTACGCAAATCTGAGGCTCGTGCAATAGGAACCCGGTCACAACCCGGTCCGCTGTCGACCCAGTTCAGATTACGGTCGTGAATCCTGTGCGATTTAGCATGACGGCACAATCTCTGACAACCATGAGTTCTAGCGAACAACCAGACATGGAACTGAAGTTTGAAACAGTCTTCCCGAATTCCACTGACCTTATCGAGACAGCCCGGAATCTCTTTATGGAATACGCAAATTCCCTCGATTTCAGCCTGGATTTCCAGGATTTTGACCGGGAAGTCTCCGACCTCCCCGGCGTTTATTCTCCTCCGTCCGGCAGACTATTGATCGCGTTTCAGGGAGACTCACCGGTCGGCTGCGTCGCTGTGAAGAAGATCGAAGGTGAGACCTGCGAGATGAAGCGGCTTTATGTCCGGCCGGAATGCCGAACGGGCGGGATCGGAAGGAAGCTTGCGTCACGAATAATCCTCGAAGCAAAACAAATAGGGTACGCGAGAATGCGGCTCGACACGGTCCCGGCGATGAAAGCTGCAATCTCATTGTACCGCTCTCTCGGGTTCAAGGAGATAGCCGAGTATCGTCTCAACCCGATCGAGGGTGCCATCTTTATGGAATTGTCCCTGGTCCAGAAAGCCGCCACAGGCTGAGTTGTCTGCTGCAGGCTGAGACTAAAGTTATACTATTTCCCCATTTGAATAGAACTGGACCTTCCTCACAAACTCCAGCTTCATCCCGAGAAACCTCTCCGCTATCTCATTGAACTTCTGCGGAAAATCGCTGACGTAAAATTCCAGCAACGGCCTTCCCTTCTGCCTGTTTAGCATGCCGTTTTTCGACAATAGCGACTGGACCGATTTTGCGGTCGCCTCCCCGGCATCGACAAGCCCGACCTCCCCGTTAAGCGCAGATGAAATTGCCCTACGCAGTAACGGGTAGTGAGTGCAGCCCAGAATCATCACGTCGACCTTCCCGACAAAGCCCGACAGATATTCTTTGGCAATGAGGTCGGTCGCAGGATGATCGAAAAGTCCTTCTTCGGCAAGCGGGACAAAGAGCGGACACGCCTGTGTCACGACTTTCGTCCCGGCGTCGACGGATGTCAACGCAGATGCGTAGGCCGATGAATTGATCGTCGAAAGTGTCCCTATAACCCCGATCTCCTTTGACCTGGAAATCCTGAGTGCTTCGGCTGCCGTCGGTTCAATCACTCCTATCGTTGGGACCGTCGCACGCGCCCGGACGACGTCCATGGCAACGGCAGATGCGGTGTTGCACGCGATCACTATGATCTTTACCCCTTTGGAAAGGAGAAACCTCGCATCCTGCACTGCATACTCCCGTACGACTTCTGCAGATTTGTTGCCGTAAGGAACTCTCGCAGTGTCGCCGAAGTAAACAATGTTTTCATGCGGAAGAATATCCAGCAGCCGGCGAACGACCGTCAGTCCGCCAATGCCGGAATCGAAAACGCCGATGGGATCTTCGGGCAGGCTCACTTGAGGATGAGTTCCGACTCGATCGAATCTTGAATTATCCGAAGGATTTCACTTCTCAGCCCGTCGAGTTCTTCCTGGGAGGGATGCGACCCGTCGCTCTTGGACACATAGAACGTATCCACGATGCCGTCGACACGTGTTGCAATCTTCGCGAAATGGATGCTCATTCCGGCGGATGAAACCGCCGAGGTCATTTTATACAAGAAGCCGAGGGAATCGGGGGCAAAAACTTCAAGCAGTGTAAATCCATTCGACTCGGAGGTTTGCACGGCGACTTTGACATTTGGATTTATTTCGTTCTTGAGTCTCCTCTGCCATCTCATCCTGTGCTGCTCGAAAAGGCGCTCGGCGTCCGTATCTCCGGACAGCATTCCCCGCAGATCGGACTCTATTTTCTTCGTCTGGGTCTCGGTTAGTCCGTGCTTCGTAATGTTATCGAACACCTTGAAGCGGTCTATGATCATCCCGTCGTCTCTGGTGAAAATGTTGGCATCCACGATGTTTGCATCGTTGGCGCTGAGCGACGAGCAGAATCTTGCCAGCTGGAACGGCGCATCTTTGGCTATGATGGTCACGTCGGTGTAGCCTTCGTTCTGGCTGAAGTGAACGTGCACTTTGTCTATTCCGGAATCGATCGTCTCTATGTGACGGACAATTTCCTGGTCCTCGAAGACAATTGCATACAGGTCGTTCTTGATGGATTCGAAGTGCTTTCTTACCGCCTCCGATTTCTCTGACGGCATGCGGTCTAATATCGCCTGCTCTTTCTGCTCGCGCTGTTTTTCCTGCAGCGAGGAGACAGCCTTGGCATCCAGCGACTCGCTTATGATCCTGTAAGACTTCAGGTAGAGTTCGCGAAGCAGCTGAGCCTTCCACTTGGTCCACACGGTAGGGTTTACGGCGCTCAGGTCCGCGTATGTGAGCAGATAGAGCATCTTGAGTTGTTCCGCGTTCGCAAAATTACGCGTGAATGTGTAGACCGTCTCCGGGTCCCCGATATTGCGCCTGAAGGCAATCTGTTCCATCTTGAGATGATTGCGAACGAGAAAACCCACGTCCTCCATGATATCCTCGAAACCGATCCTTCCGAGAGCCTTGTCTGCCACATCGACCCCGATTATCTCGTGTCTTCCTATGGAAATCGGCTTGGCGATGTCGTGAAACATCGTGCCGAGATACAGCGCGTCGCGGCGCTCCACCGTCCTCAGCAGATCGCCCAGAAACGAATCCTGCTCCGCGACACCTTCCAGATTCTCGATTGCCGTCAGGGTATGCTCATCTGCAGTGTAATAATGGTAAACGTTGTGCTGGAAGAATCCTATCAGCTTACCGAATTCGGGAAGATACCTGCCAAGTATTCCGAGCTCGTTCATTGATTTCAGAGTAAAGGCAACGTTCTTATCGGAAAGGAGAATTGCCTTGAATATCGCGGCGGCCTCTGCGGACTTCTGAAACCCCGGATCGCTGAAAATGTCGAGCTCGCGCGCCAGCGTTTCATGAACGTTTTCATCGAAATGGAAACCGGTTCTCGCCTTGTATTGAAACGCCCTGAAGAGCCTCACCGCATCGCGCCCGACTTCCCTTCGAAAGGCAATCTTGTCGCCGGCCAGTGCGTAGTCGTCGTCGAGAACTTCCATTCCTTTTCCCGCCGCCGCAGGACTAAGCGCTCCCCTCACCTTGTCGGAGACCACCTGATTCAGCCTGTAAATCTTGCGCGCGTGCCTGAAGTAATCGCGCATGAAGCTCTCGACGCCTTTGGAGTAGTCGGGACTTGCATAGCCGATATCGGCAGCGACCCTTTTTTGTATTTCAAAATCGAGCAGGTCGTTCAGGCTTGCCGACTGAAAATGAAGGCTCTGCCTCGTTCTCAGGATAAACTGAAATGCATCCGATGTGTGGTTGAACTGCAGCTGGTTTATGACTCCCTTCTCAAGAAGCTTTTCCAGGAAGGCAAGCATGGCCGGTTTCTTCCCGGCGGCTTTCTCATCCGGCAGAAAATCCACATACATCGATCGGTACATCCAGAGGAGCGCATGAAGATCTCTCAGACCGCCGGCACTCTTCTTGATGTTCGGCTCGAGCAGCGAAGTCGACTTGCCGTATTTATTGTGTCTGACCTTGATGCCGTCGAGCGTAGAGAAAACAAAACTTCGGTCGCGGTTAGTACCGACGAAATTCTTTATTGCCTCGTCGAGTTTGGAGAAAAGGGGTTTGCTCCCCGCAACATAACGGTATTCCAGCGTGGCGGCCCAACTGTCGTGGTCGCTTTTGTACGTTTCGAGTACCTGTCCGACATTGCGAACGGAGTGGCCGATGTTCAGGCCCATATCCCACAGAAAATGCATTACGCGCTGAGCCCGAAAACTCGATTCGATCCCGTTGCCGACGATGAAGAGCACATCCACATCCGATTGAGGACAGAGCTCCGCTCTTCCGTATCCTCCGACTGCAACGGCAGCAAGGTCGTCGTCGCCTGCCGTCTCTTCCACTGCGAGCCTGATAGCTTCATCCACAGCGTCAGTCAGAGCCATCGATACTTCCGAGCCCTTGAAGCCCGAGCTGTGAAGCCTTCGCGCTTCCTGCCTTCTCGCCTCAAGTGCTTCGATCGCCAAAGCAATCTCTTCTCTCATGATTACAAATATAATCAAGCGGATTGTTAAAACGGAATATGGGGCAGCGTATGATCTTTAATTTGGTTTCCTCTTCGTAATTCATCCGTGACAGGCCTCACGCACCGCAACTCTCTTCTTCTTCGATCATCCGGTCCGGGCGTGGGTTTTTGCAGTCAAAGAGAGTTTGCAGATTCCCCGGGTTTGGTCAGGGAGACTTCACCGATTGTTACATAGTGTCAGGCAAGTCGGAAGGGGGCGCTCCTTTATAGAAGCAAAGCAGAGAATGAACTTGTCGGAAGGCACGTGCAAACAGAAAGAGCATGTACCGGGAACCGTAAATTGACTGTTTCACCGGCTGGTAGTTGGGAAATGTCGAATGCTAAACTGAGGCGCATGCGGGGTCACCGTACATGCCGGCGTGCTGCCGTTCAGTATTCCTTGCAGGGAGGTGTCTCCAAAACAATCTTTACCTTGTCGAGGAGCTGGTCAAAATCGAACGGCTTCTCAATCACTTCCACAACGCCTTTCAACCCGGCTCTCTCTTCCGGAGTAATGTATCCGGTAGAGATCAGAACGCGCACATCTGGGTTGATGATTGTAAGATTCTCAAGGACTTCTTTGCCGGAGAGTTCGGGCATATTAAGATCAAGCACAACAAGGCTTATGTCCCGCCATTCCTTCGAGTAAGTTTGAATTGCGCTCATGCCGTCCTTGGCGGTAAAAACCGCATAACCTGCCGATTCAAGCAGGAATTGGGCCGCTTCTCTAATCCCCGGTTCGTCGTCGACAAAAAGTATCTTCCTGTTATCTGAAATCTCAAACCGTCCCGCCCTGACCGGGCCTTGAGGTACTTCATCCGCGACTTCGTCGACCGCCAGTGTCAAAGGAAGATAGATACTGAACACCGTCCCTTTTTTGACCTCGCTGTAAGCCTTGAGGAATCCGTCATGTGAGCGAATGATACCGTAAACCACGCTGAGGCCAAGGCCCGTTCCTTTCCCCGCCGGTTTTGTCGTGAAGAACGGCTCGAAGACTTTTGACATCAATTCGGGAGGTATTCCTTCACCGTTATCTTTCACCATTACAAACGCATAAGTCCCGGGTGCGGCCTGATATACTTCCGCCTCTATGTCCGACACTTCGCGCACTTCAGTCCTTATAGTCAGTGTCCCGCCGTGCGGCATAGCGTCGCGGGCGTTGACGGCGAGATTGAAGACGACTTGCTGAATCTGACTCTGATCACCCGTAACACGGATCGGCTGGTCGCTCAACTGCGTCTCGATTCTGATAGTTCTCGGGAAAGTCTCCTCAAAGAGAGGAAGCGATTCGACGATGATAGAATTAATATCGAAGACCCTTTTCTCCTCAAGGCCGCGCTGTCTGCTGAAAGTGAGAAGTCTCTTTGAGAGGTCGCTGCCTCTCTTGGCCACATTCGTGATATTGTCCGCATATTTCTTCATCTCGCTGCCGTTGAGACCGTGCTGCAACAACTGGGAGGAGCCCAGGACGACCTGCAGAATGTTGTTGAAGTCATGAGCGATGCCCGCGGCAAGGGTTGCCATCGACTCAAGCCTCTCGAACTGCTCCAGTTTCTCCTTCTCTTTCTGTTCGATGGTGCTGTCGACAACCAGCGACTGGACGCCTCGTTTGTTTCCCAGGTTTATGGCGCTCGAATAGCCCGACAGGATTATCTGCCGCCCGGAGGATGTCGCTCCGCTTACACGCCATGTGTCGCCGTTCTTCTCTCCCGCGACTATCGAGTCGAATACGCTTCTCAGGGCAGCATAATCTTTCTTATCGATGATCAAAGACAGATCGCTCCCGGAGAGTTTGTCCACATCCGTTTCGAGCAGCTCCGCCAGGCGGTCGTTGGAGTATATCAGGCGTCCCTCGACCATTATGAAACTCCCGATATAGGGGTTCTCGACTATCCTTCTGTACTTGTCCTCCGAGCTCCGGAGCTCTCTGATCTTGCTCTGGACTTCTTTTTCCAGCGTCATGGACCATTTGAACGTCACAGATATGACGACGAACCCTCCGCCGAACAAACCGACAACGAGAAGACCGACAAGAAAGAGGAGTGAATTTGCAGGGCGGATCAATCCCGAGATCTTGTCTTCGGATTCGATCGAAGTAAGCGCCCCCTTGTAGCCGTTGAATTCAACCGGAGTCGAAATGAACACGAAGTACTCTCCCACTCCGGCGTTATTTACTCCCTTGAGTATGCTGTAGCCCTCGAAATTGTTCGTCGACAGTCTGACAAGCTTCCGTGCGAAATCCGTTGCATCTATTGTGTTCCTTGAAAGCACGGCTTTCTGCAGATTCTCTCCGACATCATTTCCGAAACATGAGAAAAGGATTTCCATATCGGGAGAAATTAGACGCAGATTTCCGGCAGATCCTTCGAGCTCCCGCATGTTGCTTTCAAGTATTCTCCCGACATCAACCAATGCGAATGAAGAAGCATGCTTGAATCCGTTGTCTCTCGGTTTCACAGCGATCAAAATCCTGAAAGACTGACCGTCACGAGTCGACGCGATCCCCACTCCTCTTCCTCCGCGTCGGTCGAATATCACGTTGAGGAGCCCGGCAATAGTTGTATCCGACACCGTTTTCCCGAAACGGCGCAGGAATTCCACGTTCCCCGGAAGAGCAGCATAGCCAACTGCCCGGATGAAGTCGTGGCTCTTCCCGTAGTCCGTCAATTCCATTTTCGGATTTGAAACCGCCTCTGAATGTTCAAGCGCCAATACCACGTCCTGGAGATCACCCCGGAGCTTGGCCGCAAGCAGCTTGTCCGCCGAAAGTTTCAGCTCTGCGTAGTTGTCCAGTGTCGAGATTCTGAGATTCCTATAAAGAGATTCGGCACCGAGCAATATTCCAAAGATGAAGATCACCAGGCCGGTACTTATCAAATAGAAATCTCTCAGCACCTTGACCCGCAGTGCATCCACATAAGTCGTCTTTACCCTTCGGAGAACAGAAGGCAAATTGTGACGAATAAAATACAGGACTCTGAACCCGACGAAAGCCGATACGAAGGTGCCGAGCAGATTCACCACTAGCCTCGCTGGGAGATAACCCGTGACGTTGTCGATCGACCTGAGCACAGTGAGCCAGACGACAGGCTCGACCAGGTAGTAGATTGCAAGCACCCTCAGGAACCTGGACCTCCGAGGCGCCTGCCCCCTGTCGGCTAGCAGGAAAAGCTCGCCGATCAATACAGTTATCCCAAACAGCAGAGCCTGATTGACAACATAGCACATGGCCCCCATGATCCAGAACGGCGGGCGTCGCATAACCAGAAGAAACGGTACGAGGGCCAGCAGAAAGACCAGGGCGGTGCCTATGGCTATACGAATTACCGTATTGCCGCCCTCCTGACGATTAGAGCGCAGGGCAGAATGGACCCTGAGGGTGCCGAATAGGGCAAGCCCCAACCCTACGGTTATGGCAAAGGAAAGTAGAAACAGCCAGAAGGTGTCGACATTTCCGAATACGGAGTCGAAATAGATCTTGAACAGAAACGAGAAGACAATTATCGAACTCCCGGCAAAGAGTGCTATGCCGCCTCTGGACCGGCCGTACGCCATGCCGACCCTGAGAGCCAAGTGAGTCAGCAGGACTACCGGCAGAAAAACGTAAAGAAAATCAAATATATCTGCAGCTGTTACCATCTTAGCATCCGCACTCAACCACCGCCATCTTCACACCCAAAGTGCAAGCTTTTCAGCCAATCAGGGACGGGCCCCCTCACTTCACCCGTTTGCCCTTTCGGAATATAACTATATTGTCATTTCAAAATCTAAACTTCAGAATATTCAACACGACCGACACGTTTTTCGCATCCATCGGTGCGACGATGTCATTGAACGTTCCGATGCCAAGGTCGAAATCCCACGACGGCAGGTCCAGACCTAGTCCCAGCGACCATCTGAAGCCGTACATGCCTCCGAATGAAAGGGCAGTCCTGAGCGGCAGCACGCCGACCGGATTCCACTCCGTGCCGAGAACCACCTGCGGCTTCGTTGTGTTGTACATCGAATTATTGAAACCCTGGTGGTAGTCTACGGCCACCATCAGCGGTCCCGGCACGCCCGGCAGGAGCTGATCA
The DNA here is from genome assembly GCA_046706365.1 of Candidatus Kryptoniota bacterium. GTDB lineage: Bacteria > Bacteroidota > Ignavibacteria > Kryptoniales > JAKASW01 > JAKASW01. The sequence continues at coordinate 18,389 of JBJKPN010000129.1, read as the reverse complement.
AGCTGAACCATAGCGCCGACATTGAGCCTTGTCGGTAGCGGTGTTGAAATGCTGCTCCCCAGGGCATCCTTATTCTTGAAATAATTGTTGAACGCATCTTTCAGACTGTCGAGATTGCTCTTCGACCCCGGCTCGTTAGCCTGGGCCGGGGAAAAGCCGGAATAAGTAAACGACGTGTCCCCGGAAGTGGTGACGACGTTCTTGTTCCATGATATTGAGCCGATATCGGTCAGGCTGATCCCGACCTTTACGAAAGTAAGAATTCTTCCCGAGGCTCCCAGGTCGAAGCCGAACCCGGATCCCTGGGGAGCAAATGGGTTGAAATTGACTACCGTATCGCCTACGGTGCTCTTCACTCCCTTGGAAATTGCGTTGCTGAGCAAGCCTGCCCTCACTGCGTTGAAGCCCATGTTCACGGTGTACGAATAGTCCGTGGGACTGGTGTAGAGCGAGCTGTTCACACTCTGAATGGATGTGTAGCTGAATCCGGTCACGTACTTCAAACCCACTCCCACTTCGAGGTTCTCGACAATCTCTTTCGGGATGATGAGAATTTTGGAAAGCTCCATTGCGTAGTCCGCACTGTACGTCCTGTACCACCATGAATCGGACGCTATATCGTTCAGCGAGATGGTCGACCCCGGAGCGTTGCCGTTAAGAGGGAACAGCAGCGAGTTTGGAATCGTCACTTTGGCGCCGGCCCAATCGTCAACAGCGAAGCCGATCGCGAAATCGGGATTTCGTACCGAAACGGCCAGAGTCCGTATGCTTGTGTTGAAGCGCAACGAGCCGACGCCGCCCGGAAAAGCATCGAGAATTTTCTGCTTGTCCGACTGGGTAAGGTAAGTCCCGATTTTGTTTCCTGCGCTGTCCACCTGGCCCGTTCCCGTGAAGTAATCGTTGTAAAGGTTCGTGCTGAGGAAATCGGACCCCGCATTTATCGTGAAGGGTATCAGTTCGACAACGACAGTCCCCTGCGACCTGGCCATCAGGTTTGCAGGATTCGTCCCAATTGCGTCCACGTCCGTCGATATGGCCGTGGAAAGGCCGCCGAGGGACACGAGTCTGCCGCTGGCGATCTGTTGTGCGTTTGCTCCGGCCAACGGAAGCAAGATAAACAACGAGAGTATTGTAGTCTTTTTCATGTCGCATCTCCTCACTTGCCGACCAGGTTGTTGTCAACTCTGAAGGCAAGGTTCGCTGAGACCCTCAGAGAAATCGTGTTGTTCTCCGTGAACGGAACAGTCTGCTGGTTCGGCGGAGTTGCGACTCTGAAACTGAATTTCATATATGACCGGCCGAGTTCCACCGCCTGGTCGTGTGTGAGGGTAAACTTGTTCGTGCTGTACATCGGCGTCCTTACGGTGCCGTCGGGGTTGAAATCCGAAGCGGCCGGGATCACAATGCTGTCGGCAGGAAGCGACACGACGACCTGGTGAGTGACCGTATCTATAAGCTGCGTAATAAGAGAGAACTGGATCGGCAGGCCGTTGTTCACTTCTATCACGACCTGGCCGCTGTCGACGTTTGTCAGCTTGGAAGCCGTGCTGGAGTCGTCGATTACCGGCGACTTCGTCGTATCTGTGAAAGATGAATTTGTAATCCCAAGATCGAAGGGTATCTCGATCGTCGCGGTCCCCTCGATCATGTCCGTCTGCTTGACGGTACCTGTAGCATAGGGCGGACCGGGATTAACGACGGCGTACCCGCCGATGATAAACTGATCAGGTATCTTCCCCGTCGCAGATGTGAAGGAGTTCAGCATTGTGACGAAATCCTGGCCGAGCGAGATGTAATTCGGCTGACCGGGGTACAACATCTTCTGCACGACCAGAGAATCGCCAGTCACCGGTCCGGTCTGTGTGCTTGACGGAATTAGTTTCAGGTGTACCAGCGTGGGAAAACCTCCGGTCATATCCACGTTCAGCAGCAGCTTTGTCGAATCGCTGAACTGCAGTGTGCCGTTGAACCTGGATGCAAAGTCTCCCAGGTTGACTGTCTGGGTGTCCGTCTGAAGATTCACCGCACCCGACAGATGCGCTTCGCCAGTGAATGAGCTGAACTGGAGATCCGAAAGGCCGAAAGAAGCCTTCACTGAATCACTGGTCGCAACGTTTATGAACTGGCCGTTCGAGCCGGGTATCTGCGCCACGACGGAATATCGAAGAGTATCCGTCGGGTTGCCGCCCGCGTCTGCCATGTTCAGCGTGTAGCCGTTCAGGGGGATGGACTCCTGATATGTACTGCCGGAGTTCCCTGCCGCCGCGAGAGTGAAGGTCCGAGACAGCGGCCCGCTCTGGTTTACCAGACTCTTGATCGTGAGATTTATCGGCATCTGCATATCGAATGCATTTGTAACGGTGAGATTCAGAATACCGTTGAGTATGTCTGCAGTCGATACCTTATTGCCGTCGGATAGCACAAAACCTTTCTTAAGAGTTATCGGAGACTGAGGAGGAATAATGGCGTTGGCGGAAGAGACTCTTATGTTGTAGAGACCGAGAGAAAGAGACAGAAGCGTATCCGACTGGAAAGTCTGGGGAGTTGTCGAACCGTTCGACGAATATGTGAACGACACCTTCGGATTGTTCGGCATAACGACGCCGGCGAGCGACACGTTTACCGACTTGGTCTCATAAGGGACCAGAGAATCAATCGGGATAGAGAGAATCAGGTTTCCGGAACCGTCCGTAAGATCGATGCCATTGGCAAATTGAATGGCCGCTGGATAGCCGTTGAGTACGGTCAGCGTCAATGTACCGCTGCTTATCGTCGCAGACTGAAAATTCGTGAAGGGGCTGTCTGCAGTAAGGCTTGTTTTCCTTGATGGAAATGGGGGCACAGCCGCCGTGGACCCGACGGGCAGTGTGGGGTCAACTTCTGCGAAGTGAACCGCCGAAGGATCGTCGATAGTAAAATCGGCGGGACTCTGAGATTCTGTCGCTGCCGGAATGGAAGCAATCTTAAGATTATCTCCGACCGAAGTCCCATTTAGTTCCTGGGATTTGAAAATAGAGAATACTCCCGCGGAGCCGACGGCTTTCAGGAAGGTCGTATCTCCGTTGGAGACGATGGTGCTATCCTTCGAAAGGATTTCCTGAAGAGTGTAAGTCCGATTGAAAATGGGCGCTGAAAGCTGCGTGTTCCATGAAGGCATCACGAATTCGCCGACCTTGTACTTCGAGCAGCCCCAAATTGAGAGAAAAGCCACACTCAGGAACAGAAGAGGAAGCCTACGCTTCATTTAGTTCTCCTATGGTTTGTAAACAGCATTTTGCCCGCCCGACTTTTCATTTTAGACAGAGTCAGGCCCTTGGCCAATGTCCGGGCTCACACTACGGACATCAGCTCCGGAAACGATCCAAAGCTTCTTTTGGCACCTCTGACATTCAATAACGGTTAGAAAAGCCGCACAAATCTAAGACGACTTCTGCCCCATTTTAAGCCCCTGGGGGCTGAAATCCAAACGGGACGTTAGGCGTCGGACCTGCAAAAACTTTAATCTCCCCGAAATTGCGCTCGTACTTCTCGACGTTGTCGCGCAATGCGCTGAGAAGCATTTTCGCGTGCTGCGGCGTCATTATCATTCGCGCAAATACCTTTGCCTTCGGTACGCCGGGCATTATGCGCGTAAAGTCGATAATGAATTCCGCCGGCGAATGAGAGATGATGGCAAGATTCGAGTAGATTCCTTCCGCCTCCTTCTCGCCAAGTTCGATATTGATCTGTTGCGGCGCGTTTTTGTCTTCGGCCATTTCTAACTCCTGGTTTCTTCGTTGTGTGAACCGTAAATCCATTCGTCGGAGGCGATGGAATCCACAGCTTACCTATACGTTTATTTCGGCTCAGAACTGCAAATCATTAGCGATTTTTCGAAAAAACCGGCCTGTGAAATCTCTGCCGTAGGGGCAAACCCTCCCGTATCAAAGATTAGTTGAGGAACAGCATCCGGGTGTATTGCAGATTCACGAGCGGGGTTTTAAGAAGTGCAGCTCAATTCCTAAAAAAGAACCGCCATGCACTTTCGAGCAAGTCGTGCATGGCGGCAAATCAACTGATCCTTCCGACTGTCTAGTAACCCTTCCTCAGGGAATCCGCCTTCTGGATTGCGTCCTGGGCCTTCTGTGTTTCATTCATATATGCATAAACCTTTGCGAGAAGCTCCCACAGATTCGGGTCGTCCGGCTTGTGAGCCGCAAATTTCTCGAGGTAAGGAAGAGCGCTTTTGAATTTCGAGCTGACTGCATGACGGACGGAATCCGGGTCGCTCGACTGAGAGGCATTGTTCTGTATCTCCACTCCCCAGTTCACATATGAAGCGCCCAGATTGTAATCGGCGTTCCAGTAGAGCGAGTCAATCTGCAGCGTCTTCTCGAATTGCGTGATCGCATTCTTGTAGTCGTTCTGTCTCAACAGGATCACTCCGTAATTGTACTGGAAGTCCTTGTTGGTCGGATTCTTCGCAGCAGCTTCCTTGAATGCCGCGGAAGCCTGTTCTGTCATATCTGCCGATATGTAGCAGTTTGTCAGTTCCGTCATCAGGCTCTGGTTGTTCGGATACTTCTTCGTGGCCGGCACCAGTATGTCAAGTGCCTTGTTAAACTGCACCATTGCCGCCCTGTATTTCGTGGAATCGACGTTGGGGTTGTAAACGAAGTCGACTTTCTTCTCCGTCAGGTTGCCGTCCACGAATGTCAGTGTGAGACCGAGTTTATTATAAGTCCAGACTTCTTTTGTCGAGCCCTGGGACGATTCTTTTCTTCCCTTCTCTTTGGAGACCTTTTCGGTCTTTTTGCTGTCGGGCTGCCCGAGTGCACTCGTCACGTCGTCTTCGCTCAAGCCTTTCACAATGGAGTTGATATTCTTCAACGTATCGAGCTTGCCGCCGTTGTCGTTCTGAAAAGCTTCCTTCAACTTCTCACCATTCTCGAAGTATATTTCTCCGAGAAACTTAGCGGCCTCTTCGTCCTGCGACCTGTTCCACAAGGTTGAGAGCGGTCCCACTGCGCTGTCGGTAGCACCCATGTTGAGATAAGTGTACGCCAGACCTCTGTAGCTCATGGCGCTGTCGGGCTCCAGAAGAACGGCCGTTTTGAATTCGGCAGCCGCCTTGGGGTAGTAAGAGCTTGAATCCCTTGCACCCTGCAGATACTTCGTACCCTTATTGTAGCTCTGTACCCAGTAATGGGCCGTAACACTGTTGATTTCCTTTTCGTGGGCCTTCGAGATCTTCAGCGCCTGCCCAAAAGCATCGAGCATTCCGGACCAGTTTTCTCTCTCGGCCCTTACCCTGCCCAACAGATACCAGCCCTCTTCGTCCTGAGGGTTGATCTGGACATCTTTTTCCAGCTGTTCCTCAGCCTTGTTCCATTCGCTTCTCTGCATATATAACTTGGCGCTCGTCAGCTCGGCGGACGAGCACTGAAAACCGACAAATGCAAAGCCAACAGCAATAACGGCAATTAAAGCTGCCAATATTCTGTAGTTTTTCATTATCTTGCACTCCATTTGAAAGTTGTACGAACTTGTTTTAAGTAATATAAAATCCGGCCGACGCAATTCCAATTTGCCTAATTGCAGCGACTTACAGATAGATTGAATTAGAGTAGATGTACCTTTCCACGGCGGGCGGGACAAGGTATTTTATAGACCTTCCGGACATCACCCTTCTTCGAATGCTCGTCGACGAAATATCCACACTGGGCACGTTGACAACCTCAACCCGGAGCAGCAGGTCTTTGTCGACCATCGCAAGGTCGAAACCGGGACGGTTCATGGCCACGACTTTGCACTCCTGAAGTATCCGGTCGGGCTCTCGCCACGTGTCAAAATCGATCAGCAAATCGATTCCCAGGATTAAATGAATGGAATAATCCGGAAATTTCTTCTTCAGCTCGAGAATCGTGTCGATCGTGTATGAGGGCCCTTCCCGTCGCAGCTCGATTTCGCACACTTCGAACAGCGGATTGTCGGCCGTCGCCAGTCTGAGCATTTCAAGCCTGTGCTGCGCGGGAATGATGTTTTCATTGAGTTTATGAGGTGGAATTGAAGTCGGGACGAAAATGACCTTTTCGAGCTTCAGATGATCCCGAACACTTTCAGCAGCGACCAGGTGAGCCATATGCGGCGGATTAAAGGTTCCGCCGAAGAAACCTACGATCATCAAACCTTGCCGTATTTCTCTTTTATGCCGAGCAGGAAGTCGGTCGTACGGCGGGCGTGTTCGATTACCTGGCCATTTTGAACGAACGAATTGTAGAGCCTCCTCAATCCCGCCAGATCCCGGACGCACTGAAACCTTCCGAGCGTGAAAAGCATGGCTGAAAGAGGGGAGGATATCTTGAGCGCGACTTCGAACGGATCCTTCGCGTTCATCGCATCGAAAACCTGGCCGTGCGGTTTCTTCATGCCGACCAGATAAATCTGGTCCGTCGCGTCCGGCGCAAGTACGATGGCATCGTCGTCAACACTCAGGAGTTCATACGCACTTTTTATCGTTTGAAGGGGAACGAGCGCTGCGTCCATGTCGATGTAAATGAGTTTCTTCGCACCGTCAGAAAACACGTTGTCCGCAGCGTTCGCGATCTTGTCCGAAAATTTGCTTCCTACCGCCGGCTTCAGCTTGAACTCGAAGGAAGCATGACGGAAGACGTGCTCGAAATCCGGCCGGGCATCCGCGGGATCGAAATATACGTAGGGCTGGGCGTGAAGATGGAGAGCTGCGCGTTCGACAGCGTCGAAGAGAAGCGCAGCATGAAATTCCGCTGCCTCTTCGTGAGTCAAAGGTGGTACAAGGTTCACCTTTACTTCTTTGGGGAGCGGTGTTCGCGAAACTACAAGGAGCGACTTATCAATCATGCTGTAAAAAGTTATACAGCCTCCGAATAAGATTCAAGAAAATTGGAGCGGCATTTTATTCTGCCGTCTCTTCCGCGCAATGCATCCCCGGCGAGATTGAATCTAACCGACACCTTAATTAAGTTCCTGAACACCTATGAACAATCAAACGACCGCCGGTCACAGTGGAACAGATGTGAAGCGCACTTGCGCTGTGCGGTCGCCGAAGCTGCCCGGTTAAGACGATGGGAAAGTTCGGTTCAGACAGCGTTGTGGAATCGGTCAGGCAGGCCACCGACATAGTCGACATAATCTCTCAGTACGTACGACTGCAGAAGCGCGGGAAGAATTATCTCGGCCTCTGCCCTTTCCATAATGAAAAGACTCCTTCATTCACGGTGAACCGCGAGAAGGGACTCTACCACTGCTTCGGGTGCGGGGCCGGAGGAAACGTATTCACATTTCTGACGCAGCATGAGAGGATGTCCTTCGGAGAAGCGCTGAGACAACTTGCGGCACGAGCCAACATTCCTCTCCCCTCTTATTCCGAAGGCAAACAGAGCGATGTCGACGAAGTCCTCGACGTCAACGAAAGAGCGGCGCGCTATTACAGGGAGATGCTCCGGTCCGACGAAGGCGCAGCGGCTCTCGCATACCTGCGCGAGAAGAGACAATTCACGGACCGGACCATCGACGAGTTCACGATCGGGTTCGCCCCCGACAGGTGGGACGGACTTCTGAATCATCTCAGGCGGAAGGGGCTGAACGAGAGCGTGATCGAAAAGTCCGGACTCATAATGAAACGCCAGGATGGCTCGGGGTTCTACGACAGGTTCAGGTCGCGCGTGATGTTCCCGGTTCTATCGCCCGGCGGCCGGATCGTCGCCTTCGGCGGAAGAACGCTGAACCCCGCAGACAGAGCCAAGTATATAAACTCACCCGAGACCGCGGCGTACGTGAAAGGAAGAACTCTCTTCGGAATTTACCAGGCAAAGGACGGCATCATCGAACGCGATGCGGCAATCCTCGTCGAAGGCTACGCCGACCTGATAGCGCTTCACCAGTCGGGAATCGGGAACGTCGTGGCCTCAAGCGGGACGGCGCTCACCGTGGAACAGATTCAGTATATCTCGCGCTACACACGGAATGTTTATCTCGTCTACGATGCGGACAGCGCCGGTCAGGATGCCACGCTCAGAGGCACCGACATGCTCCTCGAACAGGGAATGAATGCCTACATAGTGGAGCTCCCCCCCGGTGAAGACCCCGACACATTTGTACTCTCCCGAGGCGCCGAGGAGTTCATGGCTCTCATCCGCGACGCGATGAGCATTGTCGAATTCAAAGCAGATCTGCTAACCAGGCGGGCAGGATCGTCGCGGGATCAGATGTCTCCTGATCTTAACCTCAAAATAATCCAGTCGATAGTCGAGTCCCTTTCTAAGGTGGACGACGCCATCAAAGTGAACATCTATGCCCGTGATCTGGCGGACAAGTTCGGGCTGAGAGAAGAATCCATTTACCAGGAGCTGAAGAAGAAGCGGTCATCCCGGTCGGCCGTCGAAAGCGACGCAGGGATGCGAGCCCAGTCTGCCAGGTCGCTCCAGCTTCCGGTCGCGGACAGGGACCTGATCAGCGTGCTCCTTAACATTGACGAGTCGATTTTCGAGTTGATCGCAGGCCATGTCGAAAGGCTGGAGATACAGAATCCGGCAAGTAAGGAAATAATACAGAAAGTCCTGGAGGCCCGCTACTCCGGCGGCTCTCCGTCGGCCGTGATCGACCAGCTCTCAACGGATGAAGTTCGAAAGTGCTTTGCGGAACTCGCATTTGCCGCGCCACAGAGAAGTAGGGTCTGGTGGGAGGAATTGAGACCGGGGAGCGAATCACCGGATTATTTCAAGTGGGTTTCCCAGCTCCTTATTTCCTTCGAGCTCGAGCAGATCGAACAGAAACTCAAGCTCCTGAACGCCAGGACTGCGGATGCCGAAAAGAAGGGGCTGCCCACGGACGATTTCGATTCGGAATACCAGAGCCTGGTCAGGAGAAAGCAGACGCTGACGCAGGCTTACGGCGACAAGGACCTGCTGGGTCAGTATTTCGACAGCCTGGGCAATCCCTGAGATTTGTACCACTCACCGGTTTTTATCTAAATTTGAAAATGGAAAAGAACTTGCTTCCCTACTATGAAGGCTGCTTTGCCTGCAGCCAGACAAACCCGCACGGCCTTAACCAGCGGTTTTCAATCAGAGACGGGAAAATCTATTCTACTTTCGAACCCTCGAAAAGATTTCAGGGTTACGAGAACTTCGTCCACGGAGGGGTCTTCTCGGCAATACTCGACGAGTCGATGGGCTGGGCGGCTTCGTTCAAAACCGGGAATTTGTGCAAGACGGTGAAGCTGGAGATAAGGTTTCTCAAAGAGACCCCTTTCGGGAAGACTTACATAATCGAGTCGGAATTTTCCCGCAGCGTCCGTTCATTCATGGAAGCCACCGGAGTCGTGCGGGACAATGAAGGCACTGTTTACGTTCGCGGGACGGGGTTATATTATCCGTTACCCGACGAATTCACGAACTGGGCCAAGGATCACCTGACTTACGATGAAAACACGATAAGAGTCTTTGATGCACGTGAAGGAGAGAATAAAGGATGATTGAAATACACGAAGATAAATGCGACCTCTGCGGCTGCTGTGTCGGCGTCTGCCCGGAAAACTGCATCGACCTGACCGAGAGCCGCATTTCGATTGTAAACGAGATTTGCACCGACTGCCGGAAATGCGAGTGGGCGTGCCCCTTTGAAGTGTTCGAATTCCGGAACGAGAAGGTAAGCCTGAAAGCAACCGCATGAAGGATACATATGATGTGATTGTAGTCGGAGGAGGTCCTGCCGGAACCACCGCGGCGAAGTATGCTGCGATGGGGGGTGCCGACGTTATCGTGCTTGAGAAAGACAGGGAGATCGGCGTCCCGGTCCGGTGCGGCGAAGCGGTAGACCACGAGGGGATCGTTGAATTCATCCAGCCCGAAAAGAAATTCGTCGCGGCCGAGATCAGGAACTTCAAGCTCGTCGCGCCGGACGGAACGGTCGTCAAGCCGAACATCGAAGGCATCGGCTACGTACTCGACCGGAGGGTTTTCGATTATGAGCTCGGACGCCTTGCCGCGGAGCAGGGAGCCGAGATTGTGACGAAGGCGTACGTGGACGGGATAATCAGAACCGATGGGCGCGTTGAGGGTGTTTCGGTCCAGTACAAAGGGGAAAAGATTTTTCTGAAAAGTAAGATTGTAATCGGCGCGGACGGCGTCGAGTCGAGAGTCGGCAGGTGGGCCGGAATGGACACGACCGTGTCGATGCACGACATGGAATCTGCGGCCCAGATTACTGCTGCAAACGTCGACGTCGAAGACGATACGTGTCTCTTTTACTTTGGGCAGAAATATGCCCCGGGCGGATATCTCTGGGTCTTTCCCAAGGGAGACAGGACCGCCAACATCGGGCTGGCAGTTGCAGCTGACCAGAGCAGGCCGAAGCATGCGCTGAAATTCCTGGAAGAGTTCATGGAGACGAATTTCCCGAGAGCATCCGTGCTCAGCAAGCTCGCCGGCGGCGTGCCATGTGCCGAGACGCTGGACGAAGTGACGATGCCAGGGCTCATGCTCGTGGGTGATGCGGCCCACCAGGTAAACCCCGTCTCCGGCGGAGGAATAATAAGCGGCATGATTGCCGGAAAAATGGCGGGCAGAATCGCCGCCGATGTTGTCAGGAGCGGCGACATGAGTCTGTTGCGGAATTACGACAGGGAGTGGGAACAGACTCTCGGAACGCGTCACCACAGGTACTACAAGATCAAGAAGGTCATCTACAAGTTCAAAGACACCGACCTGAATTCGATCGCTGCCGCAATGGCCAAACTGCCGGAGCCCCAGCAGACACTCGGCACCCTCTTCAAGCAGGCGGTGATCAAGCACCCCGCGCTGATAGTCGACGTAATGAAGCTCTTCTTTTCCTGAGAAACTCCCGCTCAAATGAAAATCAATATCATCATCAGCGCCGACGAGAAAATCAGGGAAAAAGTCAGGTACGGCTTCACGCTTCTCTTCGCACCTGTGCGCGCCGAAATCGAATTTTCCCGGACCATCGTTCCCGGATGTCCGAACATATTCTACGGCCATCAGCTGCCGGACGATTCGAAGAAGGTCTTCTGGATTCGCTCATCCGCGGATTTCCTGAAATGCATCTCGAATTCGGTATTGCCCGATATTTCCAGTCTGCCTTTTCTCGAGTACGCCGGGAAGAGACTCCCGAAGCTCTTTGCCTGCGCAAATCCTCTCAATTCTTCACTGGACTTCGACATCGTCGCTGCGACTTTCATCCTCGCCTCCGAATTCCAGGACATCATAGGCCTTGAGAGAGACGAGTTCGACAGGATGCGCGCAATGGATTCGCTCCAGTACAAACTTGGAGTTCTCGGCTTCCCCGTCGTCAATTACTATTCGCGCCTTCTCAAAGAAGAAATGGAGAGATACTTTGGGATTCAAATCGAATCAAGGACCTACAGCGGCAGCAGCTGCGCGATTGCGCTCACTCACGACGTGGACTTCATCACCTTCCTTAGTATGCGCATGATAAGACGCGAGATGTTCGGCATCGCGCTGCTCAACCGGCACATGCTCGGTTCGACCCAGCGGATGTCGAAGCTCCTCTTCCCTCTCTTCGCATTGTTCGGATATGACTACCCGAAGATGGGGCTTCATTTCCTGAGGAATACAGAAGAGTCGAATTCGGTCACCTCCACGTTCTTCATAAAAACCGGCGCCACGGGCAAGCAGGATATTCCCTACAATTACAGGTCCCGCGGCATGAGGAGCTTCATGAAGTCGGTCTCGGACTCAGGTTTCGAAATCGGCATTCACCCGAGTATGAGCACTTACGTGAGCGTCGACGACTTCGTCAGGGAAAAGAACAGGCTGCAGGACGTACTCGGACGGCCGGTCAGGTCGGTGAGGCAGCATTACCTGAGATTCGCGGCCGGCAGAACGATAGAGATTTGGGAGAAGGCCGGGATGAAGCATGATTCGACACTTGGCTTCTCGCGCGAGGTCGGCTTCCGGAACAGTATCGCTTTCCCCTACCCGCTATTCAATTTCACGGAGGACAGGGTTTCCGATGTCACCGAGCTCCCGCTCATGCTTATGGACGGGACCCTTTCGGAGAACAAAACCATATCGAGCGAGCAGGCTCACGAACGGATGAAGGACCTCGTTCGTGAAACGAAGTCCGCAAACGGAGCCGCAGCGATACTCTTTCATAATTCAATTACCGACCCGATAGATTTTCCCGGATACACCGAGATATATCCTGAGCTCGTTCGTGAGATAAGGAGCAGCGGCTTCTCTGCCGGCACTCTTGCCGGGACAATAGAAAACTTCCGGTGAATCCCTACATAATCCTCGTCATCCAGGTTTTGCTGGCGAGCGGTACACAGATCATAGCAAGTACCGTCGCCAAGACCATGCCTGCCACTAACCTGACCTTTCTCAGAACCATGATTTCAGGCAGCGTCTACCTTGCCTATGTCGTGTTCACAGGACTGTCGTTCAAGTTCCGCGGAAAAGACGTCCTTCTCCTGTTGCTCCTGGGGTTTCTGTCCATCCCGATCAACCAGTTCGTCTTCCTTTATGGAATGAGATACACGACCGCCACGGATGCGGCTCTCCTTTACGCGACAACGCCGGTCCTCGTCCTGATCGCCTCGAGGATATATCTGAAGGAGAAGCTGCGCGCGACAAAGATCGCCGGCTCCATACTGGCCTTCACGGGCGTAGCGATAATAGTCCTGGAAAGTGGTTCCCACGTCGGGGTGTCGCACGTCAAAGGAGATTTCTTCGTCTTCATCGGTGTAATAGCGTGGTCTCTCTACACGACATTCGGCAGGAAACTTGTGGTCAAATACGGCGCGATGCCGACGACCATTTTCGCAGCCCTGATCGGCGTGATGTTCTTCGCTCCCGTGGGCGTTTACTCGTCCTTCGGATACAATTACTCGGCAATGTCGACCGCCCAATGGCTCGAAGTCCTTTATCTTGCTCTCGGCACTTCCGTCGCCGGCTACGTCCTGTGGTATACTGCATTGAGCAAGATCGAAGCGAGCAGGGTGGCCGTATTTGCCAATGGCCAGCCCATCATGACTGCCATCCTTTCGTACATCTTTCTCGGACAGGGAATCAGTTTGGTATTCGCCTTCGGCGCGGCTGTAACAATCAGCGGAGTCTTCGTGACGCAGATGGAAAGGCGCATGATTTCCTGAATCCCGTCCCATCGGAAACAACGGCACTGGCTCAGTTTCAGACCTGGCGTCAGCCTCAAGCTAATTTTAACCGCGGAGCGCGCAGTGAATGCGCCGAGAACGCAGAGATTAAGTGTATTCCCCTTTGCGAGCTTTGCGCCTCCTCTCCTTTCTTTGCGGTTAGATTCAAACTGAGCCTCCACTGGAACAGCCGGCCGTTTTGAAACCTTGGAATTTCTTGTTGGCTTTCTTAAAAGTGTTTCAAGACAAAGGATAGAGGGATGAAGAGACTGACGATTATTCCGGTTTGTGCTTTGCTTTTTCTTGCACTCAGCAGCTGTTCGAAAACTTCCACCAGCCCGGTCACCACGAAGCCGACAACGGGTTGGACTTCTGCCGGTTTGGGAATAAGCACACAATACATTTTCGACTTCGGCGTTTCAGGAAACACCATCTTCGCGGGCGGACTCGGTCTGTTTCGCTCGACGAACGACGGCACTTACTGGAACGAGGTCGATCAGAACATACCGCAGGGCGATCAGGTTACATGCTTCACCACATCCGTAAATCCCGCGGGCGACACGACTATTTTCGCGGGTGTCTACCCGTTCACGGCGGGCAAGAGCGGCGTCTACCGCTCACACGACGACGGTTTGACCTGGACTCCTGCAGATTCGGGACTGACGAATACGCTGGTTCAATGTATTGCTGCGGTACACACTGCATCGGGCGGGACGGACCTGTTCGCGGGAACTCTGGGCGGCGGCGTGTTCCGTTCTACGGACGACGGGACAAGCTGGACGGCGGTGAACAGTGGGCTTAGCGATCTTAGCATCGCTTGTCTTGCGGCATCGGGGACGACAGTCTTCGCTGCGACGGGGACGCACTTCGACCGCAGCACCGATTACGGCGCCACCTGGCAGCCGCTGGCATACGATTTCTCTACTCCGACGAAGACGCAGCCCGGCAACGGGTTGATCTCCATGGCAAACGGAACAAGTGGGACGTACCTTTTCGGCGGCGCCTACACGGTAAACCCGGACAGTGATTACGTGCTCATTTCCACGAATGGGGGGACCGGCTGGACTTCGGCCGATACGTCATGGGTCGGCTATCATGTAAACAGGTTTGCGGTAACCACGACCGGGACCAACGGAGACAAGTTGCTCGCCGGAACAACCAACGGCATCTACCTGTCGACGGACGGTGGATCAACCTGGACGGATCTCGGTTCGGGCCTGGCGGGCGGCGGCATCTACGCCCTGGCCCGTGCATGACAATTATGTGTTCACTGCAGCCGGCGGCGGCGTTTTCCGCCGGCCGCTCGGGGGATGAGACCTAACTCAGGCATTTCGCTGTTGTCACATTGTGATAAATAAGAAAGCCCTGGGAATGCATCCCCGCGGCATCTAAACGGCAGCTATTTCTCGTCTCAGGAATGGGCTGTTGTCCGCCGGGATCTGTGGCATGGCGTCATACGTCCGCCCATGCAGCTCTCTTCCGGTAAGGTCCTTCCTCACCCGGCCCCACTGCTGGAAGAAGAACGGAACTTCCGCTTCTCTGCACTGTTTTCGAACCGACTCGACCCACTCTTTCTTCATCGGTCTCGCCCTGGGTCCCGACTCGCCGCCGACGATCACCCAGTCGATCCCTTCGAGCGACAGGTTATCCAGAGGTCCGATAAGCGGCTCGCATGAAAGGAACCTTATCTTCGCTGGGACAAGCCTGAGATCGTCCATGCGGTGAATGACGCGTCCATCCTCCACGCTCACCCCCATCCATATGTTGCCTGGCCAGTGAAGTTCCTTCGCCACTTCCGCAAGTCGTTCGCTTCGTTTCGTAAGTATCTGGAAAGTATGTTGCGGGCACTTCTCTATCGTGTCGAAGACTTTTCGAATGTAGTCGAGCAGTAACTTCTCATGGAACAGGTCGCTCATCGAGTTCACGAAGACGATTCTCGGCTCGCGCCAGTGCAGCGGCACATCGAGGAGGTCGGGCTGGAGGGTTATGGCAGCCTAACCTTGTCAAGGTTTTGAACCTTGACAAGGTTCATCTCCGCGTGTGGTTCTCCGCCGGAGGCGGACATGTCATCTCAGTCCATTCTATGTGGGAACGGGTGGGCATATTATGTCGCTTGTTTTGAAGATTGGTCTTCGGACGAGCGTAGCTCAATCATTTGCCAACCTTTTCACTGAGTACGATTAGGATTGCTGCTCGATGACGTTTCATCAGTGTTTTGGGAAGAGGGGATCGAACGACTTCCACCCCATTCCGGAAGAACTTTCAACCGCTTCAAGAAACTCCACTATCGTCCGGTCCATCGGATCTGTTGAGGCATCCTCGGCACATTCCACGGAATCAAACTCATGGAAGCACACGTCATCTTCTGTTGCATCGCCCTCTTCATACAGAAAGACATCGGGAACACCTATCTGAGCTGCAATGAACAAAACGTTCTGAAAGAACGCCTTGTGCAGACGGTCACCAATTTCACTAGTGGTCAATTCGTCAGGATTTTTGAAGACGGTAGAACCCCAAGACTTGTAGTTTCCCGCATCACGATAGAGATAGTTGAACTTCACGTTCATTTTCATCCCTCCTGTTACTGCGAATCTACAAAAACGTTTTCGTTGTGAAATTTCAGGAATGAAGGTTCCGGTTGAAACCGCGCAGGCAATTCAATCGACTTTCCCTCATAGTCAAGCAGGAACCGTTTCACCGCACTACTCCTGGAAGCTGACTTTATCGATTTCGATACCTGTACTTTGAAATCTTCCGTAACAGTTATAAGTCCCTTGTCAAATGCCCGGTCATGGATTGGATTCAGACATAGGCCATTTCTCGGATTGACTCTGTTGCGCACGTCAACCTTCCACGGGACTATATGGCTGGCTAACAGCAGTTTGGGAATGGCGAGACCGGTTATGCAGCACTTTGAATTGTACGCCGCCAACACACTCTTCCGAAAAAAATCTTGGTTCACCCTAACTTTGACCATGCTGGTACGCTCTTTACCAATACGGACGGTCTCAAAGTCATAGTCTTCAATTTGTTCACCGACTCTTCTTCCCGACAACTTCGCCAGGAGCTTTTCGCTTTCAAACGCCAGCTTGGCCCAGTCGGAATTAAATTCGTTCCAAACTTCTATCTCTACCGAGCCGCCGTGAGTAGCGCCTTTGATTTGCCTAGCTTGTAACGTCGGATCAAGCCTCGCGAAATTCGCCAGTTTCCATGAAACAGCTGAAGGAGCACGACCTAATAGCTTCGCTAGAGATATGATTTCCGGATTCCCTGTGTGAATTTTACCGAATGGCGTCCTGCAATAGAGACTAAATGCAACGACCAATTCTCCGCGGGTCCAGTTGTTCCTGAGCATGACTAAGCTATATTCACCAATTCGTTTTTCAGAAAGTCCAAAAATTGTGGAGCTAGCGAAAGGAACAGATTAACAGCCGTTAATTGCATTTGAATAGTCCCAATTTCGATGGCATAGTCCCAATTTGGATGGCCCTGATCCTGCTTCACAGAAGTTACCTTCGTCTCCTATAAGGAGCAAGTGCAGCACCCTCGTAAAAGTTCCAAACCTTGACGAGCTTACCTCCTGCCGAGCCTCGTAAACTTCTGCCGCTTCCCTGATCTTCGGTGTTCCATAATACTTTATCAGCCTCCCCCTGTCCTCATTCTCCTTATCGCCTTTGTAATCGATCTCGATATATTCCACCTTGCAGCCCTGCTCATGGAACGCGTAGATAATCCTGATCCCCGACCTGTTCCCCTTGCCAGGTAGCGAGCGACATGAGAACTTGAATACCTTGTGCATCATCCTTGTCAAGGTTCCGAACCTTGACAAGGGTACCTCAAGGTTATTCCTCGGCCCTCCGATCATCCGCCGCTAACTTCTTCCTGAGCATGGCAACCGGATCCGGCGTCATGAAATCGCCCTTGCTCCCTACACCGAAATACTTCGACAAAAGCGGAAGGGTGGAAGCCAGATTCTCATCCTTCCTCATCTCAACCCTGTCGCGAAGCTCAAACAAACATTCGCATCCTGCCTCCCGGAACAGGCTCTCGAGATCCTTATTGCTTTTTATGTCCGAAGAAACGAAAGTGCTCAGTTTGTCGATGCCCAGGAACTCCCTGTCGAGCCTCTTTATTCCGCTCAACTCCTGCAGCTTCCTTCCTTCCGGTGTTCCACCATTGGTAATGAACAGAAAAGTCCGGATGATTACCGCGCCATCGGCAATCCCGGCAACCCAGTATCCCGCTTTTATCCCGCCAATCCTGTGTTCGACTAACATGCTGCCGCCATTTCCGGCGTGAGCTCTCCAATTCCATACCGACTCGCATAGATCGAGCTGGTTGATGCTCGAGTCCAGGCAGTTGAGCCGCTCGTCCATTCTGTTCAGGGCGTGCATTTGAATATAGACTTCATGGTAATGATCCATGGCCGGGATTCCTGTGCCGGAGGGCTTTACCTTGACGGGAAGTGTACCACCATGCGGTCCGATTGCCGCGCACAGCTTAACCGCCGGCCTGGCCACCCCGTCGAAGGTGAACATCCTCTTTTCCGGACAGCATGAATGTACAAGCAGAATGTTCGTATGCCCGAAAGGGGCGTACTTTCTCACGGTCCTTTTCCATTCCAGCCAATAGATGCTGGATTTCAAATCGCTCCATCTCAGGCCGGTCAGCTCAATAGCCGAAACCATCAAATCCGCCGCCTCTTCTGCGCCCTCCTCGAACGAAGCAAATTCCGCGAGTTCCTCCTTCAACCCGGCCGCGCCGGGGAATTCGCCATCTTCAAGAATATTGAGGTAAAGGCGCAAGCCCGATGCAACACCATGATAATGGTACAGGGGAATTGCCGGACCATCCTTCTTCAGGGACACCTTGAAATACTTCATAAGCAGCGGGTGCACGCTGCGCATTTTCCTCAGGACTTCATCCGAAACTCGTTCCCCCGGCGCCGCCTCGATTTTGAACGGAAGATCCCTGAGCATATACAGAAGCTCCAGCTCTCGTTTCGGAATCATGCAATACGCCCCGGGCTTTCCGACGATGGCACACACAGTTTTCAACTTCGTGAAGAAGTGCCGCTTCTGTTCACTCCTGTCGTATTTCAAGTGGCCCAAGCTGATCTCCCGGCTCCGTGCAACCTTGGAACCCTTGTCAAGGTTCTAAACCTTGACAAGGATAGCGGCGCCCTCCCGGGTTGAGCAGTCTCTCATTCGAACAGGAAGAGTCCAGGTTCTTTCTTTTC